>DASYGI010000419.1:0-10758 GCA_035999925.1 Pedococcus sp.
CGTCGTGCCGGCCACCAGACATCCGCACTCACCCCCTGCCACGTGAGATGGTCGCCAGCCGCCAGCTCGCGGATGGGTATGCCGCGGGTTCGGGCCCACCCTTGGACCTCGCGCCACTGGTACGGCGGGTCGCGCACGGGGGTGACGAGAATCTCGCGCACGCTTCGGCCCTCCAACGCACCGGGGAGCCCGTCGACATGGTCAGCGTGGAAATGGCTGAGGACCACGGAGTCCAACGCGTCGACGTGAAGTCTGCGCAGGCACCCGTTGATGGCAGCCGGCTCGGGACCAGCATCAACCAGCACCGCGTGACCGGGCGTGGTCGCGAGCACGAGGCCGTCGCCCTGACCGACGTCACACGCCACAAAACGCCAGTTCTGGGCGGGCCACGTCAGCGCCGAGGTCGGCGCGCACAGGGCGACGACCACCAGACATGCGCCAAGGGTCGCCCGTGGATGCGCCCGGATCTGATGCACCCACCACCGCCCGGTGAGCACGACGAAAACCGTCAGGACGGCCAGCAGCACGGCGCCCGGTGGCCCATCCGGCCACGGCAGCGTGCCACCTGGGATGGTGGCGCAGGTGCGGGCCACCCAGGCGATGGCCAAGGCCGGGACCGCGCCAACCCAGCACAGCATGGTGGCACCGAACGGCCAGACCGGTGCGACCACGGCGGCCGCCACCCCACAGACGGTGGCGGGAGCGACCGCCGGCGCCGCGAGCAGGTTGGCGACAACTCCAACGACCGACACGGAACCTTGGAGCAGCACCACCACCGGCCCGCACATGGCTTGCGCCGCAACGGGAATCGCCAGGGCGGGCCCCCAGGACCGGATCCGGGATGGGAGCCGTCGGCCGATAGCCTCACCCCAGGTTCGGGTGAACAGCAATAGCCCCAGCGTCGCCAACGTTGACAAGGCGAAGCCATACGACCGGCTCAGCCACGGATCCACCACCAGGAGCAGCACGACGGCCGCGGACAGAACCGGAATGCCGGCCGCGCGGCGCGAGCGGCTCAGTCCGACGAGCCCGATGGCACCCATAGTCGCTGCCCGGATCACGCTGGGCTCAGGTCTGGCGAGAACCACGAAGCCCGCCAGCACCACCACGGCGACCACCGGTCGCCAGACGCGCGGAATGCCCACCAGGGCGCAGGCGCCCAAGGCGAAGACCACGACGATCGCCACATTCGAGCCACTCACCGCGGAGAGGTGAGTCATGCCCGTGGCCAGCATCGCCTCTGTGAGGTCCGCGGGGGTGCGGCTCGTGTCCCCGATTACCAACGCGGGCAGCAGACCGCGTGCGTCGGCCGGTAGCGGCGAGGCCGCCGCTCGGAGTCCGGCCCGAAGGTGCTCTGCCAGCCGTGCGATCAGCCCTGGCCTTTCCAGGGACTGCGGTGGGTCGGTGGGACGCAGCAGGGCAACGGCGCCGTCGCCTGCAGCGGCGGGAACGAGCTTGCCGTGGGCCCGGATGGTCTCTCGCCAGCGAACTGTCTGCCACGACTCGTCCCCCACCACCAGCACCGGGGTGTGCACCGCCGTTGACTGGCCGCGACCGGCGACCTGCATGACGGTCATGGTGAATCGGACGGTGGCACCGCCGAGGCGACGACCGCCCACGACCATCGGGTCCGTAGTGACCGTGCCGACCACGTCAACGGAGGCGTGGTCGGCTGCCAGCTGGCGCACCGGCCCGGTCTCGCGCAGGCTGGTCTGTGCCGCACAGGCGGCGAGGACGACACTGGCGGCGGCGAGCGTCAACGCCACAACTCCCCACGCCGGAGCCCGTGTTCGCCAGACGAGAACCGTGGCGCAGACGCCGATGGCGGCTGCGCCCACGGTGAGGGCCACGCTCGAGACCCCCAGCACGCTGGCGCAGACGGCCCAGGCAACAAGGGCCGGGACCAGCAGGCGGACATCCAAGGCAGCTGGCGTGCGGATGGCAGGGCCCTCACTGTCGCTGCCCGAAGGGCTCACAAGGTCACCTTGGGTTTCAGCTGCGCCAAGACCTTCTCGCCGATGCCGCTGACCTCCCCCAGCTCGTCGACGCTGGCAAAGCGGCCGTGTTCGGTACGCCAGTCAATGATCCGCTGGGCCAGCACCGGCCCAACCCCTGGCAGGGCGTCCAGCTCGGAGACGGTGGCCGCGTTCAGGCGGACGAGACCACTGCCTGGCGCCCCGCCCGCCGCGGGCGGCCCTGACCCTGATCCGGTGGCGGCAGGTTGAGGACCCACCACGACTTCCCCTGGCTTCGGCACCCTCAGCTGCTCGCCATCCGCGAGCAGCCGAGCCAGGTTGATGGCGGCCAGATCGGCGTCGGGACGCGCGCCACCCGCCCTGGCCACGGCATCGGCCACACGCGACCCGGCCGGGAGTCTGACGAGTCCGGGCTTGAACACCTGCCCCACGACATGCACGGTCAGACCAGCACCGCCCGAGGTCGCCGGGAGGCCCGCATTCGTCGGAGACGGCTCCAGGCGGGAGCGTGCGCCGCTGTTGACGATCGCCGAACCCGTGGCCGGCGCGCCCACCGGTCGCGGCGCACTGGCCGCCTTGGCCCAGGCAACTCGGACCCCGAACGCCCCAGCGGTGAGGACGACGACGAGGATCAGACCGATCGTCGCGGCGCGGGGAGCTCGCAGGCGTGCGTCACGCAGGGAAGCTGGCAGGGTCAGCAACCTCGGTGCGGGCGGCCTCGGACGCCGGTGGCGCCCTCGGGTGACACCGGTGCTCTCTGTCGTTGAAGTTGCGAGACCGGCTACGCCGCCACTTGGCGCGGAAGGCCGCTCGGCGACCCAGGCGCGCTGCGGCAGCCACGGCTCCACCCCCGCAGACCGCGCGTCGCGCAGCGACGTCTCCGCCCCTGCCGACGGCTTCAGCCCGGCGGACGAGCCGAAGCCCGCGGCCGTCGCGGAGGCAGCCGGTTCCTCGGCCGGTGCCGCGGTGGCGGGGGCAGCGGCGCGAACCCGGGCCTCGACCGTCTCCAGCATGGCTCTCAGCCGCGGAGAGGGCTCGGGTGAGGCTCGGCGGAACGGCATACGGGAACGCTAGGAAGCTCGGGCACCGAAAGCGCCCCGACCGCTCCCCCGCTGTGGACCAACGTGAGAGTGGTGTCAGCCTGTGGAGGAGGCGTCCCGTCGTGCCGAGAACCAGAGTTCGAGATTGCGTCGATGTCGGTAGATGACCACGAGAGCCACCACGACGCACCACGCCCCGATGTCGCGTGAGCCGAACGGCACCCACCGCACCCAGGTCACCACCCCCAACAGGAGGAGAACGGCGCACGCCGAGATCGACGCGCCGGCCACCCACCTCAGCCGCCACACCAGGAGACCGAAGATCGCGAGCATCACCACGCCGAACCAGGGTTCGACCGCGAGGATCGCCCCCAGCGACGTGGCGACGCCCTTCCCGCCCTGCCCTCGCAGGAACGGTGACCAGATGTGACCGAGCACCACCGCCAAGCCGACGCATAACGCCGTGACGGGGCCGATGAGCGCGTGGGTCAGCAGCACCGGGACAAGGCCCTTGAGGACATCGAGCAACCCCACCACGACCCCCCAGCGCGCACCGAGCACGCGCCCTGCATTCGTGGCTCCGGGGTTGCCTGAACCCGAATGCCGCAGGTCCTTGCCCAGGACGCGCGCCAGCAGCGTGGCCGGGTTGACCGCCCCGACCAGGAAGGCCAGGACGCACGCCACCGGCAGCTTGGCGATCTCCCAGAGCGAAGCGTGACCGGTGTTCGTCAGGGCAGCGAAGTCGCTGAGTGTCATGGACCCGGTCGCGGCGAGACCGCAACAGCGAGCGTTCCTGGCCCCACGTGTGCTCCCACGACCGCGCCCAGCTCCACGGTGATCACCTCACCGGGGGTGTCGACTCGCTCCCGCAGCCGACCGGCCAGATCCTCGGCCCGTGCGGCGGAGTCGAGGTGCTGCACGGCGATGTCCACCCCTTCGGCGCCGGCGGCAGCGGCGGCGGCGACCGCGAGCTCTTCCAGGCGGACGAGCGCGCGACCTGAGGTCCGGACCTTCTCCAGTCCTCGGATGTGACCGTCCGACAGCTCCAGGATGGGTTTGATCGCCAGCGCCGACCCGAGGAAGGCTGAGGCAGAGCCGATGCGTCCGCCCCGCCGAAGATGCTCGAGGGTGTCGACATAGAACACGACCGTTGCAGCCTCGCAGCGCAAGCGGGCCTGCGCGGCAACATCCTCCGCAGCCCCGCCCTGGCTCGCGAGCTCGGCCGCAGAAAGGACGGCGAACCCCATGGCCATGCCCAGCGAACGGGAGTCCACCACGGTCACGGGCACCGGCGCGTGCTGGGCCGCCAGGTGGGCGGACTCGATGGTCGAGGACATGTCGGCCGAAATGTGGATCGACACCACCGCCTCCGCACCGTCTGCGGCTGCCTTCTCGTACGTGTCCAGAAACGCCTGCGGCGTGGGCCGGGACGTCGAGACCGGCTTGAAGGACCGCAACGCTGCCGCGACCTGTTCGGTGCTCACGTCGACACCTTCGCTGTACTCGGTCCCGGCAATGATGACGTGGAGCGGGACGACGTGAATCCCGCGGGCGTCGACCAGCGACGCAGGCAGGTATGCCGTGCTGTCGGTAACGATCGCGACGCTCACCTGGGCAGGCTATCGACTCGTGATGGGAAGGCGGACTCAGACGGGCACGACGTTGACCAGCTTGGGAGCACGGACGACCACCGTGCGGACGCCTGACTCGGTCGCGGCCAACACCTTCGGCAGGGCAAGCACCAGGTCCCGCAGGCTGTCCTCGTCGATGTCCGCCGGCACCTCGACACGGTCGCGCACCTTGCCCTTGATCTGGACGACGCAAACCACGGTGTCCTCGACCAGCAGCGCCGGGTCGGCGACCGGGAACGAAGCGAAGGTGATCGACTCCGGGTGACCCAACCGCGACCAGAGCTCCTCGGCGATATGCGGAGCCAGCGGAGCCGTCATCACGAGGAGCCGCTCGATCGCCTCTCGGGGCGCCGCGTCCAGCTTGGTGAGGGCGTTGTTCAGCTCGATCAACCGGGCGATCGCGGTATTGAAACCCAACGAGGCAAAGTCCCGTGACACCGCGTCGATGGTCTTGTGCACGATCCGGGCCGTGTCCGGGTCCATGGGTTCGTCGAGCACCCGGACGGCACCGGTCTCCTCGTCGATCACGTTGCGCCACAACCGTTGCAGGAAGCGCTGCGCACCGACGACGGCCCGGGTCTCCCACGGCTTGCTGAGCTCGAGTGGGCCCATCGACATCTCGTAGACCCGAAGGGTGTCCGCGCCGTACGCCTCGAACATCTCGTCCGGGCTCACCACGTTCTTGAGCGACTTGCCGATCTTGCCGAACTCGCGGCTCACCGGCTGCCCCCGCCAGGTGAAGGTGGTCTCGCCTCCGTCGTGCCCTGGCTGCTCAACCACCTCGGAGGCCTCGACCGGCTGGCCGCGATCGTCGCGGTAGGCGGGCGCCTGGATGTACCCCTGGGAGAAGTACTTCCGGAACGGCTCCTCGCTGGTCAGGTGGCCAAGGTCGTGCAGGACCTTGTGCCAGAACCGCGCGTAGAGCAGGTGCAGGACGGCATGTTCGACCCCACCGATGTAGAGGTCGACGCCGCCGGGGTCGCTGACCCCGGCCGGTGCTCCGTCCACTGCGGTCGACTGGGGCCCCATCCAGTACTGCTCGTTCTCGGGGTCGACGAACGCCTGGTCGTTGGCCGGGTCCAGGTATCGCAAGTAGTACCAACAGGATCCAGCCCAGTTCGGCATGGTGTTGGTCTCGCGACGATAGGTGCGCACGCCGCGCCCGTCCCCCAGGTCGAGCTCCACGTTGACCCACTCGGCAACGCGTCCCAGTGGCGGCTCCGGACTGCTGCTGTCGTCCTCCGGCTCGAACGTCTTGGGCGAGTAGTCCGGAACGTCGGGCAGCTCCACCGGCAGCATCGACTCGGGTACAGCGTGGCTGTTGCCGTCCTCGTCGAACACGATCGGGAACGGCTCCCCCCAGTACCGCTGCCGGCTGAACAGCCAGTCGCGCAGCTTGTAGTTGATCGTGCCGTCGCCGAATCCCTTCCCTGAGAGCCAGTCGATGATCTTCGCCTTGGCTTCGACCACCCCCAGACCGTCGAGTGAGATCTCCTCGTTGGACGAGTTGATCGCCGGCCCGTCCCCCGTGAACGCCTGGTCGTCGGGGTGGCCTTCACTCGGTTGCACCGTTCGCACGATGGGCAGTCCGAAGCGCGCCGCGAAGTCCCAGTCGCGCTCGTCCTGTCCCGGCACGGCCATGATGGCTCCGGTGCCGTAGCCCATAAGCACGTAGTCAGCGACGAACACCGGAATGTCCTGGCCCGTCACGGGATTCGTGGCCCACAGTCCCGTGAAGACTCCGGTCTTGTCCTTGCCTTCGCTCTGTCGCTCGACCTCGCTCTTGCGCGACGCTGCGCGACGGTATGCCGCCACGGCGTCGGTCGGCCCATCCTCGCCACCGGTCCAGACGGGGTTGGTTCCGTCGGTCCACTCGCCCTGTGGCACCAGAGTGGCCAGCACGGGATGCTCGGGCGCGACCACCATGAACGTCGCCCCGAACAGGGTGTCCGGGCGAGTGGTGAAGACCTCGAGGCCTGCAGCGTGGCCGACGAGCGGGAACGTCACCAAAGCGCCCTGACTACGCCCGATCCAGTTGCGCTGCATGAGCTTGACCTTCTCGGGCCAGTCCACGCGGTCGAGGTCGTCGGCCAGCCGGTCGGCATACGCGGTGATCCGCATCATCCACTGGCGCAGGCTCTTCTTGAAGACGGGGTAGTTGCCCCGCTCAGAGCGCCCGTCGTTGGTGACCTCCTCGTTCGAGAGCACGGTGCCCAGGCCCGGAGCCCAGTTGACCGGCGCTTCGGACGTGTACGCCAGGCGGTAGCCGTCGAGGATGCCGTGTCGCTCGGTCGCCGACAGGTCGGACCAACCCCTGCCGTCCTCGGCCGGCAGGGGGCGAGCGCCGCTCTCGAACTGGGCAACCAGCTCGGAGATGGGACGGGCCTTGCCGTGACCACCGTCCGGACGGACGGCTTCGACGTCGTACCAGGCGTTGTAGATCTGCAGGAAGATCCACTGGGTCCATCGGTAGTAGTCCGGGTCGATGGTGGCGATCGTCCGGCGGTCGTCGTGACCCAGCCCAAGGCGGCGCAGCTGGCGCTTCATCACGACCATGTTCTCTTCGGTCGTCTTGCGCGGATGCTGACCGGTCTGCACGGCATACTGCTCGGCCGGCAGGCCGAAGGCGTCGTAGCCCAGGCAGTGCAGGACGTTCTTGCCGGTCATCCGGTGGTACCGGGCGAAGACGTCGGTCGCGATGTAGCCCAACGGGTGTCCGACGTGCAGTCCGGCGCCGCTGGGGTAGGGGAACATGTCGAGGACAAGCAGCTTCTCGCGCCCGGCCACCTTGTCAGGCTCCGCCCAGGGACCGGCCGGGTTGGGCGCGTGGAAGGTGCCCTCCTGCTGCCAACGGTCCTGCCAGGCAAGCTCGATCTGCTGGGCCAGCTCGGCGGTGTAACGATGCGGCGTCTCGGTCATGTCATCCTCGGTTCGGGTCTCGGCGACGAAGTCTGCTCACAGAAAAGCCCCTCGCGGTGGAGGGGCTGGCCGCGGTGGCCTCGGGTGTCCGGGGGCCAACGCGGCTATCGAAGGAGCAACTGACGTGCCATGGCCATAGGTTAGCGCAGCGACACCTAGCCGCTGCGTCAACGCCCAGGGGGCCTGCGTCAAAGGGACGATCCGCAACGCAGGCGCGCGTCATACGTTCGGTCCATGCAGGGACCGTCGCCGGTCGTGGTCAGCCTCGAGCGCCTGGGTCCGCTCGCGGGCGACGCGGGCGGCCTACTCTTCTTCGCCTACTGGTCGACCCGCTCGCGCGCGATCGCGTTGCCGCCCATGGTCGCGGTGCTGCTCGACCTCGCGACGCTGGTCTTGATGACGACCGCGGTTCTGGGATACCAGCTCATACAGGACGAGATGCCCCGTGCCTGGGTTGGGTGGGCTGGGGTCGCGGCCGTCGGCCTCGGCTTCGGCGGCTCGCTGCCCCTGCTCTGTGCCGGGCTGGTCCTGTTCGGCCTCTCCGTCACGTGGGGTGGGGTCTTTCCGCAGCTGCCCGGCTGGCTGCTCGTGGTGGGCGGACTTGTGCTCATGATGGGTTGGACGTACGCGTCGAACTTCGGACGCGCCTTCGCCAGACCCAGTCCTTGGTGGGAAGCCGCGATGGGGGCGGCACTGGTCATGGTCGCGGCCGCGCTGGCCGATCTCGACGTGCTTGGGCGCGAGCAGCGGACGCGGCGGTAACGACGTCCCTGAGCAACCGCAGAGCACCGAGACCGATGATCACGCCGATGGCAATGGCGGCGGCGGCATCGAGCCAGTACAGGCCGTGGCTCACGAGGATGATCGCCCCGGCAACGGCCACCGCTGCGGCAGCCAACCCGTCCGAGATCGTGTCGAGCAGCACGGACCGCATGTGCAGGTCTTCGCTACTCGCCCCCCTGCCAAGGATCAGGGCGCCCGCGAACATCACCAGGGTGGAAATGCCCGACAGGATCAGGATCGGCAGTCCGTGCACTTCCGGGCTGCCGGTGATGAGACGGCGAAGGCCTTCGACGAGCACGAACCCGGTGAACCCCAGCAACAGCGTGACGTTGGCCAGTGCCACGTAGGTCGGTGCGTGAGCGCGCCCATGACGGTCGCGCAGGTGAACGGCTACCAGACCGAGGATGATCGCCAGCGAGTCGGCGACGAAGTCACCGCCAGCCGCCACCAGACCGAGGGAATGCGCGGCTAGGCCCACAACAATCAGGCCGCCGATCATGACGACATTCAGGAGCAGGACCAGGCTGAGCCGTCGCTGCTGGCTCACGCCGCTGGCCCGTGGTGCGGACGCAGGATCTCGGCTGCTTCTCGAGCCGCGTAGTAGACGATGACCAGCCCGGCCAGCGGGTCAGCCCACCACCAGCCGACCAGCGCGTTGAGCACCAGTCCGAGCAGTACGGCGCAAGCCAGCAGCGCGTCGATCGTGGTGACTCGACCCTCGGTGACGAGGACGGGGTTGCCCAGTCGGGTGCCAGTGCGACGCTTGCCGGCGGCCAGAGCGAACATGACGGCCGCGGTGACCGCGGTCCAGGCGATGCCGAGGGGACTGTGCTGGGGGTGGTAGTCGTCTGCGAACACATAAGCCGTCTGTGTCACCAGGTAGACGCCGAGTCCCACAAACGCGAAGGCGATGAGACGCAGGGCTCGGCGTTGCCGGGCTTCGCCGACTCCCGACAGCTCCCAGAGGACGACCGTGCTAGCACCGATCTCGATCAGAGAGTCAAGTCCAAAGCCCGCTAGAGCCACGGAATGGGCGCTCAGGGCCGCTATGGCGAGGACGATGATGCCGACGACGTTCCATGCCAAGGTCGCACCCTCGAGGAGGCGCCCACGCTTGAGCAAAGCCAGCTCGTCAACCGATACGTCCATAGTTCTCAATTATGGCGGGGTGTCCTCGGCCGGCCGGTCAAGGCGGTCAAACCAACCACCGCTGCGACCACGGCGATCAAGAGAGCAGTTCGATCCGCAGCAGGACGGAGGAACCAGGCCCACCACGCCGGGTCGCGTGCCTGACCAAGCGTCGTGCCGACCAGCGCGTATGCCGTGGTGACTGCGGCAGCCGAACCGTACGGCAGGTACCGATCCGCGAGCAGCATGAGCCCGGCGAACCCCACGAGGTTACGGACGGCGGCGTCCCGAGTCCCGGCCAGGTCCGTTGCTGTTGCGGCTAAGGCGAACCACGCGACACCGATCACCACCCACACTAGATCGAGCAGGCGCACCAACCGCGCTGCCGCGAGCTCACCCGGCAGGCGCCGGCCTGCCAAGCCTCCTGCAAGGATTGCGACGGTTGGAGCCGGCGCGAGGAGAGCCAGGACCGTGCCGTACCCCGGACCACCGGCCAGATTCGGCACCGGCACACCCGTCTCGCCGGCCAGCCCAACAACTGCACCAGCCGAGAGCATGCCCGCAGCCACCCAAGCCGCGCGCCGGCATCGCAGATACAGCCTCATCTAGTCCGCGACCCGGCCGCGCAGTCGCGGGCACGTCGGGTGACGGAGTTGATCCAGGCCCCCTGCGCCTGATCGCTGCGACGCAAGAGTTCTCGGACAAACGCAGCCTGGTCGGGTCCGATGCGCTCCTGCCACCCGGACACACCAGCCCTGGCGAGAACAAGCCCTTGGGCGCGCGCCACATCGGCGAACAACCTCACGCCCGCCAGGCCGCGACTACTCAGCGACTGCTCGCACGCAGGCCGCAACGCTGGACTCAGCCCGACGACCACCGAGCTCTCCAGGTCTTGATCGCTCATGCCTCGCACTACGCCCAGCACGCCAGTGCCTTCCCGCACGCTGGCGGGATTCGCCTCGCTGAGCGTGGATGGCCGCACGGCCGCCAGGGCATCAAGCCGACCCGCCAGGTCCGCCGCCGCAGCGGCAACCCGCGGAAGCTCGCCGGCATGCTCGGGCCACACACACGTTCTGACCACCCCGTCGGCGCACCTCAGCGTGTCGGTACGCGGCTGCGATGGATAAGGACCGGTGCCGACCACCATCAAGGGCGGGACCAGCACCCCGACAGTCATCGACATGCCGGCCCAGACCGCGGCGACCCTGTCGCCACGGCGCACCCACCGCCACCGCACCACCGCGACAGCCGTGGCCGTCAGCGCCGAGTATAGGATGAGAA
>DASYGI010000420.1:0-4475 GCA_035999925.1 Pedococcus sp.
GGTCTGCGGTGCGCCGAGGGTGACACCCTCGACCCGGACGGTGTACGTCGACAGCTGCGAGCCGCCGGCCTTGGTGAGCAGGTCGCGACCCGCGGCGTTCTCGCCGGACACGCTCGGCTCGCCGGTGTGCAGCCGGGTGAAGAGGGAGTCGCCCCCGAACGCGCCCGTAGCCACGCTGAAGCCCGCGGCGACCAACAGCAGCCAGACGACGATGACGCTCTTGGGCCGATGCGCGATGGCCAGGCCGAGGCGGGTCAGTCCCAAGCGTGACCGGTCGGGGTGCGGGGCGTCATGGCTGGGCGCGTCGGTCACGGGAGATAGCCTGCCATCCGTGGCGATAGGCGATGGCGACGACCTGTTCGCAACGGCGGCACGCGGCGCCGAGGCGGGCATGTCCGGCGGTGCATCCCTTCCGCCGCTGGCGGTGCGCATGCGACCGGCGTCCTTGGAGGAGGTCCGCGGGCAGGCGGATGTGCTCCGTCCCGGCAGCCCGCTGCGCCGGCTGGTCGAGGGGTCGGGCGGAGCCGCCGGCCCAGTCTCCGTCATCATCTGGGGGCCGCCCGGCACGGGCAAGACGACCCTGGCCCACCTCGTGGCCACCGCGGCAGACCGGCGGTTCGTCGAGCTGAGCGCCGTCACCGCAGGAGTCAAGGACGTCCGGGCGGTGATGGACCAGGCGGCCCGCGAGCGCGACCTGTACGACCGTCAGACCGTGCTGTTCCTCGACGAGATCCACCGGTTCACCAAGGCTCAGCAGGACGCCCTGCTGCCCGGGGTCGAGACGCGCCAGGTCATCCTGGTGGCGGCCACCACCGAGAACCCGTCGTTCTCGGTCATCGCGCCGCTGCTGTCCCGCTCGATGCTCATCACCCTCGGGCCGCTCGACGACGCCGAGGTGGCCGACGTCCTGGCCTCGGCGATCGCCGACGAGCGTGGCCTGGCCGGTGCGTACGCCCTGGCCGACGACGCGGTGGCCCACCTGGTGCGGATCGCCGGCGGCGATGCGCGGCGGGCTCTGACCTCGCTGGAGGCGGCCGCGGGCGTGGCGCAGGACGGCATACCGGTGGGGCTTGAGCTCGACGGGCCGGTGGAGATCACGCTGGCGCACACCGAGCAGGCGGTGGCCTTCGCGTCGGTGCGGTACGACAAGACCGGGGACCAGCACTACGACGTGGCTTCGGCGCTGATCAAGTCCATGCGCGGCTCCGATGTCGACGCGGCTCTGCACTACCTCGCGCGGATGCTCGAGGCAGGGGAGGACCCACGGTTCATCGCGCGGCGGATCGTCATCGCCGCCAGCGAGGACGTGGGCATGGCCGACCCCACGGCGCTGCAGACGGCGGTCGCGGCGATGCACGCCGTCGCCCAGATCGGCATGCCGGAGGCCCGGATCATCTTGGCCCAGGCCGTCGTCCACAACGCGCTGGCGCCCAAGAGCAACGCGGCCTACGTGGGGATCAACGAGGCGATCGCGGACGTGCGCGCGGGGCGTGGGGGAGCGGTGCCGCCGCACCTGCGCGGGAGCGGGTATGCCGGCGCGTCCCGGCTGGGCCACGGTGAGGGGTACGTGTACGCCCACGCCGAGCCGGACGGGGTGGCGCAGCAGGCCTACCTGCCCGACGACCTGCAGGGTCACACCGACTACTACCGCCCGACGGACCGCGGTTTCGAGGAGCGGCTCTCAGCGCGGTGGGAGTGGCTCAAGTCGCGGATCCGCGGTCGCACCGACGTGCAGTGAGCTCGTGGACGTCGGGGTAGGGTGACCGCCATGCATGTGAGTCTCGGCGATATCGCGGGCCTGATCGCGGCCCTGGCCTTTGCCTTCCTGGTCTTCCGGCTGGGCAGCGTCATCGGCAAGGCCGGCAAGATCCTCGACGAGACGCGGATGAGCCTGCGCAGCACCACCGAGAACGTCCAGCCGACGCTGCTGAAGCTCACCGACACGGTGAGCCTGACCAACGAGCAGCTCGCCCGGGTCGACGGCATCACGACCAACGTGTCGGCGATGACGACCAACGCGAACGCGCTCACCTCGCTGTTCGCCGCGACGCTGGGCAGCCCGGTGGTCAAGGTCGCGGCCTTCACCTACGGCGTCCGCTCGGCATTCTCGGCCAGCGGATCGCGGGGCAACGCAGGCGGCCGTCGCCGTCGTCGGGGCTGATCAGCGATGTCACGTCTGTTCTGGGCGGCCCTGGGTGCCGCCGCCGGGGTGTATGCGGTGCGCAAGGTCAGCAAGGCTGCGGAGGCCTATACGCCGGCCGGGGTCGCGCACGGGCTGTCCGACTTCGGCGAGGGACTTCGTGAGCTTGCCGCTGCGGTGCGTGAGGGCATGGACGAGCGCGAGGGCGAGCTGCGTCTCGCCCTGGGCATCGACACCGAGACCAGCGACTCCGCCCATCCCGGCGACAGCGCCCTCGATCGGGGGGCCGCAGGCCGTCTCGACGCGGCGACGGCGCGCGCCCTGCTCGACGACCCCACCGGACCCCGCCCCAGCGGCAGCCACCGAGCTCGGTAGGGGCGACCGGCCCACCCGGGCCGCCGCCCCGGCATACCCCTCCCGCTTTGCCCGTACGATTCGTCATGCCCGCCGGTAACCCCCCACGGCATGCCTAAGGACTGAGTACATCCATGGAAACCGCCGAGATCAGGCGCCGCTTCCTCTCGTTCTACGAGAGCAAGGGCCACACGGTCGTCCCGTCCGCCCCGCTGGTCTATGACGACCCCAACCTGCTGTTCGTCAATGCGGGCATGGTGCCGTTCAAGCCGTACTTCCTCGGGCAGCAGGCGCCCCAGTGGGACCGCGCGACCTCGGTGCAGAAGTGCGTGCGGACCGGGGACATCGAGGAGGTCGGCAAGACCTCCCGGCACGGCACGTTCTTCCAGATGAACGGCAACTTCTCGTTCGGGGACTACTTCAAGGAAGGCGCCATCACCTTCGCCTGGGAGCTCGTCACGACCCCCCAGGGCGAGGGCGGCTTCGGCCTGGACGCCGACAAGATCTGGCCGACGGTCTACGAGGACGACGACGAGGCCTTCGACCTGTGGAAGAACACCATCGGGATCCCCGTCGAGCGGATCGTGCGCCGCGGCAAGCTCGACAACTACTGGCACATGGGGGTGCCCGGCCCCGGAGGTCCGTGCAGCGAGATCTACCTGGACCGCGGACCTGAGTACGGCCGCGAGGGTGGCCCGGCGGTCGACGAGGACCGGTACCTGGAGTTCTGGAACCTCGTGTTCATGCAGTACGACCTGTCGGCGGTCCGCGCCAAGGACGACTTCGACATCGCCGGCGACCTGCCGAAGAAGAACATCGACACCGGCATGGGCCTCGAGCGGATGGCGACGCTGCTCCAAGGCGTCGACAACCTCTACGAGATCGACGAGGTGTACCCCGTCCTCGAGCGTGCCGCCGAGCTGGCCGGCAAGAAGTACGGCGTGCACTCCGGCCACGCGGCCAGCGAGTCGCACCCCGACGACGTGCACCTGCGGGTCGTCGCCGACCACGTCCGCTCCAGCCTGATGCTCATCGGTGACGGGGTCACCCCCGGCAACGAAGGCCGGGGGTACGTGCTGCGCCGCATGCTGCGCCGCGCCGTGCGCTCGATGCGGCTGCTGGGCTTCGACGAGCCGAGCCTGCCGCTGCTGCTGCCGGTGTCCATGGACCGCATGAAGAACTCCTACCCAGAGCTCGAGGACGGCTTCGACCGGATCTCCCAGATCGCGTATGCCGAGGAGGAGTCCTTCCGCCGCACCCTGGTCGCCGGGACCACGATCCTGGACACCGCGGTGGCTCGCACCAAGGACGATGGCGGCACCACCTTGGCGGGCAACGAGGCTTTCCAGCTCCACGACACGTACGGCTTCCCGATCGACCTCACCTTGGAGATGGCCGCGGAGCAGGGGCTGGAGGTGGACCGCGAAGGGTTCACCCGGCTGATGCAGGAGCAGCGCGACCGCGCCAAGGCGGACGCCAAGGCCAAGAAGGGCGGCCACGCGAACACCGAGGTGTGGCGCGACCTGCGTGCCCTGGGGGCCACCGACTGGCGGGCCTACACGGAGCTGACCAGTGAGGCCACCGTGCTGGGACTGGTCGTCGACGGTGAGCGGGTCGAGGAGCTCGAGCCCGGGCAGCGTGGCCAGGTCGTGCTCGACCGGACCCCGTTCTATGCCGAGTCAGGTGGCCAGGTCGCCGACGCGGGCATCATCACCGCGGACGGCAGCCACCTGAGGGTCGTCGACGTGCAGCGCCCCGTCAAGGGTCTGGTGGCCCATACCGTCGAGGTGCTGACCGGGCCGATCCGCGCAGGTCAGGGCGTATCGGCCGAGGTCGACCCGGAGTGGCGGATCTCGGCGTGCCAGGCCCATTCCGGGACGCACGTGGTGCACGCGGCGCTGCGGCAGGTGCTCGGTCCGTCGGCGCTGCAGTCCGGCTCGTACAACAAGCCGGGGTACCTGCGGCTGGACTTCGCCTGGGG
>DASYGI010000421.1:0-8407 GCA_035999925.1 Pedococcus sp.
CGCTCCGACCTCTACTCGACCGGCTGCCTGCTCTTCGAGCTGTTGACCGGGCGCCCCCCGTTCCAGGGCGACTCCCCGGTGGCCATCGCGTACCAACATGTCGGCGAGGCACCCCCTCGGCCGTCGGCGTTCAACCCGAAGGTCAGCCCTGCGCTCGACGCCGTGGTGCTGCACTCTCTGGCCAAGGACCGCGAGGCGCGCTACCAGGATGCGACCGCGTTCCGCGCGGACCTGCAGGCCGCCCGGCTGGGTCGGCCGATCAGTGACGCCGCGCGGGGAACCGCGCTGGCCTCCAGCGAGGCGACCATGGCCATCTCCGGCCTTGCTGCTGGTGCGGCGACGACGATCATCCCCTCCGGTGGGTATGCCGGTGGGCCGGAGCCCGTGCACGGGAACACCGCGACGCTGCCGGCGATCGGTCACGACCCCGACGACGAGCCGCGCAAGCGACGGGGCCTGGGCTACTTCCTGCTGGTCCTCGGCGTGCTCGCGTGCCTGGCACTGTTGTTCCTCGCCGGCCGGTCCCTGCTCAACCAGCCTTCGGCCGCCGCGTCGAAGGTGTCGGTGCCCAGCGTGACCAACAAGCCGGTCGAGACGGCGAGCGCCGAGATCCGCGCCGCCGGGCTGGCGCCCCAGACGCACAACGTGGCCAGCAGCAAGGCCGTGGGCACGGTCGTGGACCAGAGCCCGCCCGGCGGCGAGCAGGTCGCGCGAGGATCGACGGTGACCCTGAGCGTCTCCAGCGGTCCGGACACCGTGACGTTGCCGGATCTCAAGGGCTACAGCCAGGACGAGGCCAAGACCCTGCTCACCAGTCTGGGGCTCAAGCTCGGCACGACGAGCCAGGTGGACGGCACCAGCGTCGAGATGGGCAAGATCATCACCACCGACCCCGCCGCCGGCCAGTCGGTGCCGGTCGGGTCGGCGGTCAACCTCAAGGTCTCGTCCGGGTTGGTCAGCGTTCCGGACGTCACGGGCAAGCTGCGCAGCGACGCTGCCACCCAGCTCAGCGATCTCGGGTTCACCATCAAGACGACCTATGTCACGAGCACCCAGACCGAGGACACCGTCCTCAAGCAGAGCCCCAAGGCGAACGACAAGGTGCCGTACGGAACCACGATCGTGCTGACGGTGGCCCAGCCCGCTCCCCCGACGCCCACGCCGACAACCACCACGACCACCCCGACGCCGACGACATCCACTACGGCAACGTTGCCGCTGCCCGGGATCAGCACGACGTCCACGTCGACGCCCTGACCGGGTGACCCGTCGAGCTGCCGGTCCGCAGAGCCGCTGGTCGGTTGGGCGGTTAGTCGGCTGAGACGGCTTGCGCAACGCCCTCGGCGTCGTGGACCAGCGGGGTCAGGCCCGTCGAGCGCGCGACCGCGTCGGTGGCTCCGCAGAGCTCCAGCCAGTTGGCCAGGAGGCGATGCCCACCTTGGGTCAGGACGCTCTCGGGGTGGAACTGCACGCCGTGCAGGGGCAGGTCCCGGTGACGGACGGCCATGACGATGCCGCTCTTGGTGTGCCCGTTCGGCACAAGTTCGGCCGGCAGGGTCGGCGGGTCGATCGTCAAGGAGTGGTACCGCGTCGCGGTGAACGGGCTCGGCAGCCCGGCGAGGACGCCGGACGCATCGTGCAGGACCTGCGAGGTCTTGCCGTGGAGCAGCTCAGGAGCACGCCCGACCGTCGCGCCGCACACCACACCCAGCGCCTGATGGCCCAGACAGACCCCCAGCATCGGCTGCGCCCTTTCCGCACAGGCCTCGATCATCGCCATCGACACCCCGGCTTCCTCGGGGGTGCCAGGCCCCGGCGAGACCAGCACGCCGTCGAAGTCGGCCCCGTCGTGAGGCGACACTGCGTCGTTGCGCACGACCTCGCACTGCGCACCCAGCTGCTGGAGGTAGCCGACGATGGTGAAGACGAAGCTGTCGTAGTTGTCGACGACCAGGATCCGGGTCTGCGGGCTCACCGAGACCCCGCTGGGTATGCCGCGTGGACGGCCGAGCCGCTGGGGTTCACCGTGTTGTCGTTGAACGGCATCAGGGGTGCGATCCGCGGGAAGAGCCACAGGAAGCAGAACGCGACGACGACCACGACGAGGACGAAGGCGAGCAGGATGCGCACCGGCAGGGGTCCGGGCAGGGCGCGCCAGACGGCGGCGTAGATCATGGTGCTCCCTTGGGGACGGCGAGGGTTCCGGGCGGGAGCCCACCGGCGTGGGGGTAGACGTGGACCAGCTCGGCGAACACCACGTACCGCTTGGCAGCGGAGTACTTCGGGTGACAGGCCGTCATCGTCATCCATCCCACCGTCGGCCGGGCTCCGGGATGCTGCGGCACCGGGTCCAGCACCTCGACCTGGGTCGGGAGCACGATCACGTGCCGCTTCACGGCATACACGGTGTATGCCGAGCGGGTCTCGACGATGACCAGGTCACCGGGGACCAGCGTGTCGATGTCGTGGAAGGGGCGACCGTAGGTCGTCCGGTGACCGGCCACCGCGAAGTTGCCCACCGCGCCGGGCAGCGAGGTACCGACGTAGTGGCCGATGCCGTCCTGCAGGATGTCGTGGGACGTGCCCTCGAGGATGGGCCGGGCGTAGTCGGCACCCAGGCGCGGGATGCGCAGGATCGCGAACGCCTTGCCGAAGGCGACCGGCGTCGGGGTGACGCCACGCGGCGTCGTCGTGGCGGACGCGAAGTCGTGGGTGAGGGTGCGGACCTCCGTGGCCTGGACACGGTTGGCGGTGACGTCGGTCCACCACAGCTGCCAGCTGACGAACAGCAGCAGGAGCAGGCCGGCGGTCAGGAAGACGTCGCCCAGCCCACCGAGCGTCCAGCGAAGTGCCTTCACCTGGCGGCCTGCGCGTACTGGAGGTTCAGGGACCCAGTGAACCCGGGGAACGTCTGGTTGCTGGAGGTCGCCACGTCGTAGCCGAGGCCGACGGCGTCGACCCACTGGCGATAGATCGTCACGCCGGGGCTGTCGTCCAGGGCCTTGTGCAGAGCTCCGGGGTTGCCCATCGCGGTGATGACGAACGGTGGGGAGTACACCCGGCCCTGCAGGATCAGGGTGTTACCGACGCAGCGCACCGCACTGGTCGACACGACCCGCTGGTCCATCAACATCATTGCTTCCGCTCCCCCCGCCCACAGGGCGTTGACCACCGCTTGCACGTCTTGCTGATGCACAACGTAGTCATCCACCGTGAGGTCACGCGGCAGGACGCTCGGCACGTTCTTCGCATCGTTCAGGGTCACCTTGACCGTCGGGCCCTGGACCGGGTCCACTCCAGCCGCCACCGTCAGCGAGTCGGCTCGGCTCGTCAGCTGCGTCACCTGCTGGTTGCCCGGCGCCTGCTCGGCCGAGAGCCTGTTGACCTCGGAGCGCAGGCTGCTGACGCTCTGCTGGGCGCGCGCGTTGGCCAGGGTCTCTTGACGGATCAGCCCGGGCAGGTCCGTACTGGAAGCCCGCAGATCAGTGCCCTTCGCCGTGGCCGCGCTGACGGCGAAAAGCAACCCGGCACCCAGCGCCACGAGCGGCACGACGGCCGACCATGGTGTCGGCCGACGCGTCAGCCACGTCAGCCGCTGGTCTGCCATGGCACTACGCTATGCCAAACGTCTCGGCGGGATGTACGCCGTCCGATTGCGAGGAGAGCTCACGTGCCCGAGTCCAAGGGTCGCGACAAGCGCGTCTATACGCCGCCCCCCAAGCCTGCGAAGCCGAAGCTCGGCAACCCCCCGTGGTTCGTGCCCGTCATGCTGACGCTCATGGTCGTCGGCCTGCTCTGGATCGTCGTCTTCTACATCACGAGCCAGCGGTTCCCGGTCGAGTCCCTCGGCCGGTGGAACCTCGGCATCGGCTTCGGGCTGATGCTCACGGGCTTCGGGATGACCACTCGCTGGCGCTGACGGCGCGGCGTTGTCCACAGGGTTGTGCACAGCTGGGGACAGAATCACAGGCGTGTAATACGTCAGCCGGATGAGCTCGGCTCATCCGGCTGACGTATGTCAGAAGACCACCACTGGGCTCACGGCGTACTTCACGATCGCCAAGGCCACCAGCACGACGACGATCAGCGCGACGCCTGGCCACTGCCAGCGACGACGCCGGGCCGGAGTCGTCGCGGCGATGACCGCGGCCAGGGCCGCGCCGGTGATCAGACCGCCCAGATGGGCCTGCCAGGCGATGTTGGGCACGACGAACCCGATGACCGCGTTGATCGCGATGGTCGCGTACATGCCGGCCGAGGACCTACCCAGGTGACGGTTGAGGACGAGCATGGCCCCGAACAGTCCGAAGACCGCACCGGAGGCCCCGACCGTGCCGGGACCCCAGAACTGCTCGTTGGGCGGCGCGTACGGAATCGGGGGCGGGCTCCTGAACAGCATGTAGACGACTGAGCCACCGAGCGCGCTGACGAGGTACACCGCGGCATACCTCGCGCGGCCGAGCAGACCTTCGAGGTACTGGGCTCCCACCACCCACAGCGCCAGCATGTTGAAGGCGATGTGGCTGATCGAGGAGTGGGCGAAGGCCGCGGTGACGAAGCGCCAGGGCTGGTCTCGGGCGGCACCGGGGTCGAACACGATCTGGTCCGTCAGCGACGGCTGGACCGACTGCACGACGAACACCGCGACGCACAGGGCCACGATCACGTAGGACACGACGGGACTCTCGGTGACGCTCCCACCGAACACCGTCCGGGTCGACCGCGCGGCGTGCGCCTGCTCTCGGACACAGTCGACGCACTGCACGCCGACCGCGGCCGGCCGCTGACACTCAGGACAGACCGGCCGGCCGCAGCGTTGGCACCGCACGTACGACACCCGTTGGGGATGCCGGGGACAGACCGGCGCGGTCTGCTGAGCTGGTGCGGTGGGGTCGCTCATGTGGCGAGGGAGACCGTGGTCAGCCGTTGACGACGACGGACTCGATCACGACGTCCTCGACCGGCTTGTCGTTGGCGCCGGTGCGCACACCGGCGATCGCATCGACGACCTCGCGGCTCGGTGCGTCGGCGACCTCGCCGAAGATCGTGTGCTTGCCCTGCAGCCAGCTGGTGTTGCCGACCGTGATGAAGAACTGTGACCCGTTGGTCCCCTTGCCCATGCGCTTGCCGGCGTTGGCCATGGCGAGCATGTAGGGCTTGGTGAAGTCCTTGTCCGGGCTGATCTCGTCGTCGAAGGTGTAGCCGGGGCCACCGATGCCCTGACCCAGCGGGCAGCCGCCCTGGATCATGAATCCGGGAATGATCCGGTGGAAGATGAGCCCGTCGAAGAAGGGCGTGGGGTTCGAGCGACCAGCCTCGTCGCGGTACTCCTGCTCACCCTTGGCCAGGCCGACGAAGTTCTTGACGGTCTTGGGGGCGTGGTCGGGAAACAGCGTGAGGTTGATGTCGCCGTGGTTGGTCTTGAGGGTGACGTCCATGCCGGTCATCCTTCCACGAGCACCTCACCTGGCGAGCGGCGGCGAGCCCAAACAGGGACCCACGGGCTTGCCCACCAGCGGAAACAGGGCAGGATGGGTCTGGAAACCAAGTCCGCAACGTCCCAGGAGGCATGGTGTTCCGCACCAAGACCACATCTGAGCAGGCCGTCGACACGGTGAACGCCACGGCACGTAACGCTGCCGACCACGCGGCGTCCCTGATCGACCGGGTCGCCCCGGCCGCGGAGGTCGCCCTGGACCGGGCCACCACCGCGGCAGCATCGGCCAAGGACTGGAGCAAGCCGCACGTCGAAGCCGCGCGCGAGTGGGCCAAGCCCCGGGTCGACCACGGCATCGAGGTCGCCGCACCCAAGCTCCAGGAGGCAGTCGAAGGTCTGGCCCCGCGGGTCGACACGGCGCGGGACGCGATCGTCGACAGCCTGCTTCCCAAGGTCGCCGAGGCGATTGCCGCCGTGGCGACGGCCTCCGCAGCGGCCAAGGTCGCCGCGACCGACGCCGCCGAGCGCACGCCCGACGCAGTCGCCGTGCTCAAGGGCGACCGCGTCGCCAAGCGTCGCAAGGGCAAGTTCTTCCTCTTGCTCGCCCTGGGTGCCGCAGTGGCCGCTGGCGTCGCTGCCTTCCGCAAGAGCGCTCCGCGGGAGGATCCCTGGGCCACCCCGCTCGAGGACCCGTACACGGCCCCGGTCTCGGGTCGCGACTCCTCGGTGGCCAGCCTCGCGGATGCCGCCAAGGACAAGGCGAACAACGCAGCCGACGCGGCCAAGGCGAAGGCCAGCAGCGTCGCTGACGCGGCCAAGGCCAAGGCGTCCGACGCCGCGGACTCGGCGAACGCCGCCAAGGACAGCGCCAAGGACGCAGCCAAGGAGAAGGTCGCCGACGCTGCTGACTCGGCCGCGGACAAGGCAGCGGACGCCAGCGATGCGGTGGACAACGCCGCTTCCGACGTCAAGGGCAGCATCGACTGAGGGCCGTGGCGCGGCGCGGAACGGTCCACTGATCCCAGGGGTACCGTGACGCTCCATGTGGGACGTGGCTGCCGGACCCTTTCTCGCCGCGGCGGGCCTGCTCGTCGTGGCCGGGGTGCCCAAGCTGTCCGACCCCCTTCCGCTGGTGCGTGCTCTGCGTCAGGCGGGTATGCCGGCGGGCCGCCTGCTCGTCCGCGCCTTCGCCCTCGGTGAGGTGGCGGTCGGAGTCTGGGCGCTGCTCGACCCGTCGCGCCTGAGCGCCGCACTGGTGGCCGCGGCATACCTGCTCTTCACCGCTTTTGTCGTTCGGGTGCTGCGCCGCGGTGGCGTGCTCGGCTCCTGCGGGTGTTTCGGCAAGGCTGACACTCCCGCGACCCGGACCCACGTCGCGCTCACCGCGGCCGCCGCGCTGGCCGCCGCGGTTGTGGCGGCCGACCCGCCGGCGTCGGTCTGGACGTCGCCGGCAGGAGGGCTGGCCACGACAACGGCTTTGGCGGCGCTGGCTGCGGTGATCGCCTTCCTCGCCTGGCAGGTCATGGCTGTTCTGCCGACCACCACGGCCGCCGCCGTGCGCACGGCTTTCCGGACTTCCGACCGCACCGCTACAAGCACCGCCACGAGGGGCTGACCATGCTCGCTGTTGTTGTTGCCGAGGGCGTGGCCGTCCTACTGCTTGGCCTGTTGGTGCTGGGTCTGCTGCGCAGTCACGCGCTGATCCTCAAGGCGCTCCACGAGCTCGGTGCCGGGCTCGAGCTGGAGAAGGAGGCCGGGACGGGCGTCACGACGGCCTCCACCGGCGGCGGACAGGCCGGACCAGGACCAGTCCCGGTCGAGCTGGAGTCCGGAGTGGTCCCGGCGACCCGCAAGGACTCGACGCGAGCTCACGACATCGTGGGCACGGACCTCGCCCGGGTGGAACGACGCGTGCCCGTGACGGCACCCGGTTCGCGCACGCTGCTGGCGTTCCTGACGAGTGGCTGCAGTGTGTGCCAGACGTTCTGGGAGGAGTTCCAGGGGGCGGTGGAGGTCCCCGGAGATGGCGCGTTGTACGTCATCGCGAAGGGGCCCGAGGAGGAGTCGATCCCCAGCCTGCGGTCATTGGCCGGCGAACGTGAGGTGGTGCAGTCCTCGGCCGCCTGGGTCGACTACGACATCCCGGGGTCGCCGTACTTCGTCTATGTCGAGGCCGGTCGGGTGACCGGCGAAGGCTCGGCCACCACCTGGACGCAGGTCCGTGACCTGATGGCCCAGGGGGTCTCCGACAGCGACGAGGCCAGGGCTGCAGCGGGTCGGTCGGGTCCCGGTCTGCTGGTGGGCGACGCGCTCGGCCGCGGCGAGCGGGACGCGCTGCCCCGCATGGACGCCGAGCTGCTGGCCGCCGGGGTGCGGCCGGGTCATCCCAGCCTGTACGAGTCCCCCGACTCACCCGACTCACCGTTCGAGAACGGCGAGCATCACCATCACGAGCACGACGCCCACGAGCACTGACATGTCGGTGACGGTCCTCGCGGTGGGTCTGGGGTTGCCCATGGCCGTGGTCGCCGCGCTGCGCGCGACCTGGTCACCTTGAGGCGAGTCGATGCTCTCGAGCATCAGCCCGCTCGGTGAGCGGGCCCGGAACTCTCGGTGGTGGGTGACCACCACGGCATACCTGATGGGTTCACTCGCGGGCGGACTCGCCCTCGGCGGGCTGGCGGCGCTCGCGGGCCACGCACTGCCCATAGCCGTGCGGACCTCGCGATGGTCGCTGGCCGTTGTCGCCTTGTTGTGCTTCGCCGGGCTGGCGCTCGACCTGCGCGGTACCGCGTCGGTGCCATCCTGGCGCCGACAGGTGGACGAGCGATGGCTGACCGCCTACCGCGGCTGGGTCTATGGCGTGGGCTTCGGGGCGCAGCTGGGTTTCGGTCTGGTCACCATCATCACGAGCACCTCGACGTATGCCGTCGTGCTGCTCGCGGCGCTGAGCGGCCAGCTCGGTGCCGG
>DASYGI010000422.1:0-6360 GCA_035999925.1 Pedococcus sp.
CACCCCGGTTGGGGAACTGGGGGAAAACTGCGGAGCCGGTCAGATCTACTGCTCCAACAACTCACTCGTGATCAAGCTGGTGAGTTAGCGCCCAAGTACCTGACTCAGACGATCAGCTGGCCACCGAGTACCGTCCCGGCGCCCGCGACCTGGCTTCGGCCAGAAGTGCCGCCTCAGCAGTGTCCAAGTCCAAGAACCACCACTCCGCGTCCCAGCAAGAGACGGTGTACCCGATCACGCCGTCGCCGGTGATCGTCCCAAGCTCGCGCCCATCCTTGTCGTAGACAACACGCCTGCCCGGCGCCGGAGTTGCCGACGCTTCCAACTCCCGATCGGACGCCACATCCAACAGGTGGCGAACACCAACCCGACCCCGCGAGTGCTTTCCCATCCCACTACCCCCTCGTGCCCTGCATGGACCGAGAAATTCGATGTCCCAAGAAGCATCAATATGTTAAAGGGATAGTAAAGCCACTAGGGCTGCGCGTGCGTATCGGGCCGCGGTATGAGCCGCTGCTCCGACGGCTTGCCGAGGCCAGCGACCAAGGAGGGTTCTCGCCTGACCGGCGAGACGCACTCGTAATCAGCCGTCAGTGAGCGGAACTGCCGAGATGAGGTCGATGCCGCTATGGCGTGTCCTTCCCTATGGCTTCTACGCTCGCAACATGAGCCGATTCACGTTCGGCAAGCGGCATGACCCGAAGGGCGACCCTGCGGATACGGCCGAAGATCCACTGGTGCGGCAGTACCGCTACCTGCTGCGCACTGCTCCGGTCGACGCGCTGGAGTCCGCCCATACCGAGGCGATAGCTCTGTTGTCTGCAGGGCATCGAGAGTCCCTATTGGAGACCGTCCGGAGCAGCCTGCTGGTGGGCGACCACCTGACCCCCAGCGCCCACGCGAAGATCGCCCACCTCGTGACGGACGGGGAGCGCAGGGCCCCAGGCCAGCTGCTGAGAGCCCTCCCGGCGGAGACGCTCCAGAACCTCGCCGCCGGAGTGCTGGAGTCCGAGTCATCCTTCGGGCTGCTGGGGGGATATGCGGGGTGGGACGGAGCCGAGCCGAAGCTGTCGGAGGACTCCGAGTGGGCGGACGGCGGTTTTAGCCCCAAGGTCAGCCAGCGAAAGCCTCGTGACGACCCCCGGACCGGGCAATCAGGTCTTTACGGTGGCCTCGGTCCGTGAGGCTGCCGACCATCGCCGGACAGTCCGACACAGGAGGAGGGGGCTCATGCGACACATCAGTCAGGCATTCCGGTGGGCGCGACTGAAGGTGCGGAGGCTGCGCTCCCTCGTCAAGGACGAGGATCACGACGCGTGGTACGACCACGGACCAGAGCACGAGAAGCCCCCGAACCTCATGGGCCCAGGGGCCCAAGGGGGTGGCTAATCGAACGTCCCCACAGCGCGATCCGGTCGTTCAAACGGGTGCCCGATGTTGGGGCTTGCCGGGTCTGGCGTGTCCATTGGAGCGCCCATTGCCCTTCCGCCACCGGTGTGACCCGCAGGGCGGTCCCGAGGGCGGACCAGAGGATCCGGTGGTTCGCCAGCACCGCTACCTGCTCCGCACGCCCCGGCCGACGCGCTGGAGGCCGCCCACGCCGAAGCCATGCCGCTGCTTTCCGAAGAGGATCAAATGTCGTTGCTTGAGGCTCTCCAGCGGAGCCTGCTGGTGGGCGATCACCTGAACCCCAGCGACCACGCCAAGATCGCCCATCTCGTGACGATCGGCGAGCGCCGTTTGCGCCCGGCCAGTTACTGATCGGTCCGATAGGGCCGTACCGTCACCCAGCGGCAGTGGGAGCCATGGTGGTGGCCGCGATGGCGCGAAGCTGGTCGGCGCCGCCCGTCGTGCGCCGCAGAGAGCCAGGACCATGTCGGTCAGGCGGCGGGGCACCCAACGACGGACTTCCCCGCGGGTTCCGCCGGCGCGGGCCGCCAGTCGCGATACGCGCAGGGCGCTTGCTTTCGCTCATCGAAACATGGGCAAGGGGCGCTGATCGCACGAATCTGTCCTAGATTGAACGCACCGACACCAGAACACGAGACCCGGGCTCGTGTCAGGGGAATGCTCATGAGCAGAGCGAACCGCGCGACCGGCCCACCAGCCCTGCTGAGGTGGCTGGCACTGTTAGTGAGCCTGCTGGCGGTGTTGGCCGCGACTGTTATCGGGATGGGCATCGACCTCGTGCCGGCCCTGGGGATCGGTTTAGGCTCAGCCGGGCTCATGAACCTGCCGAGCTGGATGTCGGATGTGGCCCTCGAGTCGCCGCCTATGCGGCGCGTGCTCACGCGAACTGCCGCCATGAGAGCGCAGTACCAACGCTCGCTGGGGGTTCTACTTCGCCAAGCCAAACACCTTGACGACGTTGACCTTGATCGGCAGGAGGACTCGCTGCCCGACGGTTTGGCCGCCGAAGTCTCCGAAGAGATGAGCCTCAGCGCCGAGCGCATGCGCGCTCAGCTGGAACAGGAGAAGGCATTCAGCGGGCAGGCCGCGCACCAGCTGCGCACGCCGCTGACGGCGCTCGGGCTGCAAATTGAAGAGCTCACCATGAACCCGGAAACACCCCGGCAGGTAAGGGCCGAGCTCCACCGAGCCCGCAACGAGGTCGACCGGCTCGCCGACGTGATCACGGACCTGTTGGCCCTTGCCCGCCGTGGTGTGCTCCCCGCGCGAGGTAACCACAGCGACCCCGTGGCCGTGGCCGTGGATGCCACCCGCCGGTGGGCCTCGAGTGCGCAAGCCGTGGGGCGAGACCTGCGGTTGGCGGGCACCCTGCCGGATTGTCGGGTTCGGGCCCCGGCTGGCCCAGCTTCCCAGGTCCTCGACGTCCTGATCGACAATGCCCTCAAGCACGGGACCGGCGACATCGAGGTCAGCGTCGAGGTGGTGGGCGACGACGTGCGGATGCGGGTTGCCGACCAAGGCACATCGACGGGACAGGCGGGAGCTGAGGAGTCATCTTCTTCCGGCGGGGAGGGCATGGGCCTATTGCTGGCCGAGCAGCTTGCGGCGGCTTGCGGCGGCCAGATGGTGCGGGCGGACCAGCCCACCACGGCATTCGAGCTGGTCCTGCCGCGCCAGAGCGCGGGCCGCCGCTAAGGGGTTCCCCCCTGTGTCGAGGCGTTGTGGATGAAGCTGGTCAGGTTTCGGTGGTGACCTTGCGCAGCAGGCTGATGATCTTGCGGGCGAAGTCCGCTGATGACTCGCCGGACTTGGTCGCGAACCGGGTCTCGCCGAGGAGCAGGCGGCGCTTGTCCGCGGGTGTCAGCTGGGAGCCGGTGTAGACCAGCAGCGGCAGGGACCGCAGCCGTGCGTCGCGGCGCATGGCCTCGACGACGGCATACCCGTCGATATCCGGCAGTCCGAGGTCGAGGACGAGCAGGTCCGGGGGGACCTCGCGGCTCATCGCCAGCGCCTGTTCGCCGGTGTGGGCGACGCGGGCGCGGACGCCGTGGTCACTGAAGAACGCCTGTAGCACTTCGGCGAGGTCCTCATCGTCCTCGACGACTAGGACGCTCATGGTGGCTCCGGTTCCCAATGCCAGGCGCAGCGAGGCCATCAGGGCTTGCTGGTCAACGGGTTTGGTCAGCCAGGAGGACACAGCCGGCACGGCCATGTCGTCGGGGGCCAGCGCGGAGAGGATGATGATCGGAATCTCGGCCGTGACGGGGTTGGCGCGAAGAGCGGCGATGGTTTCCCAGCCGGACATCCCCGGCATCCGCAGATCCATCAGCACCAGGCTCGGTGCCTGGTCGGCTGCCAGGGCCAGCGCTTCGGGGCCACTGTGGGCTCGCAGGGTGGCGTACCCGTGCGCCTCGAGCATCGCGGCCAGGACCTCGACCACGTCCGGGTCGTCGTCACAAACCAGGACGGCGCCGACGGGTAGCGGGCCCGCGGCCATCTCCTCACCGGCGGCGGGGGCGGCTGGCAGGGTGAACGTGAACGTGGCTCCCTGCCCGGGCTCGCTGGTGGCCCAGATCCGGCCACCATGCTGTTCGACGATGCCGCGGCAGATCGGCAACCCCAAACCGGTACCGCCCTTGGTGCGGGTGTCCGACACATCCGACTGGGTGAACCGGTCGAACACAGCCTCGAGCTGGCCGGGCGGGATTCCGCTGCCCTGGTCGGTCACCGTGAACTGCACCAGAGCGCCGGCGTCCGAGGTTTCGGGGGTGGGCCCGGCGGCGACGATGACCGTTCCCCCGGCGGGGGAGAACTTGATGGCGTTACTGATCAGGTTGGTCAGGGCCTGCGCTATCCGGTCCTGGTCCGCCACCACTATCGCGTCCATCGGCAGGGCGGCGAGGGTGACGTTGGCCTGGTCGGCCATGGCGCGCATCTCCTCGATCGCGCCGGCGACGATCTGCGCTGCGGGCAGCGGGGCCAGGTCGAGCTCGAGCTTCCCGGCGGCCATCTTCTCGACGTCGAGGATGTCGTTGACCAGCCGTACGAGGCGCTGGCAGCTGTTCAGGGCGACGTCGGCCATGCGTTGTGCTTTGGGAGCCAGTGTGCCCACGGCGCCGCCGGCGAGCAGGCCCAGCGCCCCTCGGATCGAGGTGAGGGGGGTACGCAGCTCGTGGCTGATGACGGCCACGAAGTCGTCCTTCATCCGGTCCAGCGCTCGTTGTTCGGTGACGTCCTGCATGGTGCCGACCAGGCGGACGACCCCGCCCTGGTCGTCGAGGACGGCCTTGCCGTGGGCGACGACCTCGCGGACGGCTCCGTCGGGCCGCACGATGCGGTAGCGCCCTTCGATTTCGGTGCGGGACAGCGCCGCCCGGCTGCGGCCCGCCATGACCTCGGCCAGGTCGTGGGGGTGGACCCGGGCGGCAAACAGCTCCTCGTGGGACCCCGATGCGTCTGGTTCGAGGCCCAGGATGCGGTAGAACTCCGGACTCCACTGCGTCACCCCACTGGTGGGGTCCCATTGCCAGCTGCCGATATGGGCCAGCTGCTGGGCGGCCTGGAGCTCGTCGTTGCTGTGCGCGAGTTTCTCGCCGTTCTCCTCCAGGCGTCGCAGCAGGGCCTCGTTGCGCAGCCCGAGGCGATACAGGAAGAACGCGAGCAGCAGCATCGCCGCCAAAACGGTGCTCGCGGCTGCGGTGGTCCACGCAACGGCCCGCATGTGCGCGCTGTTCGCTGAGGCCGTCTCGCGGCCCGCTTCCGCTGCCAGGGTGGCCGTCAAGTCGGCCTGCGGCTGCTCCAGGGCGCGGAAGGACTGCTCGAACGCGGGAAGGTCCGAGCGTGCCGCGGCAGGGTTGATGGCCGCCAGGTCCACCAACGTCACGGCCTGCGCGGCATACGAGCGCAAGCGGGGCCGTAGGCCGTCGATCTGCGCCGCCAACGACCTGGGACTGTCCACCGCGTCCAGGCGTTGAAGGTCACCGTTGAGCGATGCGACGTGGGCGTCCACGTTGTGGTCTAAGGCGAGCCGGCCGCCGGCCGTGGCGCCGTTGACTACGGCGGCGAGGACGTCGGCGTGGAGGGTGTCGTGCAACATGTCCGCGTCCTGCTGGTACCTCTGCGCGGTCAGCAGTCGGATCGCGTTGCCGTGGGCCCGTTCGACCTGCGTGAAACCGGTCAGCGCGGCGACGACCACCAGCAGCGGCAGCAGGACCGCCACCACTGCTGCCAGCAGCAGCCCGCGTCGCAGTCCCCAACGGGTGGGCAGGTCGGCCAACTGTCGGACGCGCGCATCGCTCACTGGTCGTTCCTCTCACCGACCGGGGTCGGCGCACCCGATCCGCCTGCGGGGTCTGAGCTGTTTTGCATCAGGACCAGCCCAGAATGGCCGACAGCTCCGCAGGCAGCTGCATCGGGTCGAACGGCTTACCCATCACCCCGTTGACGGGAAGTGCCGCAAGGGCGGCGCGTTCGACAGCCTGCACCTTCGCCGTGAGCAACACGATGGGGCTGTCAGCCGTCGCGGGGAGCTTCGCCTCAGTCATCGGCGTTCCGACGTGGTGGGGGCGTTGTCGGGCCATTTGGCCAGTGTGCAGGACCGTGGGCTCGGTCGCGCACCGTTGGCAGGGCCGCACTGGGGCGCTCGGGCATTGTGGGGGTGGTCATGTGATGTTCACCGGGGTTCCCAGGGGCAGGATCTTGGCCAAGGTGGTGATGTCGGCGTTGCTCAGGCGGATGCACCCGTGGCTACTGGAGTGGCCGATGCTGCCGGCCTCGCTGGTGCCGTGAAGTCCGATCTGGCCGGGGCCTCCACCGAACGAGGTCAGGACGTCAGAGAAGGCAGATAGGCCGTACGCATAGGGGCCGTAGCCAGGGTTGGTGGGAGCTAGGAGCTCGGTCAGGAAGAACGACCCGACTGGGGTAGGGGTGCCCCCAGTGCCCGTGGCGGCG
>DASYGI010000423.1:0-6668 GCA_035999925.1 Pedococcus sp.
GCACCGCCTAGGCTGTCGACGTGCTGCGCACTCGCAACCCGGTCCACGCACTGTCGCCATCGGACCGCGACGACGCGTTGCGGGTCTGCGCCCAGGATCTGCCCTCGAACGTCTTCGTGGCGGCTCGCCTGCTCGAGGGTGTCCTGACCACCCAGCCGGGCACCGTGCTCGGTCTCCGGGTCGACGGCGAGCTGCAGTCCCTGTGCTGGTCGAGTGCCAACCTGGTCCCGGTCGAGGCAGACGCCGACTCGCTCGGGTTCTTCGCTGACCGGGTCCGGCGGTGGCGTCGCCACTGCGCCTCGATCCTCGGGCCGGCCGACCAGGTGTCAGAGCTGTGGCGCCATCTGGCTCCTTCGTGGGGCCCTGCCAGGGCGCTTCGAGCCACCCAGCCGCTGATGAGCAGCCTGGTCAGGCCCTCCGAGCTGGGAGTGGAGCTGGACGAGCGCGTCCGGCCGGCCACCCTCGCCGAGGTCGACCTGGTCATGCCCGCCGCAGCTCAGATGTTCGAGGGGGAGATCGGGTACCCGCCGTACACGGGCTCGGGGGCGGCATACCGCAATGCACTTCAAGCCCTGATCGACCGAGGCCACACCTTTGTGGTGATCGAGGACGGCGCCGTGATCTTCAAGGCCGACGTGGGTTCGGTCGCGTTGGGCTGCGCCCAGCTCCAGGGCGTCTGGCTAGATCCGCGGCTGCGCGGCCAGGGTCTCGCCGTGCCGATGATGGCCGCGGTCGTCGAGCAGGTGATGGCGACTCGCGCGAAGTGGGTCACCCTGTACGTCAACGACTTCAACCGCAGCGCCCGCGCGACCTACCGGCACGTGGGCTTCGAGGACGTCGGGGCGTTCTCCACGGTGCTGCTGTGAGCGAGGAACAGCCCGACAGCCCCGAGACCAGTGAAGTCCCCCTGACCACCGCCGCCGGGAACACCCTCGTCTACTTCTGGGGGTCGCTCCTGGTGTTCGGAGTGTTCCTCGTCCTGGTGCCGGGCCAGCAGAGCGACGGCCGGGCCTGGCTGTGGGTCGGGCTGCTCCTGCTACTGGCCAGCGTGGTGGGTTTCACGTTCGCGCTTCGAGCCAGACTCCGCTACCTACGCAAGGATGGCCGGTCATGACGACCCCCGCTCCGCTCAGCAAGGACCTGGTCGGTCTGGCCACCCTGTTCATCACCTCGGGCACCACCCATCTGGTGAAACCGGAGCTCTTCGACCCGCTCGTGCCCTCGTCGCTGCCTCGCCGCCGTGAGCTCATCTATGCGTCAGGAGTCGCAGAGCTCCTGTGTGCCGCCGGGTTGTTGCACCCTCGGACCCGCCGGTATGCCGGCTGGGCGAGCGCCGCGCTGCTGCTCGGGGTGTTCCCCGGCAACGTCCAGATGAGTGCCAACTACGGCAAGCGGGCCCGTCGCAAGGGCACTCCTGCGGCCCAGACCGCTTTTGCCGCCACTCTCGCGCGCCTTCCGCTTCAGGTGCCCCTGATCCGCACGGCGCTTCGGGCCGCGGGGCGCTAGCGCGTCCTGCCGGTCGACAGTCGGCCTATATCCTCAGGGCGTTGCCCACGAACTGAGGAGATCCCGTGGCCCTGCGCATGTCGACCCTGTTCCTGCGGACCCTTCGCGAGGACCCGGCCGATGCCGAGCTGCCGAGCCATCGGCTCCTGGTGCGAGCCGGCTATATCCGCCGGGTGAGCCCGGGCATCTACACCTGGCTGCCGCTCGGCCTGCGGGTGTTGCGTCGCGTCGAGACCATCGTGCGCGAGGAGATGGACGCCATCGGGGCCCAGGAGCTGCTGTTCCCGGCCTTGTTGCCCAAGGAGCCCTTCGAGGCCACCGGGCGCTGGGAGGAGTACGGGGACAACATCTTCCGCCTCCAGGACCGCAAGGGCGCCGACTACCTGCTCGGACCCACGCATGAGGAGATGTTCGCCCTCACGGTCAAGGACCTGTTCTCGTCCTACAAGGACCTCCCGCTGTCGATCTACCAGATCCAGACCAAGTACCGCGACGAGGCCCGTCCTCGCGCAGGGCTCCTGCGGGGTCGCGAGTTCGTGATGAAGGACTCGTACTCGTTCGACCTGGACGAGGCCGGACTGGACAAGGCCTACCAGCTGCATCGGGACGCCTACATCAAGATCTTCAACCGGCTCGGCTTCCACTACGTCATCGTCCAGGCGATGGCGGGCGCGATGGGCGGGTCGAAGTCCGAGGAGTTCCTGGCCACGGCAGACAACGGCGAGGACACCTACGTCCGGTGCGCCAACTGCGGGTATGCCGCGAACGTCGAAGCGGTCCAGGTGCCGGTTCCCGACGCGCTGCCCTACGAGGATGTCCCGGCGGCGCATGCCGAGGCCACGCCGGACACCCCCACCATCGACACGCTGGTCGCTCATCTCAACGAGCGGTTCCCCCGCGAGGACCGCGCGTGGAGCGCCGCCGACACGCTCAAGAACGTGCTCGTGATGCTGGTACACCCCGACGGCACTCGGGAGCCGCTGGCCATCGGGGTCCCCGGGGACCGGGACATCGACGAGAAGCGGCTGGGTGCCCAGGTCGAGCCGGCGGCTGTCGAGGCCTTCGAGGAGAAGGATTTTGCCGCCAACCCCGCCCTGGTCAAGGGGTACATCGGACCGGAGGCGCTCGGCTCGGAGTCGGTGTCGAAGGTGCGCTACCTGCTCGACCCACGCGTGGTCGAGGGCACCCGATGGGTGACCGGTGCCAACACGGCAGGCCAGCACGTCATCGACCTCGTGGCCGGCCGCGACTTCACTGCCGACGGGACGATCGAGGCGGCCGAGGTGCGTGCGGGCGACGCCTGCCCCAGCTGCGGCCACGAGCTGGAGATGGCCAAGGGCATCGAGATGGGCCACATCTTCCAGCTCGGCCGCAAGTATGCGGAGGCGCTCGACCTCAAGGTCCTCGACCAGAACGGCAAGCTCCAGACCGTCATCATGGGCTCCTACGGCGTGGGCGTGTCCCGGGCGGTCGCCTGCGTGGCAGAGGGCAACCACGACGAGCTCGGCCTCGTCTGGCCCCGCGAGATCAGCCCGGCGGACGTGCACCTGGTGGCGACCGGCAAGGACGACGAGGTGTTCACCGCGTCCGAGGAGATCACCCGCGAGCTCGAGAGCCAGGGCATCACGGTGCTGTTCGACGACCGTCGTGGGGTCAGCCCGGGCGTGAAGTTCAAGGACTCCGAGCTGATCGGGGTCCCCACCATCGTCGTAGTGGGCCGCGGACTTGCTGACGGAACGGTGGAGATCAAGGACCGCGCCAGCAGTGAGCGCCGCACAGTGCCGGTAGGCGACGTGGTCGCCGAGGTCATCCGGACCGTGCGGCGCGGTGGTGTCGGCTGATGGGCGGTGGCCCGTTGCGCGCGGTGATCTTCGACTGGGGCGGCACGCTCACCCCGTGGCACGAGGTCGACCTGCCCCAGCAGTGGCGCGTTTTCGCCCGGGAGGTGCATGGGCTGCCCGTGGAGGACGCCCACATGTCGCCGGAGGACCTGGCAGAGGCGGACTCTCTCGCGGTGCGGATCCACCAGGCCGAGGAGCAGGCCTGGGCCCGCGGTCGGCAGACCCACCAGAGCGCCTCGATCGCCGAGATCCTGCGTGAGGCGGGCGTCGATCCGGCGCATGACCGCCACCATCTCGCCCTCGCGGCATACCAACGGTTCTGGGAGCCGCACACGCGGACCGACCCCCAGGTCCGGCCCCTCTGGGAAGGCCTGCGTGACCGTGGACTGCGTGTCGGAGTGCTGTCCAACACCATCTGGACCCGGGAATACCATCGCGAGGTCTTCGAGCGCGACGGCGTGCTCGACCTGATCGACGGGGACGTCTACTCCTCTGAGATCCACCGCGTGAAGCCCCACGCCGACGCGTTCCGGGCCGCCTGCGACGCCGTGGGGGTGCAGCCCCAGGAGGCCGCCTACGTGGGGGACCGGCTGTTCGAGGATGTCCACGGGCCTCAGCAAGTCGGGATGCGCGCCATCTGGATCCCGCACTCGGACATCCCGCGCAGCCAGCAGGTCGCCGTCGATGCCACGCCGGACGCCGAGGCGCACGAGCTCCTGGACATCTTGGACATCATCGATGGGTGGCTGGCCGAGGGGCGGCAGCCGGCCGAGGGCCCGCAGCGCGCCTAGTGGGGCATCTGGCGGTCACCACCATTGCGCTGATGGCGCTCGCGGCATTCGCCGCAGGCTGGGTTGACGCCGTCGTCGGTGGTGGGGGACTGGTGCAGCTGCCTGCCCTACTGCTCGCCTTCCCGGGGGCGAGCCCGGCGCAGCTGCTCGGCACGAACAAGCTGTCCTCGATCTTCGGGACCACCACGAGCGCGCTCACCTACTGGCGAAGGGTGCGCCCCGACCTGCGCACCGCCCTGCCGATGGCCGCGGTGGCATATCTGGGCGCCATCGGGGGAGCGTTGCTGGGTCTGCACATCCCCAGGAGTGCGTTCAACCCGGTCATCCTCGCCATGCTCGTGGTCGTCGGGGCATACACGGTGGCCAAGCCGGCCCTCGGCGAGGAGACGGCCCTGCGGTTCGCCGGGCACCGACACACCATCGTGGCGATGCTCACCGGGTTCGCCATCGGTGTCTACGACGGCGCCCTGGGACCTGGCACGGGGTCCTTCCTCGTCTTCGCGCTGGTGGGCCTGATGGGGTACGCCTTCCTGGAAGCCAGCGCCAAGGCCAAGATCGCGAACTTCGCGACCAACCTCGGAGCCCTCACCGTCTTCATCCCCGGGGGTCACGTGATGTGGGGGATCGGTGCGGTCATGGCCGTCGCCAACATCGCGGGCGGCTACGCCGGGGCCCGCACGGCGGTGGCCCGCGGCAGTAGGTTCGTCCGCGGCGTCTTCGTCCTCGTGCTGGTGTGCTTCATCGTCCGCATCGGCGGCACCGTGCTGGGATGGTGGACCTGAGCCCGGCGGCAACCTCATGCGCCGGACATGGGAAGGGCACAGCAAACGCCCAGGATCCGACTCCATCTTTGGAGGGTGACCACGACAGACCTCTCCAGCCGCCGGCGGTATGCAGCCTCCGTTGCCGGCTCTACGGCATACCGACCGCGTCCCGTGCGACCCGTTCCCCAGTGGTGGCGCGACGTCTCGTCGAGCCTGTTCTGGCTGGTGCTGTTGTGGGTGACCTCGCTGTGGGTGAGCGGCGGGGGCTTTCAGAACCTTGGCTCGCTGGCGGGTTCGTTGACGAGCCTGGGACGGCTGACCGGCCTGATCGCCTCGGCGCTGCTGCTGGTCCAGGTGTTCCTGATGGCGCGCATCCCATGGTTCGAGCAGGCCTGGGGCCAGGACGCTCTAGCCCGCACCCACCGCCTGGTCGGGTTCACCTCGTTCAACCTGCTGTGGGCCCACATCGTGCTCATCACCCTCGGGTATGCGGCGAGCACCTCCAAGGGGTTGTGGGGCACCATCGTGAGCTTCGTCCTGGACTATCCCGGGATGCTGCTCGCCGTCGCGGGTACAGCCGCGCTCTGCATGGTCGTGGTGACCTCGGTCAAGAAGGCCCGAGCCAAGCTGCGTTACGAGTCCTGGCATCTCATCCACCTCTATGGGTACCTCGGCGCCGGACTGGCGTTGCCCCACCAGCTGTGGACCGGCCAGGAGTTCCTGCGCTCGACCGCGTCGACCGTCTTCTGGTGGACCCTGTATGCCGTCTGCGCCGGTGCGGTGCTCGTGTTCCGCGTGGCGGTGCCGCTGTACCGCTCGTTGGGTACGCCGCTGCGGGTCGAGGCCGTCCACGAGGAAGGCGCCGGAGTCACGTCGGTCGTGGTGGGAGGACCCGGAGTGGCGCGGCTCGAGGTCGCTCCCGGACAGTTCTTCCAGTGGCGGTTCCTCGACGGGCCAGGGTGGACCAGGGCACACCCGTTCTCACTCTCCGCGGCACCTGACGGTCGCACCCTGCGTATCACCGCGGCCCAGGTCGGCGACGGCACCGACCATCTGGCCCGGGTCCGCCCGGGGACCAGGGTTCTGGTGGAGGGTCCCTATGGCCGGTTGCATCCCGGTGTCCGAACCCAGCGCAAGGTCTTGCTCATGGGGGCCGGCATCGGCATCACGCCCCTGCGCGCCCTGCTCGAGGGACTCGACCAGTCGCCCGGCGAGGTCGTACTCGTGCACCGGGCTCGCACGGCGGACGACTTGGTGCTTGCCGACGAGCTGCACGAGTTGGCCACGAGACTGGGTGCGCGATACGTGACGGTCCCCGGGCCACGCGTCCCCGGCCGGTCGTCGTGGCTGCCGGCGAGCGCGGCCCACCTGAGCGATGCGGAGGCACTCACCCAGCTGGTCCCCGACGTGGCCGAGCGCGACGTCTTCCTCTGCGGCGCCCCCGGCTGGATGGACGCGGTCCGCCACGCGGCGCTGGCCGCCGGGGTGCCAGCCCACCAGATCCATCTCGAACGATTCGTCTACTGAGGAGCACCGCGATGCGACGCATCACCCTGTGGGCACTGTCCACCCTGACCACCCTGGTCCTGTTGTTCAGCTATCACACCTCTACCTCCAGCGCAGGCACGACCGCCGCCGCGTCGAGCGCGATAGCCCAGGTCAACGGGACCCCGACGCCGGCGAGCACCACGACGACCACCCCGACCCCCTCGACCTCCGGCTCAACCACCTCCTCGAGCACCAAGTCGAGCACCTCGTCGAGCACC
>DASYGI010000424.1:0-4160 GCA_035999925.1 Pedococcus sp.
CCGACGCCGGTCACCCGCCGTCCCTCGAAAGAAGAACCGAGTCGGCGGAAGGCCGTCTCGTCCTGGTCGATGACCGCGACGTCGTGACCCTGGCTCTCCAGGCTGACCGCCAGCGAGGAGCCGACCCGGCCACAGCCCATGATGACGAAATGCACGACGCCGACGCTACACCGGCGTCCTTCGCCAGGCGCACGGCGCCGCGCTGGCACGAATCGGGCATCCTCGCGATTGAGGGGATGGCGCTTGTCGCATGCTCGCGGCCTAGAGTGTTGGCCGTGCCCACCTCTGGACGCGTCCTCAAGCGCGTGCTCGTCGGTCGTGCGATGCGTAGCGACCGCCTCGGCGAGACCCTGCTGCCCAAGAAGCTCGCGCTGCCGATCTTCGCCAGCGACGCGCTGTCGTCGGTCGCCTATGCCCCTGACGAGATCTTCCTGACGCTCGGCCTTGCTGGCGGCGCGCTGGCGCTGATGCACTCCTGGCAGATCGGGCTGTGCGTGGTGGCCGTCATGCTCGTGGTGGTCGCCTCGTACCGACAGAACGTGCACGCCTACCCCTCGGGTGGCGGGGACTACGAGGTGGCCAACACCAACCTGGGACCCAAGGCCGGCCTGACCGTCGCCGCGGCGCTGCTCGTCGACTACGTCCTCACGGTGGCGGTGTCGATCTCCTCAGGGGTGCAGAACGCCGCCGCCGCCCTGCCGATGCTGCGCGGCCACGAAGCGATCGTGGCGGTGGCCCTGGTGGTCGTGCTGACCGCGATGAACCTGCGAGGTGTCCGCGAGTCGGGCATGGCCTTCGCCTTCCCGGTCTACCTCTTCATGGCCAGCGTCATCGGGATGGGCCTGGTCGGGCTGGTCCGACAGCTCACCGGCACCCTCCCGCACGCGGAGAGCGCCGGGCTCACCCTGGCCCCCGAACCCGGCTTCGGCGCCCTCGGCCAGTTCGCCATGCTGTTCCTGCTGCTGCGGGCCTTCTCCTCGGGTTGCGCGGCCCTGACCGGCGTCGAGGCCATCTCGAACGGCGTGCCCGCATTCAAGAAGCCCAAGAGCCGCAACGCCGCCACCACGTTGCTGATGATGGGTCTGGTCGCCGTCACCATGCTCATGTCGATGCTGATGCTGGCGAAGTGGACGGGGATCAAGTACGCCGAGAACCCGGGCACCCAGCTGCTGCGCAACGGCAAGCCTGTCGGGAGCTCCTACGTCCAGGACACGATCATGGGCCAGGTGGCCAAGGCGGTGTTCCAAGGCTTCAACCCCGGCGTTGTGCTCGTCTCGATCGTGGCGGGCGTCATCCTCATCCTGGCTGCCAACACGGCATTCAACGGCTTCCCGGTGCTGGGCTCGATCCTCGCCAAGGACGGCTACCTGCCGCGCCAGCTGCACACCCGCGGCGACCGGCTGGCGTTCTCCAACGGCATTCTGATCTTGGCGGGGGCGGCGATCTTCCTGATCGTGCTCTACAACGCCGAGGTGACCAAGCTGATCCAGCTCTACATCGTGGGTGTCTTCGTCTCGTTCACGCTGAGCCAGACCGGCATGATCCGGCATTGGAACCGGCACCTGCGTCTGGAGCGGGACGGCGCCGTGCGGGCCCGGATGATGCGCAGCCGTGTGATCAACGCGGTCGGCGCGACCATGTCCGGGCTTGTTCTGGTCGTCGTCCTGCTGACCAAGTTCGTGCACGGCGCGGGCTACGCGATCGCCGCCATGGTGGTGCTGTTCTTCATCATGCTGCGGATTCGCAAGCACTACGAGCGAGTTCGTGACGAGCTGCAGATCAGCGAGGACGACGTCGACGTCCAGCTGCTGCCCAGCCGGGTGCACGCGATCGTCCTGGTGTCCAAGATCCACAAGCCGACCCTGCGCGCGCTGGCCTACGCCCGGGCCACGCGGCCGGCCAAGCTCGAGGCGATCACGGTCAACGTGGAGCCGGACGAGACCAAGGCGCTGCAGGAGGAGTGGGACCGCCGAGACATCCCGGTGCCGCTGAAGGCGCTCGACTCTCCGTACCGCGAGATCAGCCGTCCCGTCGTCGAGTACGTCAAGTCACTGCGGTCCGGCCATCCTCGCGATGTGGTGGTCGTCTATATCCCCGAGTACGTCCTCGGCAAGTGGTACGAGCAGGTCCTGCATAACCAGAGCGCTTTGCGCCTCAAGGGGCGGCTGCTGTTCACGCCCGGCGTGATGGTCGCCAGCGTCCCCTGGCAGCTGGCGTCGTCCGAGGGCCAGGAGGAGCGGTTCGACGGTCCGACCGCCGGTGCGGTTCGTCTTGGCCAGTGAGGACCTGAGCGCAGAGCTGTCGGTGGGAGACGTGGTCGACCTCGAGGTCGGCCCGATCGCTCACGGTGGGTTCTGCGTGGCGCGCCACGAGGGCCGGGTGGTGTTCGTCCGGCACACCCTTCCTGGCGAGCGGATCCGGGCCCGGGTGACCGAGGCCCGCGAGGGCCACCGCTTCGTGCGCGCCGACTGTGTCGAGGTGCTCACCCCGAGCGCGGAGCGGGTGACACCCCCATGCCCGTATGCCGGCCCGGGCCTCTGCGGGGGATGCGACTTCCAGCATGTCCGGGTGCCTTACCAGCGTGAGCTCAAGGCCGCGGTGGTGCGGGAACAGTTCGCCCGGCTGGCCGGCCTGGACGTCGATGTCGTGGTCGAGGCGGTCCCCGGCGACGTCGATGGTGTCGGTTGGCGCACCCGGGTGGAGTTCGCAGTCGACCCGTCGGGTCGAGCTGGGCTGCGCGAGCACCGCTCTCACGAGGTGGTTCCGGTGACCACGTGCCTGATCGCGGACCGGCGCATCCTTGCGACCGGCGTGCTCGAGCAGGACTGGTCCGCGCACGAGGGTGTCGACGTCGTCGCCCCGTCGGTGGGGGAGCCTGTCGCGGTCGCCCTGCCGGTCGAGGTGGGCGAGGTTCCGATTGTGGTGGAGCACGTTGCAGGGCAGCGGTTCTGGGGGGACTTCGAGGTCTCCGCGCGGGGATTCTGGCAGGTGCATCCGGGGGCGGCGGCGACCTTCGTCGACGCTGTTCTCGAGCTGCTTGAGCCGTGTCCGGGTGAGACTGCGCTGGACCTGTATTCCGGCGTCGGCCTCTTCGCGGCGGCCCTCGCGGCCGCCGTGGGCGCCGACGGCAGGGTAGTGGCGGTGGAGTCGGACCCGGACGCGGTGGCGGGTGCGGAACGCAACCTGGCGGCATACCCCTCGGTGGTGGCGCTTCGATCGAGAGTCGACGACGCGTTCGGGGTGCCGCGGGCCAGCCGGTCCGGACCCACGGGCCGCCGGGCCCAGCGATCCCGCAAGCTACGACGCCACCCACTGCTGCCGCTACGCGCCGAGCTCGTCGTGCTCGACCCGCCGCGCACCGGAGCCGGCCGGGGAGTCGTCGACCAGGTGACCGCCCTGGCGCCGAGGTCGATCGCCTATGTCGCCTGCGATCCCGCCGCACTGGCCCGCGACACGGCATACCTGCGAGCGAACGGTTACGAACTACGAGAGCTCCGCGCGTATGACGCCTTCCCGATGACCCAGCACCTGGAATGCATTGCCCTGTTTGGGCCTTCGACGGCGTGACCTAGGCTCGCTGACCGTGACCACCGCACCCGCCGAGCCGATCCCCTTCACCCACCGAGTCGAGGTTCACTTCTACGAGGTGGACCAGGTCGGGGTCGTCTTCAACGCGTGGTATCTCGCGTGGTGCGACGACGCCCGGCTGGCCTACTGCGCGGCGCGCGGTTACGGCATCGAGGCGGCGAAGGCGGCCGATGCGATGCCTCTGGTGCGTCACGCTGACATCGAGTGGCTGGCCAGCCTGAGCGCGGGGGACCACGCCGAGATCCACGTCCGGCCGGTGCGGATCGGGCAGACGTCGTTCACGCTGCGACACGAGATCCACCGGGCCGGCGACGGTGAGCTGTGCGCCGTCCTGACGATCACCTACGTGGCCGCCGGTCTCACAGAGCGCACGAAGCGGGCCCTGCCGCTTTCGCTGCGCGCGGCCTTGGAGCAGGATCGGAGCCAAGGCCCAACCGACGTGGTATCTTGACGTCAAGATAAATCGAGCACGACAGAGAAGTCGACCCAGCATCGAAGGAGCCAGCCAGTGGCCAGCACGAACAGCTTCAACGCCCAGGGCGAACTGAAGGTCGGTGACAACTCCTACGAGA
>DASYGI010000425.1:0-2916 GCA_035999925.1 Pedococcus sp.
AGCAACGCTCGCGACCTCGCGTCCGCGGGGGCAGCCGCCGGGCCGCTGGGCTCTGCCGTGGGATGGCTCGCCGACACCGAGGTGCTGGCCTCGCGCTGGGGCGTGCGGCTGTCCGCCTTCCCGGGCCTGAAGTGACCCGGACCGAAGATGCGGCTGCGCTCGTTCCCGAGCCGTTCCTGACGGCGGTCGGCAGGTACAGCGCAGAGCAGGGCGCGGTGGGCGGCCCCTCGGGTCAGCATTGGGCGGCCCGGCTGCCGCGGACTCTGGCGGACCTCCTCGACGACTGGGGGCTGGTGCCCAATGGCCCCGCCAGCACCGGGTGGACCGCCTTGGTGGTTCCGGTCCTGCGCGACGCTGACGCCTTGGTGCTCAAGCTCTCCTGGCCGCATCTCGAGGGCCGCGACGAAGCCCTCGCCCTGCGTCACTGGGACGGTCAGGGGGCGGTGCGGCTGGTGGCGGCGGACCCCGCACGCGGCGCCCTCCTGCTCGAAGCGCTCGACCACACTCGGGACCTTAAGCACGTCGAGATCGACACCGCCTGCGAGGTGGTCGGTGCCTTACTGGCCGAGCTGAACGTCCCTGCGCCCCAAGGCTTTCGTCGACTCTCCGCGTTCGCCCGAGAGCAGGCCATCAAGATCGCAGAGTCGGAAGGCGTGCTGCCACGACGGATGGTCGAACGAACCGAGTCGCTGGTGCGCGAGCTCACCGCCGACCCCGACTGTGACGGGCACCTGGTGCACACCGACCTGCACTACGAGAACGTCCTGGCCAGCCTGCCCACCTCGGGCCGGCCGGACTGGTTGGCCATCGACCCACACGCCATGGCCGGTCACCCCGGATTCGAGATCCAGCCGCTGCTGCGCAACCGCAGTGAAGAGCTCGACACGGGCTCGGCGTTCCGGTACCTCACCCGACGGCGACTGGAGATCTGTGCCGAGGCCGCCGGCATACCCCACGACGAGGCGCTGGCCTGGAGCTATGTGCATTCGGCATTCCAGGCACGGTGGGCGGCCAACACCGGTGACCGGGCGGCGGTCTCACTGCATATCGCCTTGCTCAAGGCGTTGGACGGCTGAGCGACCTCAATAGCAGCCGTCACCCTTTTGCTGGATGCGCGCTGGTCGTTCGCTGAAAAGACTCGGGTGGTCACTTCGAGAACTCGGGAGACCGCATGCATACCTCATCGACCAGGCCGCGACGCACCCGTTACGTCGCCGTACTCGCCGCCGGCGTCAGCGCCGTCGGGCTCGTCGCACTCACCGCCCCAGCGCAGGCCACCACCAGCATCGGGACGGTCACCGTGGTGGCCAACCACCTGGACAACCCGCGAGGCCTGGCCTTCGGACCCGACGACGTGCTCTACATCGCCGAAGCGGGCCACGGCGGTCCGCTCTGTATCGGGCAGGGTCCTGACGGCGGCCCCAGCTGTGCCGGTCTGACCGGCGGAGTGAGCCGCCTGGACGACGGCGTGCTGACCAGAGTCGTCGACCACATCATCTCGCTGGCCAGCCCCGCAGGGATCGGCGCCGAGGGCATGGCGGCGGTGTCCACCTGGGGTAGCCACACCTTCGCTCAGATCGGTGCGAACACGGCCGGGATCCCACCGCAGGCGCCCGCCAGCAACCCGATCGTCGCGGGCGCTCGAGCCCAGCTCGGTCGCACCATCGCGCTCACGGCGACCGGCTGGCGTTCACTGGCCAGCACCGGCGACATCAACTTCGCCTGGACAGCTGCGCACAAGGCCCTGCAGCCGGACCAGTTCCCGGACTCCAACCCCAACGGCCTCACGACCGTCGGCACGACCCAGTACGTCGCCAATGCCGGGTCTAACCTCCTCGCCGGGGTCAACAGTGTCGGAGGGGTCTCGACCCTGGCGTACTTCCGGGTCCCGGCCGGCTCACCCACTGACGCCGTCCCCACGTGTGTCGCCCAGGCGCCGGACGGGTCGCTCTACGTCGGCGAGCTCCTCGGCGGCTCTTTTGCGCCTGGCCATGCCCGGGTCTGGCGGATCGCCAACGGCCACGCGGCCGTGAAGTGGGACGGGTTCACCACCATCCAGGGCTGCGGCTTCGACAACCTGGGGAACTTCTACGCCACCGAGTTCCAGGTCAACGGCCTGAACCTCTCCCCCACCGCCAGCCCGCTCGGCGCGGTGGTCAAGGTGACGCCCTCTGGACACCGGACCACCTACGGGATGGGTTCGCTGTTCTTCCCCTCGGGCTTCGCCTACAACGACGGCGCCGTGTACGTGTCCAACTGGAGCATCATGCCCGCTCAGAACCAGGGCCCAACCGGACAGGTCGTGAAGATCGTCGTGCACTGACGCTAGTTCTGACAGGCCGGCCGTCGGGCTGGTCGACGGGCCGTGGCCGGGGTGCGCCGCGTGGTTCCTGCCACGCGGCGCACCCCTGCCCGATGGGGTTGGCTTGACGAGGTCTCCCCAGACGTGGAGGCTCACCAGATGAATCGACTCGCGAACTCGACGAGCCCATACCTGTTGCAGCACAAGGACAATCCAGTCGACTGGCAGGAGTGGGGTCCGGAGGCTTTCGCCGAAGCACGGCGGCGGGAGGTGCCCATCCTGCTCTCGATCGGGTATGCCGCGTGTCACTGGTGCCACGTGATGGCCCATGAGTCGTTCGAGGACGACGAGGTCGCCGCAGCGCTCAACGACGGCTTCGTGGCGGTGAAGGTCGATCGCGAGGAACGGCCCGACGTCGACGCCGTGTACATGACCGCCACGACTGCACTGACCGGACACGGCGGCTGGCCGATGACCTGCGTCCTCACCCCCGAAGGCGAGCCGTTCTTCTGTGGCACGTACTTCCCGAGACAGCAGTTCCTGCATGTTCTCGACCAGGTCGGTGACGTCTGGGCGAACCAGCGGGACCGGGTGCTCGACAGTGGCGCCCACAT
>DASYGI010000426.1:0-8819 GCA_035999925.1 Pedococcus sp.
TCGGCGATCACGACATGGTCGACGCCGACCCCAAGATCCCGGCACAGGCTGTCCACCATGGCCTGCGGGCCGAGCTGCAGCGTCATCCCGAGCCGATGCGGGTCATGGCTGAGGGTGCCGACATACAGGTCTCGTGGAACCGACAGAAGCGCCGGGGCGTGACCGCCTCCGGTCCGCAGCAGGTACACCAGATCGGCACGCTCGCCCTGGGCCTGAAGGGGATCCGCGTACTTCTGCCGGTCTGTGGCGTCGAGTCGCTGCCGCGAGTCCGATGCCAAAAGCAGGAAGACCTCGGAGCCACCCGACGTCGGCACGTGCACGGCGAAGGTCGGCAGGCGGTGCACCAGCACTCCCACATCGGTGACCACGAGTCCGGTCAGCACGGCCACCACCACCGCGACCACTCGCCAGCGGCGCAGGTGGCGCAGGTGGCGCAGGTGGCGCAGAGGCAGGGTGGGCATGGGGGCCAGTATCGATGACGGTCGCCGACCCGGCATACCGTGGGCTTCATGACCGCGGACCGCGCCGCAACCGACCGACAGATCCGGGCTGCGGCCTGGCAGGTGTTGCGCGACAACGACCTAGGCCACATGACGACTGCGGCACCCGACCTCTATCCGCATATGTGGAGCTGGGACGCGGCCTTCGTCGCCATCGGCCTCGCCCGGGTGGACGTGCCCCGCGCGATCCGGGAGCTCGACACCCTGCTGGGGGCACAGTGGGCGACCGGAATGATCCCGCACATCGTCTTCAGCGAGGACGAGACCGGCTACTTTCCCGGGCCCGACAGATGGGGCACCGACCGGGCCCCCGCACGCCCCGAACGCGTGCGCACCAGTGGCATCTGCCAGCCACCCGTGCACGCCATAGCGCTGCGCCAGATCGTCGACCGCGCCCGGGAGAACGGCGGCGGGGACCAGGTCGCGGCTGAGGAGTTCCTGACGAGGAGCTTCGACGGCTGGCTCGCCTGGCATCGTTGGCTGGCCAGTGCGCGAGATCCGCAAGGTGTGGGCCTGGTTGAGATTCACCACGGCTGGGAGTCCGGGTTCGACAACTCGCCTCGATGGGACGGCCCTTACGCCCGCGTACGACCCGGAGCGGTCGAGCCGTTCACGCGGCGCGACACCCTGCACGTGTCCGACCCCGGCCAGCGACCCGACGACGTCGAGTACACGAAGTACCTATGGCTGGTTCAGCAGATGGCCTCGGTCGAGTTTGACGACGACCGCGTCTCCGACGTCGTGGACTTCCGCGTCCGGGACGTCTTCTTCTCCGCCATCCTGGCTGCGGCGAGCGAGGTCCTGGCGGGGCTGGCGGACGAGTTCAGCCGGCCGCACGACGGCGCCGAGCTCAGGCAGCTCGCCCAGCGATTCAGGGACGGGGTCACCTCCACGGTGGACCCTGGCAGCGGCCTCGCCCGGGACTACGACGTGCTGGCGGACCAGTGGATCTCCACCCAGACGGTCTCGGGCTTCGCACCCCTCGTGGCCGGCGGTGAGCCCGCTCTCCTGCAGGACCAGCGACTGCTCCTCAAGGGACCCGACTGGATGGGCGAGCCACGACTACGGTTCGCGCTACCTCCGTCGACGTCCCCGAACAGCCCAGCCTTCCGCCCACGGACCTACTGGCGCGGCCCGGTCTGGCCATTCCTCAACCTGCTGTTCGGATGGGCCTGCGCCCGCGACGGTGCCACGGACCTGCACCAAGCCCTGCGGACCGCCTCCCTGGACCAGCTGTCGGACCTGGCGTTCGGGGAGTACTACGAACCGTTCACCGGCGAGCCGCTGGGCAGTCTGGCGCAGTCATGGACGGCTGCCGCTGCGCTCGAGTGGCTCGGCACCAACCCCAGCTGACTGGGTCAGGCGGACATGCGCAGCGCGGCAACCGCGGCCAGGTCGTCCAGCCCTGCGAAGACCGCGGTGTCGCAGGCGGCGCAGCAGAAGCCGCCCGGCGCCTCGTCGAGCACAGGGAGCAGGATCTGCTCGGCCCCACACTCGTCGCACCACGCCTGAACCGCGCGGAGCAGCAGTACGTCCGTGATGTTGTCCATGCTCCGAGAGTCGCACGAGCCACCGACAGCCAGGGGACGCCACGCCCGTGAAGGAGCCGGTCAGTGCACCAGGTCAGTGCACCAACCAGCCAACGGCCGTCACGAACCCGATCACCGCACACACCAGGAACGCGATGGCCAGCGCCACGGCAATCACCACTGCCGTGTCGGTGCCGCCGCGACCAGAGACCGACTGGCTCGGAGGGCCCGAAGTCCCCTGCTCCGCCGCGCGTTGCTGCTCGACCTTGCGACGCAGTGCATCGACCCGCTTGTTTCCGTCATGGTCGCGCACGCTCCGCGGCAGGCTGCGCCACATCTCCGGGAAGTGGTCGTGGTGCCGCTCTCGCCAAGCCTCGATGGCCTCGTCCACGTCGTGACCTCGCCGACCGGTCCCGAACCAGGCGCCCCCCGCCGACGGCAGGTCGCGCATCGCGTAGTGCACCTCACCCAGCAGCTCCAGAGCCTCGGCGTCGAACTCACCCGAGAGGTGCCCGACAAGTCGGTCACGCGCCTTCCACTCGCGGCCGGCGGCGAGGTCTGCCCGGGCTCGGTGCACGGCGCCGCTCTCGGCCGGCTTTGAGGTCTGCTCGCTCACAAGAGGCGAGTATGCCGTGAAGTGTCCGCCTGATCGCCCTGCGCCACCTGGACCAGGCCTTGCCACGCGAGGGAGACCAGCAGCTCGACCAGCTCGTCCTGACTCGTCGTCGGGTGGTCCACCCACCGGTGGGTCGCCAGCTGGACCATGCCGACGATCCCGTACGCCCATGGTTCGGCCGCGAAAGCCGGGCCTCCGGCCTCGGCGAGCCGGCGACCGATGAGCAGGACCAACGCCTGCGCGACGGCATCCTCCATGCTGGCCACGAAGTCGCCTCGCTCCCCCAGGGCGTTGTGGGCGAAAACGAACCGGTACAGCTGCGGTTCCTCGCTCACCAACCCCACGTACGCGCCGATTGCCGCCCGAAGAATCTCCTCGTCGCCTTGGCTGGGGTCGAGCTCGGCCGCGATCCGCGGGAGGAAGATCTCACTGGCGATGGTGTCGAGCACCGCGCTGAACAGATCGGCCTTGTCCCGGAAGTGCCGGTAGAGCACGGGTTTGCTCACCCCGGCGACCGCGCAGATCGCGTCCAGTCCGGTCTTGTCTCCCGCCACTCGGACAGCGGCGACCGCCGCCTCGACGAACTCATGACGACGGGCCAGCTTGTGCTCCTGCCAGCGCCTCGACCGCCCGTCCGGCGCAGGTTCGCCCTTGACAGTCGCGTGAGCCATGGCACCATGTTATCTGTAAACGTGATTTACAGATAATCGCGGCGAGTTCCAGCTCGTCACCGCGAGAGACGATCGCGAAGGGCCCCTCATGACTACGTCGTCACCGACCCAGCCTCGACGCCGGCCGGCGCTACGCGAGACCGACCGCAACCAGGGCGCGACGCGGCTGCTGGCGTCCTCGGCCAAGCACTCGTACGACCCCGTCGTCGACATCGACTGGGACGAGCCCCTGGCTCCCGACCTGTATGGCCTGAGCCCCGAATGGTCCTCGCTCTACGGCACGCCGCTGTGGGAGGGGCTGTCCTTCGAGGACCGGATCCGGCTCACCCAGCACGAGTTCTCGTCCATCTCGGGTGTCGGGATCTGGTTCGAGATGATCCTCATGCAGATGGTGATCCGGGACATCTACGACCAGGACCCCGCCACCGCGCACGTCCAGTTCGCGCTGACCGAGATCGGCGACGAGTGCCGACACTCGGTGATGTTCGCCCGGATGGCCCAGAAGTACGGGGCGCCCTCGTACGGCCCCGGGCCCACGAACCACCGCCTGGGTCGGTGGTTCAAGACGCTGGCGGATGGGCCGATGGTGTACGCCGGCATCCTCGTCGCGGAGGAGGTGCTGGACATCCTGCAGCGCGACCTCATCGCCGACGAGCGGGTCCAGCCCCTGACCCGCCAGGTCAGTCGCATCCATGTGGTCGAGGAGGCCCGGCACATGCGGTTCGCCCGCGACGAGGTGGTCCGACGCGTCGCCAGCATGAGTCCCAGTCAGCGGGTTCGTCAGCGTGCGGTGCTCGGCGTGGTCGCCCACATCATCAGCACCAGCCTCGTGCACCCGGACGTCTATGCCGCGGTCGGCCTCGACCCCCGAGAGGCCCAGCAGGCCGCCCGAGAGAACGAGCACTACTCAGCCAAGCTCAGGAGCAGCGCCGAGTCACTGACCGGGTTCCTGCAGGACGCCGGACTGATCGGCGGCCCCTCCACCTACCTCTGGCGCAAGGCGAGACTGCTCTGACAGGTCGCTGCGGGGCAGGGTGAAGGAGAACGTCGAGCCGCGCCCCGTCTCGCTGGCCACCCAGATGCGGCCCTGGTGCTCCTCGACGATCCCCCGGCAGATGGCGAGCCCGAGGCCGGTGCCGCCGTGGCGCCTGGTGTCGGACGCGTCGGCCTGCCGGAAGGGCTCGAAGATCACCTCGAGATGTTCGACCGGAATGCCGGGGCCTTGGTCGACCACGTCGAAGCGCACCCGGTCCTCCAGGATGGTGGTGCGCAGCTCGACGACCGAGCCCGGGTCGGAGAACTTGATGGCGTTGCCGACCAGGTTGGTCAGGATCTGCAGGACGCGGTCGTGGTCGGCCAGAACTTGTCCGGGAGTGCCCGTGACCCTGATGGCGACCTTGGCCCCTTCGGCCAGGAGGGCGGTCTCCTCGACCGCGGCCTCGATCAGCTGACACGCTTGGGTGGGCGTGGGGTGGACTGTCAGGTGGCCTGCGGTCATGCGCTCGAGGTCGAGGATGTCGGTGATCAGGCGGATGAGGCGGTCGGTGCTGGTGGTGGCGACCTCCACCATCCGAGCGGCCGGCCCTGGCAGAGCCCCAGCGGCGCCGCCACCGAGCAGGCCGAGGGCCCCGCGTATGCCGGTCAGCGGGGTACGCAGCTCGTGGCTGACCACCGAGATGAACTGGTCCTTGAGCCGCTCAACGGCCCGCCGTTCGCTGATGTCGCGGAATACGACCACCGATCCGGAGACGGCGCCGTCCGAGACGATGGGCGCGGCGATCGACTCCGCGTCGTACAGCCGGCCGTCCGCACTGCGGTGCCGCCCGGTCCAGACCACTGGGCCACCGTCGATGGCGAGACGTCGTTGGCCGACAGCCACGTCGAAGCCATCCGAGTCCTCCTGCCGGTCCCCCGGCTCGATGACGATGACCTCGGTCGCGGGCCGGCCGACAATGCGTGCCACTGGTAGTCCGACGAGCCGGGCTCCGGCCGCGTTGATGAAGGTGACGGTGCCGCAAGCGTCAAGGCCGTAGATCCCGTCGCCGGCCGAGTTCAGCACGGTTTCGAGCCGGTCGGATAGCCGCTCGAGCTGGCTGGCATGCCTGGCGAGACGGTGCTCTGCCCGGTCGCGCTCGATGACGCGACCCAGCTGGGTGCCCAGGTGATGCATGACCTGCAGGACCTCGGGCCGGGTCGGGTGGTGCTCGGTGCTGAAGAACTCCAGGACTCCGACCGGCTGGTCCCGCACCAGGATCGGGAAGGCGCAGGCAGCGACCAAACCGGCGCTCGCCGCGGCGGCGACGCGACCGAACCTGTGGTCCCCTTCAAGCGAGGGCAACCAGATCGGGGCCGGGCTTGCGAAAACCCCCTGGGCGAGCTTGACCTGACCTGCAGCTGTGGCCTCGGTTGCCGCCCTGAAACCGGAGAACGGGCCGGGCCGCGCCTCGTGCCAGACCGAGTGACGCAGGGTGGCCGGGTCATCGGGGTCCGCCAGGTAGGCATGCGCGAGCTGCCAGTTCCCGATCCTGGCGAATGACTCGAGAGCCGCCTCGAGGGCCTCCTCGACGCTGGAGGCTGAGTTCGAGGCCACCGCCACCTCGCCCAGCACCTCGAGCATGCGCGTCTGGGACTGCAGGTCGAGCTCCGCCTGGTGCTTTTCGGTGATGTCACGCGTGACCAGGCCGAACCCGCGCAGGTGACCGTGTTCGTCGCGCAGCGCGGTGATGACCACGCTGGCCCAGAACTGGGACCCGTCCTGACGCACCCGCCAGCCCTCGTCGGTGATGTGCCCTTCGGCGAGGGCGACCTGCAGCTCGCGAGCTGGCTTCCCCGAGGCAACCTCGGCCTCCGTGAAGAAGACGGAGAAGTGCTGGCCCAGGATCTCGTGCTCGGGGTAGCCCTTGATCCGCTGCGCGCCGGCGTTCCAGGTGATGACGCGGCCGTGGGGGTCCAGATTGAAGATGGCGTGGTCGCGGACCTGGCCGACCAGCAGGCTCAGGTTGTCCTGCGTGTCGCGCAGGTCGGACTGCAGGCGTCGCTTGTCGGTGACGTCGCGAAAGCTCCACACCCGCCCGACGGTCGTGCCCTCGACGCGCTGAGGCTGGGAGTACCGCTCAAAGACGCGCCCATCGCGAAAGGCGACCTCGTCGAAGCTGGTCTGGTCAGGGCACTCGTACAGCCGCTGGACCTGAGCACGGAACGCTTCGGGGTCGACCAGCTGCTCGAGCACCGACCTCATCACCGTGGCGTCGTCGCCGGAGCTCATCAGCTCGGGGTCGATGCGCCACATGGTGGCGAAGGTCTGGTTGTAACCGACGATCCGACCCGACCGGTCGACGACGAGAATGCCGTCGACCGTCGACTCCAAGGTGGCGGTCAACAGCGCGACTGAGGTCGCCATGGCCTCGTGTTCGGCCGCGCGGACGACCGCCAACGCGGCGAGCCGCGCTGCCCACGTGGGCAGCTCCGCGTCGGTCGCCCCCAGCGTCGCGCCCGACGGGTAGGACAGGGACAGCCTCCCCAACGTCTGACCGGACGGAGACAGGATCGGCGCGTCCCGCACGACGCCGACCCTGGTGCCTTCGGGCTCAGGGGACGTCGGGCCAACGCTCATGCCGCGGTCGGCGTCGGCAGTCACCTTGATGCAGCACCGCGCGGTCCCGGAGAGTTCCTCGACTGCCTTGGCCAACGCGGTGAGCACCTCGGCCAGTTCCGTCCCACCCGCGACGGACTCGACGATGTCGGCTTGGGCGGCGAACATCAGCTCGGTGCGCTTGCGGTCCGTGATGTCGAGCAGGAAACCGTGCAGGACGTCCTGACCGTCGGGGCCCTGCTCGACGACGGCGTCGTCCATGACCCAGACGACCCGTCCGTCGGGGCGGGTGACCCGGTACTCCGAACAGACGCGCCCATTCGCGGCGAGCGAGGACTCGCGGGCCAGGACCAGGTCGCGGTCAAGCGGGTGGAGCTGGGCCTGCCATTTCCCCGGATCGTTGGCGAGCTGTTCGGGAGTGAGGCCGAGTATGCCGGTGACCGCCGAGCTGACGTGCAGCCACCGCCCCGTCGGGCCGGGCTCGGCCGTGTACACGGCGACGCCCAGCCGGTCGGCCAACGTGCCGGGCCCGTCGTCGACGCCGAGCAACCCGCCCCAGTGCATCGGCGGCGCTTCACGTTGAGTCACGGTTCCCCCAGCGGCTGTCCGCGGTCACGACGGGGCGCAGCCCAGGGACGAGCCGCGCGCGCACAGCCTAACGACCACGGCATACCCGAACGGGCGTTTTGTGCGGATGTCGCCGGTTCAGGAATCCGAGGTGACCTTACGCAGGAGGCTGATGATCTTGCGGGCGAAGTCCGCTGATGACTCTCCGGACTTGGTCACGAACCGGGTCTCGCCGAGGAGCAGGCGGCGCTTGTCCGCGGGGGTCAGCTGGGAGCCGGTGTAGACCAGCAGCGGCAGGGACCGCAGCCGTTCGTCGCGGCGCATGGCCTCGACGACGGCATACCCATCGATATCCGGCAGTCCGAGGTCGAGGACGAGCAGGTCCGGGGGAACCTCGCGGCTCATCGCCAGCGCCTGTTCGCCGGTGTGGGCGACTCGAGCGTGCACGCCGTGGTCACTGAAGAACACCTTCAGCATCTCGGCGAGGTCGACGTCGTCCTCGACGACCAGGACGCTGGTGGTCGCGGCGGCGCCCAGTGCTTGGCGCAGTGAGGCCATCAGGGCTTGCTGGTCGACGGGTTTGGTCAGCCACGCGGAAGCAGCCGGGACGGCCATGTCGTCGGGCGCCAGCGCCGACAGGATGATGATCGGGATTTCGGCCGTGCTCGCGGTGGCACGCAGCTCGGCGATCGCCTCCCAGCCGGACATCCCCGGCATCCGAAGGTCCATGAGCACCAGGCTGGGCGCCTGGTCGGCAGCCAAGGCCAACGCCTCGGGACCACTGTGCGCTCGCAGGGTGGCGTACCCGTGGGACTCGAGCATCGCGGCCAGGACCTCGACCACGTCCGGGTCGTCGTCGCAGATCAGGATCGCGCCGACCGGTAGCGGACCGGCACCCACGTGCTCCGCGCGCGCGTTGGCGGCAGGCAGGGTGAACGCGAACGTCGCGCCCTGCCCAGGCTCGCTGGTGGCCCAGATCCGCCCACCGTGCTGCTCGACGATCCCTCGGCAGATCGGCAGTCCGAGACCGGTGCCACCCTTGGCGCGGGCGTCGGCCGCGTCAGCCTGGGTGAACCGGGCAAAGATGGTTTCGAGCTTGTCGGCCGGGACTCCGACGCCCTGGTCGGTCACGGTGAACTGCACGAGGTCGCCATGGTCCGAGCTCTTGGGGGCAGCCGCGACGGCGACCACCACGGTCCCACCCGACGGAGAGAACTTGATGGCGTTGCTGAGCAGGTTGGTCAGGGCCTGCGCTATCCGGTCCCCGTCCGCCAGCACCACCGCGTCCATCGGCAGGGCGGCGAGGGTGACGTTGGCCTGGTCGGCCATGGCGCGCATCTCCGC
>DASYGI010000427.1:0-5971 GCA_035999925.1 Pedococcus sp.
CGACGACGTGGCGGTGCTGACGCTGCGCAAGGACGGTCTGACCGCCCTGCGAGTGCTCGAACGAGACTCCGCCTCTCCCTCGGGGTTCGGGGCGTGGCACGACCTGCAGTTCGACGAGCCGGTGTACCAGGTGTCCCTGGGCGACAATCCCGAGTCGGCCACGACGTCACTGCAGGTGGTCTACGAGTCGATGGTCACCCCGCGAACCGTCTTCGACTACGACTTTGGCCGGCGTGCGCTCGAGCTCGTCAAGCGGCAGCCGGTCCTCGGTGGTTACGACTCGAGCGCCTTCGCCCAACGCCGCGAGTGGGCTACGGCCCCCGACGGGACCTCGGTGCCGATCTCGCTGGTGTACCCGGCCGGGCTGGAACCGGACGGCTCAAATCCTGGGCTGCTCACGGCATACGGGTCGTATGAGCTGTCGACCGACCCGTACTTCTCGGTGGCGCGGCTCTCGCTGCTCCAGCGCGGGTTCGTCTACGCGCTGGCCCACGTGCGCGGCGGCGGCGAGCTGGGGCGGGCGTGGTACGACCAGGGCAAGCTGCTGGACAAGAAGAACACCTTCACCGACTTCGTCGCCTGCGCCGACCATCTGGTCGAGCAGGGCTGGGTGGCGCCCGACCGGCTGGCCGCCGAGGGCGGCTCCGCCGGAGGACTGCTGATCGGGGCTGCCCTCAACCTCGCCCCGCAGCGGTTCCGAGCGGTTCACGCGGCCGTCCCCTTCGTGGACGCGCTGACCACGATCCTCGACCCGTCACTCCCGCTGACCGTCGTGGAGTGGGAGGAGTGGGGCAACCCGCTGGCGGACCCTGAGGTCTACGCCTACATGAAGTCCTACAGCCCGTATGAGAACGTGCGTGATGGTGCTGCCTATCCGGCGGTGCTGGCAACCACCTCCTTGAACGACACCAGGGTCTACTTCACCGAGCCGGCGAAATGGGTGGCGCGGCTGCGAGAGGCAACCAGCAGTGACCACGCGTCCCGGCCGGTGCTCCTGCGCACGGAAATGGTCGCCGGGCATGGGGGTAAGAGTGGGCGCTACGACAGCTGGCGCCAGCTGGCCTGGGAGTGGGCGTTCCTCATCGACCAGGTCGGAGCGGCTCCGGCAGGCTGAGGCCGACCGAAATATCTTCCTCCCACCCGGTCATGGCCCGGGCTGCGGCCATACCCTCTTGGAGAGGGAGGGCGCACAGGGTGGTGGATGGCAGGGCATCAGACGCGAGGCGCCTGGCCGAGGCCTGGGACTGGGACTCGACGAGCCTCGGACCCATGGACCAGTGGCCGGCGCAGCTTCGGCATGCCTGGGAGCTCGCCGCCGACTGCCTGCTGCCCATGGCGCTGCTGTGCGGCGAGGACTCCACGATGCTCTACAACCCCTCGTTCGCCGACCTTCTCGGGACCAAGCACCCGCACGCCTTCGGCCGGTCAGCGGCCATTGTCCTGCCCGAGCTGGGAGACCTGCCCGCGGCCGTGCCGGACCTCAAGCTCGCCGGAGGCGAGTCGTTCCTCGAGGAGGGCACCCGGCTGTCCCTGCGACCCTCGGGCGGTCGCGACGCCCCGCCCGAGGTCGGTCTGTACCTGCGGGCCGGTTCACCGATTCGCGACGACGAGGGAAACGTCGTGGCCGTGCTCCATGTGGTCATCGAGACGACGCACGCGCTGAGGCGGGCGCAGGCCATCGCTCGCTTGGCGACCTCGCTGGCCATAGCCGTGACTGTCGACGACGTGTGCAAGGTGGTCCTGCGCCAGTCCATGACTGCGCTGGATGCCATTGCGGCCACGATCTGCCTGCCGTCTCCGGGCCCAGCGGGCTGGCGGATGGCCCGCCGGCACCGGATCGAGGAGCTCTCTCCCGACGAGGAGAGGCTGCCCCTGATCTGGTCCGAGATCTCCGAGGACACCGCTGCTTTGGTGGCCATGGTCACGGCCTCGGGGCGCCCGCACCTGGGACAGAACGGGGAGCATGTCGCCCTGCCGCTTCGGGCCGGGTCGTCCGAGGCGGTGCTGCTGGTCTCACGTGAGGCCCAGCCGATCCCCACAGACGTGGTGACGATGGTGGACGCCCTGTCGGACCTCGTGGGTGACGCCCTGGGCCGCGCCGTGGTGTTCGACGCCGAGCGGGCCACCGCCGAGCTACTCCAGCGAACCTTGTTGCCGCCCAACCTCCCGCAGTCCGACGCGGTGAGCATCGCAGCCCGGTACGAGCCGGTCTCCCAGGGTCGGCCCGCCGGCGGAGACTTCTACGACTCCTTCTTCCTCCCCGACGGTCGGTTGTCGGTCGTGATCGGTGACGTCGTCGGCCGCGGGGTGATGGCCGCGAGCGTGATGGGCCAGGTGCGCGCCGCGGTCCGTGGTGCCGCCCTGACCCGGAGCGACCCGGCGTCGGTCATGGCCACGCTGGACCGGGTCGTCCAAGAGCTCGACGCGCTCTGGCCCGCCTCGATGCCGCTGGGCACACCCCGCGCCCGTCCCGGCATCACGTTCGGGGGCGAACTATTCGTCACCATGCTCTTCGGCATCGTCGACCCCGACACCGGCTGGGTCGAGCTGGCCTCGGCCGGACACCCGCTGCCTGCCCTGTTGTTCGGCCGGGAGGCCCGTGCGGAGGGCAGGGCTCGTGCCGAGCTGGTCTCGATGGCCGTCGGGCCCCCGATCGGCATTGATGGGGTGCGACCCGCGCACCGCCTACGCCTGGGCGTCGGCGACATGCTCCTCGCCTTCACGGACGGCCTGCTGGAGCGACGCGGTGAAGACCTCCGCGTCGGCGAGCAACGGCTCCTGGAGGTCCTCGCCGAGCTGCCACCAAGCACACCTCGCAGCGTCACCCAAGCCGTCATGGACCAGCTGGTGGACCTCGACGCCCAGGAGGATGACTGTGCCGTGCTGGCGATCGGGCGCTCTCCGGAGGGTCATCACCGGGCGTCCATCGTCGTCCCACCATTGCCGGAGTCCGTCAAGGCAGCGCGCGACTGGGCCCGGGAGCAGCTCGCGGGCTGGGGAGTCGAGGACGGGGACCAGCACTCCGTCGTCACCGGGATCTCCGAGCTCATCACGAACGCGGTGCTGCATGCCGGGACCGAGTCGTACCTGAGCATCGACCTCGACTCCGGTGCGGTGGCGGTGACGGTCGCCGACAGCGGTAACCGAGGCGAGCCCGTGCTCACGGGGGCCGACACGATGGCCGTCCGAGGTCGCGGGTTGTCATTGGTTCGAGCGATCGCGGACTCGTTCGGCGCTCATCGCACCTCGGCCGGCACGACCGTCTGGTTCGAGATCGGGGTGCATGTCACCTCGGACTGCGTGCGCTAGCCCTGCGCGCGCGAGCCAACACGTACGCCGTCCTCCATTCGGCTGACCTTGCCTCCCCCTGAGGGCCAGTCACCGGTGCGTCGCCTCGCAACGAGGGCGTCGAGCCGCCATGCTGTGCCCGAGGCAAGGTCATTGGCCTGTGCGGCGGTAGGGAGGAGCAACAGCGTGAACGTTTGGCAACGGGTTCTCGATCGGGTCGCTCCGATGATGGAGTCGGACGTCTCGACGCTCGACCGCCTCGACGGGGTGACGCGGGGTCGGGGTGACGGGTTGCGGCATGCCGCACGCCTGGCCCAGCCCGCCGAGGGCACCGAGCCTGCGACCACCTGAGGGCTACTTCCCGAGCCCCGCCACGAGGTTGATGGTGGTCGCGATGACCACGACCCCGAACAGGTACGACAACAACGCATGTCGCAACGCCGTGGCGCGGATCTCCTTGGTCTGCAACGGAGTATCGGAGACCTGGAAGGTCATGCCGATGGTGAACGCGAGGTAGCCGAAGTCCCGGTAGCACGGCGGCTCGTCCTCGTTGAAGTCCACCGCCTTCGTGTCCGCGCTGTAGTGCAGGCGGGCGTAGCGAGTCGTGAACATCGTGTGGACGGCGGCCCACGCGAGCCCGACGCCCACCAGGCTCATCGCGGCCTGGATATCCTTGGTGCCGCCGCTGCTGGTGCCGCCGAGCAGAAGCAGCGCCACGGCGCCCAGGCTGCCGACTGCCGCGACGAGGATGACCACGTCGCTGGCGGCCCGACCGGGGTCCTCGCGCAGGGCCCGTGACGCCGTCTCGCGCTCGTCCAGCGGCCACACCGTGAGCCACGTCCAGGCGACGAAGATGGCTGCCATGGTCAGCCAGCCGAGGAGCAGGCCGAACTGCCACGTCAACGGGAACGACGCGCCTATCCCCGTCGCGACGCCGGCCACCCCGGCAACCGCGACGCGCACCCATGCGGGTGGGTCGAGTCGACGCGAGGCGCGGGAATGGGGCTGGTTGTCGGGGCCCTGTGGCGCCGTGGTGGTGGGCATTCGCCCACGCTAGCCCGTGCTCGGGTGCCAGGCGGGTTAGCGGATCACCAGGTGCAGCAGCGTCAGCGGCGGATGGTGCGTCTCGATCTCGTAGACGCCGGGGTCGGTGGCCGTCAGCTCCAAGGTGGTCGGCGTCCCCGCTTTCAGCGTCCGTTCGACTTCGAACCCATGCGCGTGCAGCTCGTCGTCGTGGTCGCTGGTGACGACCAGGCGCACGGTGGTCCCGAGGGGAACCTCGACATTGCCCGGCGCCGGGGAGACGTTCTGGCCATGGATCGTCACCCGGATCACCTTGAGCTTCGCCGGGGTTGACGGGGTTGACGGGGCGGCTGACCCCGACGAGGCCGAGGGGGCGCCGGACGTCGAGCTCGTGCCTGGGTTCGCGGCGGTTCCGCAGCCGCCGACGGTCAGGGCGCCGAGGAGCCCGACCGCGGTCAGGAGATAAGGAGTGCGGTTCATGCCTTGGCCCCGCCCCTGCGCCGGCTCGCGGCGAAACCCACGACTGCGACGACCGCTACCGCCAACGCGGCCAGTCCCCACGGCAGGACGCTGCTCGAGGATGGCGACGACGGGGACGCCGACGTCGCCGTTGGGCTGGCCGCCGGGCTTGTCGGGGTGGGCGATGACGACGCCCCGGAGCTGGTCGCTGCGGTGGTCACCGTGAAGCCGAACGTGTCAGAGACCGGATGGCCGTCGTCAGACGTCACCTTCCAGTCGACTCGGTAGGCGCCACCGGGCAGGTTCGGGGCAATGGCCTGGTGCACGGTGTTCTGCTCGATGCGCGCCGAGCCGGACGTGACCACACCGGAGGGTCCTGTCACACGCACGGTTGCGCCCAGCTGGAGGGGCGGTTCGTCGAAGGTCAGCGTGACTTCCGTCGGACCCTTGGGCACGGTGGCCCCGCGGGCCGGGCTGGTCCGCAGCAGTACGGCGTGGGCCTGCGCGGCTGTTGGCGCGCTGAGTGCCGAAGCAGCGCCGAGGGCGACCAGTACGCCGACGCTGGCGGTGGCGCGTAGCAGTGAGCCGACACGTCGGCTGCGGTGAATGGTTGGACGGTGCATGACATGAGCTTTCTGTGGGAGGGGCGCCCGGGCAGGCAACACCGGATCGCCAGAAGTCAAACGGGGAGGCCGCGACCACGAGGGGGAACGGCATGGACGACATAGCGGTACGGCCCGCGGATGGTCAGCGGGTGGTCAGCGGGTGGCGACTGCGGCGAGGTGCGGAGGGCCGCGACGAGAGATCGGCGCCAGCGCATGGCTGAGGCGGCGCACGGCCGGAACGGTCGGGACCGACCAAGCCCGCGGCATACGGACTGGGACCGCCAGCGCGACCGGTCGCGATGGCCACACCAGGCAGGCGAGGAACCAGATCGCGGACTCACCGCGGGCCAGGACGAGCCCGAGCAGGAGGGCGGCCAGGGCGTGGGCCAGCGTCATCCCCAGTGGTATGCCGTGGGCGGCGTGAGGCTGGGGCAGCGACGGCATCGCCATGCAAGCAGACCGCGCCTCGGCGCCCAGGGTGTGGAGATGGCTCCCGGCAGCATCGAGCGCGGCGCATCGACTCCCCGCGGCGGACATCATCAAAGCCTGGTGCAGCAGCAGCTGGAGCAGACCCATGGCAGCGACGATGGAGCGCG
>DASYGI010000428.1:0-4768 GCA_035999925.1 Pedococcus sp.
CCTCGACCGTCAGTGAGAGGTCCTTGAGTGCGGTGTAGGTGCCGCCGTCCGCCGTGGCGAACTTCTTGGTGACGTTGCGTAGCTCTATGGCCGCCATTGGCCTGAACCTCTCTCCTCGTTGAGTTGCGTCACCGTAGGAGCGAGGTCGGCCCGGGCGGAACTCTTGTGATCGTTGGGTCCGATAGCCGCGTTACCGATGGTTTTGTGCAATCTGTTCAGCCATGCTGGAAGCGGCGCCGCCGAGGGCGCCCTCCTGCATGGGACGACTGCCCAGCGGGTGAAACACGAGGAGAGGTATGCCGCGACTGGGCCGGACGCTGGCGGCACGCATCCTGGTGGCTGTGCTGGGGATCGTCGTGGTCACCATGGCGGTCGGGTTCACGCTCTTCCTGCGGCTGACCAGCCAGACCGCTGATGCCCACGCCATCGAGCAGGCCGCGAGCATCGCCTCCACCCTGGGCCGCGACCCCACGGTCGCCGCCGCTGTGTTGGACGGCGACCCCGGCAACCTGCTGCCCCGCCTGGGCGCGCAGGTTCGCGCGGACACCAAGGCGTCGTATGTCGTGATCATCGACCAGAGCGGCATCCGACACTCTCACCCCAACCCGGCACTCATCGGCCGTCACATCGAGGAGCCGGTCGTCGCCCTCGACGGGCGGGTGCACACCGGGGTCGACGCGGGCAGCCTGGGCCGCTCAGCCAACGCCCGCGCGCCGATCTTCGACGCAGCCGGCCATTCCGTCGGCGAGGTGTCCGTCGGCATCCTGGAGTCCGAGGTCAGCGTGCGGCTGAACGCGGAACTGCTCGACCTGACGCTCTACACGGCCATCGCGCTGGCCCTCGGGGTCGCTGCATCGCTGCTTCTGGCACGCGCGATCAAACGGGTCACCTTCGGCGTCGAGCCGGCCGAGATCGTCGCGTTGATGCAGGAGCGCGAGGCGATGCTGCACGGCGTCCGCGAGGGGGTGCTCGCGGTCGACGCCAAGGGCGCCATCAACGTCCTCAACGACGAGGCGCGCCGTCTGCTCGACCTGCCGACCGCGCGACTGGGGCAGCCCGTGACCGAGGTCCTGCCGCCCGGGCGGCTGCAGCGGATCGTGACCGGAGAGATCCCCGGGTCGGACCTGGTAGCCGTCACCGACCAGCACCTGCTCGTGCTGAACCGCATGCCCGTGTGCGTCTCGGGGCGTAACACCGGATGGGTGGTGACGATCCGCGACCGGACCGAGCTCGAAGGACTGCTGCGCCAGCTGGACTCGATGGAGGGGCTGTCGACCGCCCTGCGTGCGCAGGAGCACGAGTTCTCCAACCGGCTTCACGTCCTGTCCGTCCTGCTCGAGCTCGGCGAGGTGGAGGAGGCGACCCGGTACAGCAGCGAGCTCCAGGCCGAGACAGCCATGGCCAGCGAGGAGATCCGCGCCCGGATCGGGGCCCCGGTCGTGGCGGCGATCCTGCTGGCCAAGGCCACGGTGGCCTCGGAGCGAGATGTCGTCGTGCGCCTCGACCCGGCGAGCCGCATCGAGGCCGACCAGGTGGCCGACCTGACGCTCGTCACCGTGTTGGGCAACCTGGTCGACAACGCGGTCGACGCCGTGGCCGACGACCCGACCACGGTGGGGGTCACGCCGCGCGGCACGGTCGAGGTCTCGCTGAGGTGCGTCGACGGGGAGCTGCGCCTGTCCGTGGCTGACACCGGACCCGGCATACCTCCCGATCGGATGGAGGACGTGTTCGTCGACGGCTACTCCACCAAGGAGCCCCGGGGCGCGATGCGCCGTGGCGTGGGGCTCGCCCTGGTCCACCGGCTGGTGTCCCGGGCCGGTGGCACGATCGTCGCCAGCTCCCCCGGTGGCGCCCGGTTCGACGTCACGCTCCCTCTTCGGGTTCGCGAAGGAGCCTCATGATCCGCGTCCTCGTCGTCGACGACGACTACCACGTCGCGCACGCCCATGCGTTGAGCGTCGCCCGCATCCCGGGTTTCGACGTCGTCGGCGAGGCACACACGGGCGCGGAGGCGGCCGAGCTGGTGGCGTCCACCCATCCGCAGCTGCTGTTGCTGGACATGTACCTGCCCGACTTCAGCGGACTCGACCTCGTCCGCAGGATCGCGGCCACGGGCGAGCCGGTGCCGGACTTCCTGCTGGTCACGGCGGCCCGCGACATCGACTCGGTCCGCACCGCGATGCAGCTCGGCGCCTTCTACTACCTCGTCAAGCCGTTCACGTTCGTCGCGTTGCGCGAGCAGCTCGAGTCGTACCGCACCTGGGTCGACAGCGTCGACCGGGCCCCGCATGCCGACCAGAAGGTCATCGACGCCCTCTTCAGCTTGCGGGCGACGCCGTCCCGGCGGGCCGCGGCGACCCAGACGCTGCAGCCGACCATGGCGCGTGTGCTTGAGATCGTGACGTCCGCATCCTCACCCATCGGGGCGGCAGAGGTCGCCGAGATCCTCGGCGCGAGCCGTCCGACCGCTCAGCGATACCTGGCCAGCCTGGTCAAGAAGCAGCTGCTCGACCTCGACCTCACCTATGGCTCGACCGGGCGCCCCGAGCATCTCTACCTGCCCCGGCGCACCTGAGCGGCTCGCTCAGCGGAACGCCGACTCCCCGGTGAGTGCCTGTCCGATGACCAGCTGGTGCACCTCGGAGGTCCCCTCGTAGGTCAGCACCGACTCGAGGTTGTTGGCGTGCCTCATCAGCGGGTACTCCAGAGTGATCCCGGCAGCACCGAGAATGGTCCGGCACTCTCGGGCGATGGCCAGTGACTCGCGGACGTTGTTGAGCTTGCCCAGGCTGACCTGGGCTGCCTCGAGGCCGCCGGAGTCCTTGAGCCGGCCGAGGTGTACCGCGAGCAGCATCCCCTTGCCCAGCTCGAGCGTCATGTCGGCGAGCTTGAGCTGGGTGGCCTGGAACCCGGCGAGCGGACGGTCGAAGATCTGCCGCTCGCGCGCATACGCGATGGTCGTCTCCAGGCAGTCGCGCGCGGCCCCGAGCGAGCCGAAGACGATGCCGAACCGAGCCTCGGTCAGACACGACAAGGGGCCGGACAGCCCCGCCGCTCCGGGCAGCAAGGCGCTGGCCGGCAGCCGTACCTCGTCCAGCACCAGCTCGGAGGTGACCGACGCGCGCAGCGACATCTTCCGGTTGATCTCGGGGGCGGAGAACCCAGGCGTGTCGGTCGGGACGACGAACCCGCGGATGCGGTCGTCGGTCTGCGCCCAGACGACCGCCACGTTGGCGACCGAGCCGTTGGTGATCCACATCTTCGTGCCGCTGAGCACCCAGTCGTCGCCGTCCCGGCGCGCGCGGGTACGCATCCCGGCCGGGTTGGAGCCGAAGTCCGGCTCGGTGAGCCCGAAGCAGCCGATCGCCTCGCCGCTGGCCATGCGTGGCAGCCACTCCTGCTTCTGGTCCTCGCTGCCGTGCTTCCAGATCGCGTACATCGCCAGCGAGCCCTGGACGGACACCAGGGAGCGCACCCCGGAGTCGCCCGCCTCCAGCTCCATGCAGGCCAGCCCGTATGCCGTGGCGCTCGTCCCCGCGCAGCCGTACCCCTCCAGGTGCATCCCCAACACCCCGAGGGCGCCGAGCTCGCGGCTGAGCTCGCGCGCAGGCAGGGCGCCAGCCTCGTACCAGTCACCGACATGCGGCTTGATCCTGGACTCCACGAAGTGGCGGACGGTGTCCCGCATGTCGCGCTCCTCGCCCTGCAGCAGCGAGTCGGTGTCGAAGAGACTCAAGGGCGTCACGGGGCTTGGCGATGGCATGAGCTGACCTCCACTGGTCGCGGTACTGGCTGGGGACGGCTACAGGCTAGTGACGGTGGTGGGCTCGGTGGACGACAGCGCCTTCGCGAGCCAGATCGTGCTGGCAACCACGAGGGCCAGGCATGCCGCATACGTCGCGAGCGCCAGCAGCGATACTGGAACTCGTTCGTGCAGTAGGGCCGCGCCGAGGAAGACGGCGACGACCGGAGCCGCCGACTCGTTGGCCGGGAAGCTGGCACCCAGGGCTCCGACCTGGAACGAGACCTGGGTCAGGGTAAGGGCTAAGGCGCCCACGACGACGAGCGCCAGGAGCGGGACCCAGCCATCGGCGGCCTGCAGACCGGACCAGCCCGAGCGCTGCCAGGCCGTCGCGACCGCATCGAGCAACACCCCCACCAACCCGAACCAGGCTCCGGCCACCCCGCCATAGACCGCAGCCCGCACCGTTGCCGACCGACCCCGCAGCGCAGCGAGCGTGACGCCTCCGACCACCAGGACGACTCCCACGGCCAGCGCCGCCGGGCGGGCTCCCAGTGGTGCGGCTGATCCGGGGTTTCCTAGCACCGCGAAGAACACGGCCAATGCGGCCAGGATGCCCGCGCACGCGCCGTAGTCGCGCCAGGTGGGACGCGGGCCGCCCAGGGCCCACCCCACGGGCAGGGACACCGGCACGGCAAGGACCAGCAGCGGCTGGATGAGCACCACCGGTCCGGTCGCCAGCGCGACCACCTGCAGCACCAGCCCGACCGTGTCGCCCCCGACCGAAGCGAGCCACCGGGGGTCTCGCAGCAGCCGCAACAGCCCGCGGGCATCGGCCTGACCCGAGCCTCGATGGGCCGCCCGCTGCTGCACCGCCGTCGACCCGCCATAGGCCACCGCGGACAGGACAGCGCACGGAACGGCGACGGCAAGGGACATGGGAGCAGACGTTACCGGCGTCCGAGACCGGTGCCTGCGTAACTCCCCTTCGGCCATCTCGTTCTCTCACTGACTGGCCCGCCA
>DASYGI010000429.1:0-4082 GCA_035999925.1 Pedococcus sp.
GAACGGCCGACCCACCCAGGGGAGGACTGCCGGGGTGCTCCACACCGGCCCGTCGGTCAACGAGCGAGCGGCCGAGGCGTCGCGCTGCACGGCCGCCAGATGGCCACTGACGCGTGCGGCCGGAGCATCCTTCGCGACCAGGTCGGCCCGGAGCAAAGCAACCGCCACCTGCGCGTCGCGCAGGTGGCGGTTGACCTGGACTGCGGTGTAGGCCAGGACGATGCCGTAGCCGACAACCAGGACGGCGACGGTCACGAGCACCGCGCGCCAATGGCGGCGCGGCCGACCGTGCCTCACTGATCAGGCAGCGGTGTTCGCGTGCTTGCGACGGCGGGCGACCACGATGAGCGCACCACCGGCGAGCACGAGCGCAGCGCCGCTGCCGACTAGCTCAGCGACGTTGGTGCCCGTGAAGGCCAGACCGCTGGTTGCCGGGTCCGCGCTGGCGGCGGGCACCGGCGTGACGGTGAACGTGGCCGTCTCAACGGTGCCGGAGGTGGCCCCGGTCAGGATGAAGGTGTGGCTGCCGTAGGAGAGGTTGGTCGGCACCGTGAACGAGCCGGTGACGACGCCCTGCGCGTTGGCCGTGTAGGTGCCGACGCGCACGACAGTCGAGTGCACGTCGCCGTCGGCCTGCTCGCCGCCCTGGTAGCCGTCGCCCTCGAAGCCGATCTTCTCGCCGCGGTGAGCGTGGTCGTGGTCGAGCTTCACCTTGCACGAGGCCGGCGGGTAGCCGCCCTTGCAGTGCTTCACCGGCTTGGCGGTGGTGGCGGCGTCCGCAATACCGGCGCCGGCGATGGCGCCACCGGCCAGGACTGCCGACATACCGATGACGGCGAGAGATGCCTTGATAGCGCGCATGAGCGAGTTCCCCTAAGTGTGAATGTCCAAATCTGCGACGAGCAGAGTGATCGTAGCGGAAAAACCGCCCGCATTTCCCTTTTGCACCAAAGTCTGGACGTCACGCATTAGTGGAGCTATGCCGGCTGTAAAGATTCTTTGGAGCTGAGCAGGCGCCGCCGTCCACGCGGCTGTCCAGCCGGGTGGTCGACATGGAAGGATCGGCCGCGACGCCCCGGACGAGTCGAAGGAGACTTCCCATGCCCATCGCCACCCCTGAGGTGTATGCCGACATGCTGGACCGCGCGAAGGCCGGCTCCTTCGCCTACCCGGCGATCAACGTCTCTTCCTCGCAGACGCTGAACGCGGCCATCCGGGGCTTCGCGGAGGCCGGCAGCGACGGGATCGTGCAGGTCTCGACCGGTGGCGCCGAGTACCTCTCCGGGCCGACGGTCAAGGACATGGTGAGTGGCTCGCTGGCCCTGGCCGCCTACGCCCACGAGGTCGCCAAGAAGTTCGACGTCAACATCGCGCTGCACACCGACCACTGCCCCAAGGACAAGCTCGACGGGTTCGTGCGACCGTTGCTCGCCGCGTCGACCGAGCGCGTGAAGGCTGGCGGCACCCCGTGGTTCCAGTCGCACATGTGGGACGGCTCCGCCGTGCCACTGGAGGAGAACCTCGTGATCGCCCGCGAGCTGCTCGACCTCTGCCAGGCTGCCAAGGTCGTGCTCGAGATCGAGGTCGGGGTGGTCGGCGGCGAGGAGGACGGCGTCGAGGGCGCCATGGACGAGAAGCTCTACTCGACCCCCGCCGACGCGATCGCCACAGCTCGCGCGCTCGGCACGGGTGAACACGGCTACTACCTGACCGCGCTGACCTTCGGCAACGTGCACGGTGTCTACAAGCCGGGCAACGTCAAGCTCCGGCCCGAGATCCTCAAGGCCGCCCAGGAGGCCGTCCACCGTGAGCTGGCGACGGCCGACGAGAAGCCCTTCCACCTGGTGTTCCACGGCGGCTCCGGTTCTGCCCCCGAGGAGATCGCGGCGGCCGTCGACTACGGGGTGGTCAAGATGAACGTCGACACCGACACGCAGTACGCCTTCACCAGGCCGGTGGCCGGCTTCATGTTCGCCAACTACGACGGTGTTCTCAAGATCGACGGCGAGGTCGGCAACAAGAAGGCGTACGACCCGCGTGCCTGGGGCAAGGAGGCCGAGGCGGGGATGGCTGCTCGCGTGGTGCTGGCCTGCCAGAACCTGCGATCGGCCGGCACCAGTGCAGGAGCGTCGGCATGAGTGAGAACCTCCTCGGGATCCCCGAGACGCGGCTCCCCCTGGACCCCGCCGCTGCCCAGCTGGAGGCTGGCGTCGCCGCGGACCAGGTGGCTGCGGCATACCCGACGTCCTCGCTGGCCTGGGCCACGCTGGCCGAGGACGCGCTCGCGGACGGCCGGACCGTCGAGGGCTATGCCTACGCACGCACGGGCTATCACCGGGCCCTGGACTCGCTGCGCAAGAACGGGTGGCGTGGCCAGGGGCCTGTGCCCTGGGAGCACCAGCCCAACCGCGGGTTCCTTCGCTCGCTCGCGGCCCTGTCCACCGCGGCCGGCGCCATCGGCGAGACCGAGGAACAGCAGCGGTGCGCCCAGTTCCTGCGCGACTCCTCGGCCACGGGGGCGCGGGAGCTCGGCGTCTAACGGAGCACGACCGGTAACCTTCGGGGGTTCGGTCCTGCGGACCAGATCGTCGAGGGAGAGGTGCGGCACTATGCCCGCAATCGTGCTCGTGGGCGCCCAGTGGGGCGACGAGGGCAAAGGCAAGGCCACTGACCTGATGGGCGGCGACGTCGACTACGTCGTCAAGTTCAACGGGGGGAACAACGCCGGCCACACCATCGTCATCGAGCAGGACGGCAAGCGTGAGAAGTACGCGCTGCACCTGCTTCCGTCCGGGATTCTCACGCCGACCTGCACGCCCGTCATCGGCAATGGAGTGGTCGTCGACCTCGCCGTGCTGTTCCAGGAGATCGACGGTCTCGAGGCGCGCGGGATCGACACCTCCCGCCTGCTCGTCAGCGCGAACGCGCATGTCATCGCCCCGTACAACCGCGTCCTCGACAAGGTCACCGAACGGTTCCTGGGGTCGCGCAAGATCGGGACCACCGGTCGCGGCATCGGGCCGACCTACGCGGACAAGATGGCCCGCAACGGCATCCGCGTGCAGGACCTGTTCGACGAGAAGATCCTGCGCCAGAAGGTCGAGGCGGCGCTGGCGTTGAAGAACCAGATCCTCGCCAAGATCTACAACCGTCGCGCCGTCGAGGTGGACGAGGTGATGGAGGAGCTCCTCGGGTATGCCGAGCGGTTGCGCCCCATGGTCGCCGACACCTCGCTCGTGCTCGAGCGGGCGCTCAACGAGGGCAAGACCGTCCTCCTGGAAGCCGGTCAGGCGACCCTGCTCGACGTCGACCACGGCACGTATCCCTTCGTCACCTCCTCGAACGCGACGGCGGGAGGAGCCTGCACGGGCTCGGGTATCCCCCCGACTCGGGTGTCCGGGGTCATCGCCATCCTCAAGGCGTACTCGACGCGGGTCGGTGAGGGGCCGTTCCCGACCGAGCTCTTCGACGCGAACGGCGAGTTCCTGCGCAAGACCGGCGCGGAGTTCGGCACCACCACGGGCCGTCCGCGGCGCTGCGGTTGGGTCGACACGGTCGTGGGTCGCTATGCCACCCGAATCAACGGGGTCACCGACTTCGTGGTGACCAAGCTCGATGTCCTGACCGGTCTGGACACGGTGCCGATCTGTGTGGCGTATGACGTCGACGGGGTGCGTCACGACGAGATGCCGGTCAACCAGAGCGACTTCCACCACGCGACGCCGATCTACGAAGAGCTGCCTGGCTGGTGGGAGGACATCTCGAAGTGCCGCACCTTCGAGGAGCTCCCTGCCACCGCCCAGGCCTATGTGCTGCGGCTCGAAGAGCTGATCGGGGCGCGCGTGTCCGCGATCGGTGTGGGGCCAGGTCGCGACGAGATCATCAGCCGGCACTCCCTGCTGGGCGCCTGACCCTCGGGAGTGAGGGGGCTACTCGGGGCGCAGCACCGTCATCCGGTGCGCGGCCCGAGTGAGCGCCACGTAGAGGACTCGCGCGCCCCCGGGTGACTCCCTGGTGATCTCGTCGGGGTCCACGATGACGGTGGCGTCGTACTCCAGGCCCTTGGTGGACATCGGGTCGAT
>DASYGI010000430.1:0-2700 GCA_035999925.1 Pedococcus sp.
GAGTATGCCGCGTCGGCGTCGCTGCGCTGCTGTCAGGTTCGATGTCCTTGGGCGACGCGGCCGACGGCCGAACCCCCGCGACGACCGCAGTGGCCGTCGTGGTCTGGTCAGAGGGACGCAGGGGTAGTGGCGACTCCTGGATCGGTGCCCCGATCCGGCGCGGCAGCGTGAGCCGGAAGCAGGAGCCGAGACCGGGCTCGCCCCAGGCCTGCAGCCAGCCGTCGTGAAGGCGAGCGTCCTCGAGTGAGATAGCCAGGCCCAGTCCGGTACCACCGGTGGTCCGGGCCCGCGCTGGGTCGGCTCTCCAGAACCGGTTGAAGACCAGGGCCGCCTCCCCGGGCCGCAGCCCCACACCATGGTCGCGGACCGAGACCGCGATGGCCGTGGCGTTGCCGGCGATGGCGACCTCGACCGGGCGACCCTCGCCGTGCTCGATCGCGTTGACCAGCAGGTTGCGCAGGATGCGCTCGACCCTGCGCGGGTCGACCTCGGCATCGAAGGGGTCGCGAGCGGTGACCGTGACGCTGCTGCCCCAACGGTCGGCGATGGGCTGAACGTCGCGGATGGCGCGGGCCACGGTGTCGCGCAGGTCGCTCACCTCGGGATAGAGGGCTGCCGCGCCGGCGTCGAAGCGGCTGATCTCCAGGAGGGCCGAGAGCAGTTCCTCGAAGCGGTCCAGCTCGTTGTGCAGCAGCTCGGCCGAACGCGATACGGCAGGGTCGAAGTCGCCTCTGGAGTCATGGATGAGGTCGACCGCCATACGGATAGTCGTCAGCGGTGTCCGCAGCTCGTGCGACACGTCCGAGACGAACCGCTGCTGCACTCGCGAGAGGCCCTCGAGCTGGCGGATCTGGGTCTGGAGGCTGTCGGCCATCTCGTTGAACGACTTGGCCAGCCGGGCGAGGTCGTCCTCACCGCGCGAGCGCATTCGCTCGTTGAGTCGCCCGGACGACAGTCTCTCGGCCACCTCCGCGGCCCGCCGGACGGGGTTGACCACTTGGCGGGTCACGACCCAGGCGACCGCGCCCACCAGGAACACCAGGGCGAGGCCGCCGAAGGAGAAGGTCCGGGTGATGAGGTTGAGGGTGGCTTGCTCGCGTTGCATCGGAAAGACGGCGTAGAGGTCGTACTTACCGGCCACTGGCACCTCCACTCGCGAGCCCACGAGCACGGCAGGCACGACGGTGTTGGTGCTGGGATCGGTGATGGGGATGAGCATGACCTGTTGCCGGTGTGGGTCGGCCTGAACCGCGCGACGAGCGGCAAGCGGGATATCGGACAGACCGATCGCGCCCGTCAGCACGGTCTGGACCACGGCCGGAGCGGTATTGCCGAGACTGCGCGCGAACACCAGGAACCGCTCGTTGTCGACTCCCGGAGTGGCCGCGCGCTTGATGACGTCGCGCGCGAAGAGGTTGAGCTCGGGGGCCGTGTTGGTGCGGTCCGTCGTATCGAACTGGGACTGGAGGTCAGTGGTGAGCCGCGCGGCCTCGACTTGGGCGGACTGGATGCGGTCCTGCTCGAGGCCGTCCGAGATGGACTGGAACAGATAGGAGCCCAGCAGCATGACTACGACGAGGCCCAGCATCATCGTGCTGCTGACCACCCGGAACTGCAGCGACGCCCGCCAGGTGTGGACGACGCGGGCGAACCACCCGGCTGCCAGCCTGCGAGCCTGTTCCGCCCAACGGAGTGCGACCCGCAGCGCTTGGGCCCCGTGGGCGGTGAAGCCGGGTCCCGGCGTCTGGTCGAGCTCAGGACCGGCCGACGCGGACATGGCTAGCTCGGACCTGCCTTGTAACCGACTCCGCGCACCGTCACGACGATCTCGGGGTGCTCGGGGTCGTGCTCGATCTTGGAGCGCAGCCGTTGCACGTGGACGTTGACCAGCCGGGTGTCCCCGGCATGCCGGTAGCCCCAGACCTGCTCGAGCAGCACCTCGCGGGTGAAGACCTGCCACGGCTTGCGCGCCAGGGCGACCAAGAGGTCGAACTCCAGTGGGGTCAGCGACAGTGGACGGGTCTCCCGGGTCACTGAGTGCCCCGCCACGTCGATGACCAGATCGCCGATCTCGAGCCGCTCGGGCTCCGGCTCGTCGCCGCGACGAAGTCGCGCCCGGATGCGCGCGATGAGCTCCTGCGGCTTGAACGGCTTGACCACGTAGTCGTCGGCACCGGACTCGAGGCCGACGACCACGTCGACCGTGTCCGTGCGGGCTGTCAGCATCACGATCGGGACGCCTGACTCGGCACGGATCCGACGGCATACCTCCATGCCGTCCAGCCCGGGAAGCATCACGTCGAGGAGAACCAGGTCCGGTCGCGCGTCGCGGAAGGCTCCCATGGCGTTGGCGCCGTCGGCGACGTGGCTGACCTCCAGGCCCTCGTTGCGCAGCACAATGCCGAGCATCTCCGCCAGCGCCAGATCGTCATCGACGATGAGTACGCGACCCTTCACCAGCGCCAGCCTCATTCCCGTGGTTACGTCACAATTCCCTTACGAATCATCACACACGTGACTGCGCGCCAGCAGCACCCTCGGCGGGTCTGTCGGCCTTCGACGGGGCGGAATCCCATCTTCAACCGTTTGGACGATTCATCTCGGCGCATCGAGCCCGCATATTTGGGGGGCGGACACCGGACTTGGGGCGTGTCCTGAAGCGCAGGGAGACGACAGGCCATGGCTAGGCGGCGGCATTTG
>DASYGI010000431.1:0-8537 GCA_035999925.1 Pedococcus sp.
CGGACGTCGAGGGATACGCCTCCTGGTGGCCCCAGGTGCGCCGGGTCGAACGCATCGACGAGGAGTCTGGGAGGACGGCTATCCGCAGCTTCCTGCCCTACACGCTGGACCTCGTCCTGCGGCGCGTCGTCCAGGACGAGCGGACCGGCACCCTGCGCGTGGACGTGCACGGCGACCTCGAGGGCTGGTGCCAGTGGGTCGTGCGCCCGTACGGCGTCCGGGCGGTCGCGCAGTTCGAGCAGGAGGCTCGGGTGACCCCGACGCTGCTGGCGAGGACCGCGCCGGTGGCCGGTCCCCTGCTGAAGGCCAACCACACGTGGATGATGCGCCGCGGACATGCCGGGCTCGTCGAGCGACTCGCCACCGAGGTGCGCCGTTAGCCGTACTGACCACGGCCGTCCGTCTCACGCAAGGGTCGGCCTGGCTCGCGGGTGGGCGTCGGTACGGGACAATGACCGCGTGACGAGTGCCCGCCAGTACCCACTCGGAGGGCGTGCCGCCTGGACCGTCTATGCCGCGTCCGTCGCCATCTATGTGCTGGCGGTCTTCCACCGCAGCTCGCTCGGCGTCGCAGGGCTGTTGGCCACGGAGCGGTTCCACATTGCCGCCACCCAGCTGTCCGTCTTCACGATGGTCCAGCTGCTGGTCTACGCGGCTATGCAGATTCCGGTCGGCGTCCTGCTGGACCGGTTCGGCCCCAAGCGGCTGCTCCTGTCCGGGGTCGCGATCATGACCGTGGCGCAGCTGGGGTTCGCCTTCGTCGACTCGTTCCCCGCCGGCATCCTTGCGCGGGTCCTGGTGGGCATGGGGGACTCCATGGTCTTCGTCCCCTTGCTGCGCCTGGTGTCCCTGTGGTTCCCGCCGCTGCGCATCCCGATGGTGTCCCAGCTGACCGGCCTGCTCGGACAGGTGGGCGCGCTGGTGGCGGCCTCTCCGCTGGTGTACGCCTTGCACCGGTGGGGCTGGACTCCGTCCTACGCCAGCGCCGCCGGACTGGGCGTCGTGTTGGGGCTGCTGGCGCTGGTCGTCGTCCGCGACTCGCCTAACCCGGACCATGAGCTCGACGACATCAAGGTCCGGGCCGTCGCGCGGGCGGTCCAGGCCGCTTGGCGCACCCCAGGTACTCGGCTTGGTCTGTGGTCGCACTTCTCCGCCCAGTTCGGCGCGACGGTGTTCGCCCTGCTCTGGGGCTATCCGTTCCTGGTGGCGGGTCAAGGTCTGTCGCCCAGCACCGCCGGGCGGCTGCTGATGCTCATGACCGTGACGACGGTGGTCACCAGCCCGCTGATAGGGGGCTTCGTCACGAAGTACCCGTTCTCGCGGTCCACCCTGATCCTCGGCATCGTGGGCGCCATCATGGCCGTCTGGGCCGTCGTGCTGCTGTGGCCGGGGCGGGCCCCGTTGCCACTGCTCGTGCTGCTGGTGGTCATCACCGCGGTCGGCGGCCCCGGCTCGCTGGTGGGCTTCGACCTGGCTCGGACCTTCAACCCGCCCACCCGGCTCGGCAGTGCCACCGGCATCGTCAACGTCGGCGGGTTCCTGGCCTCGCTGTCCACCGTGACGCTGATCGGGTTCATCCTCGACCGGCTGGCTCCGCACGGCCCGAGTACTTACACGGTCGGGACGTTCAAGGCGGCGATGTCGGTGCAGTACGTGGTCTGGACGATCGGGGTCGTGCAGATCCTCAGGTACCGCCGCAAGGCCCGCCGTGGTCTGCGCGAGAGCGACCCAGATGCGTATGCCGCGCTGCGCGCCGGGCAGTCGGTGCAGCCTTCGGCGCCCGAAAGTGGCTCCTGACCTGCGAAAACGCCAGATCTGTTATCGATTCGTTATGAATCGTGGACAGGTGATCGAAACGGCGAGGCTACCTGCTGAAAAACATGCGTGTAACTAGACTAGTCACACCCGTGTGACCTCACCGTGGGACCCGCTAACGGTGGGATTTTTGTGACGAGAGTGTTTGGAGTGAAAATCCGGGCTTACGCTCGTGCGGCTGCATCCCACCGACCGAGAGGCATCCCCCGTGCCCCGCACCCACGCCACCCGCCGCGCTCGTCGCGGCGTGGCCACGCTCGCGATCGTTGGCATCTTCGCGTCCGTCCCGGCTCTGGCGGCCTCCGCTGACCCCGGGCCGGTGTTCCCGTCCCAACAGCAGGTGGACAAGGCCAAGGCCGCGGTCGTGGGGGCCGCCGGACAGATCGCCGCGCTGGATGCGCAGTACGCCGCCGCAAGCGCCCGGCTCGTGCAGGTCCAGGACAAGGCCGCCGCCGCGGGCGAGGCCTACAACGGGGCCAAGTTCCGGCTCGACCAGGCCACCGCCGCCACGGCGTCGGCTCAGCAGCGTGCGGCTGCGGCTCAGACCGTCGCCGACGCCGCGCTGCTGGTCGTCCGCCGTTATGCGGCCACCGTGTACCAGCAGGGCGGCAACTTCGGCGAGTTCGAGGCGTTCCTGTCGGCCAGTGGTCCCCAGGACATGATGGACCGCGCCACGTCGCTGCAAGCGGTGGGCGACGCCCGGGCGCGCACCCTCGAGAACGCCGCAGCGACCTCGATCGTGGCCGAGCAGCTGAAGCGCCAGGCGGCCCAGGCGCAGGCCCAGCAGCAGGCGGCTGCCGAGCAGGCCCGCCGGGCGCACGAGGCCGCCCAGGCCGAGGCCAACCGGGCCCAGGCCGCCACGACCCAGATCCAGGCCGAGCAGCAGGCGATGGTCATCAAGCTCGCGAAGCTGCGCAAGACGTCGGTGACCCTCGAGAAGCAGCGCCAGGCGGGCCTTGCTGCCGCCGCAGCCGCCCGCGCCGCAGCGGCCGAGGCGGCCCGGCAGGCACGGCTCGCAGCCGCCCGCGCTGCGGCAGCTCAGGCCGCGGCTCGCGCCGCCGCCGAGCAGGCCGCTGCTCGCGCCGCAGCCCAAGCGGCGTCGCAGCAGGCTGCCGCAGCGGCCGCCCAGGCTGCCGCCAACGCCATCGCCCGGCAGAGCCAGCCCAGCCCGCCGCCGGTCTACACCCCGCCCCCGCCGCCCCCGTCGAACGGCGGAGTGTCAGCGGTGCTCGCCTACGCCTACGCCCAGCTGGGTAAGCCCTACGTGTGGGGGGCCTCGGGGCCGGATGCCTTCGACTGCTCGGGCCTGACCGAGATGGCCTGGGCCCAGGCCGGCGTGAACCTCTACCACTACACCGGCGCCCAGTGGGACCAGACCTCACGGGTAGCCCTGAGCGACCTGCAGCCGGGGGACCTGGTGTTCTTCGGCTCGGACGGCCCCAGCAGCGAGCATGTGGGCATCTACATCGGCAATGGCCAGATGATCGACGCCCCGCACAGTGGCGCCTCGGTGCGCATCGAGAGCATGTACTGGGACAACCTGCTGCCCTACGGTGGCCGTCCCTGAGGTTCGGCTAGTCCCTGACGGGCACGTCCCGGACAGTCAGGCGCAGACACCCCCCAACAGCTCAGGCCCCCTCGTGACATCACGTCCGAGGGGGCCTGAGTGGTGAACTCCGGGCGCGCGGCGCGCGTCCTTAGCCGGAAGTCGTGCTGGGGTCGTTCATCGGCTCGGCGTGCACGTCCGGCATACGCCAGCGGGCGGTCGTCATCCCCGCGCGCTTGGCGCGCTCGATGGCCTCACGGACGGCCTTCTCGGACTCCTCGCGGCCGGCCCAGTGCGCGCCCTCGACGGACTTGCCGGGCTCGAGGTCCTTATAGGTCTCGAAGAAGTGCTGGATCTCCAGGCGGTCGAACTCGCTCACCTGGTCCAGCTCGGTTAGATGGGCCTGACGCGGGTCACTGGCCGGCACGCAAAGGATCTTGTCGTCGCCGCCGGCCTCGTCCCTCATGTGAAACAGGCCGATGGGGCGCACCCGGACCAGGCACCCCGGGAACGTCGGCTCCTCGAGCAGGACCAGGGCGTCCAACGGGTCGCCGTCCTCACCGAGGCTGTCCTCGACGTACCCGTAGTCGGCCGGGTAGCGGGTGGAGGTGAACAGCAGACGGTCGAGGCGGATCCGACCGGTCTCGTGGTCGACCTCGTACTTGTTGCGATGCCCCTTGGGGATCTCGATGGTGACGTCGAACTCCACGACGTTGCCCCTTCCGTTCTGCACAGTGGTGATGACCTAGGCTCGCGGCCAAGTGTTCCGCATACCGCAAGTCCTGTGCCGAGGGGGTCGAATGCGTCGCTGGGTTGCCGCGCTGCTGGCCCTGGCGGTTCTGGCCGCGGCGTACGTGACCCTCGACGTCTACGACCTCGTTCCCGGCGTCCTGACCCGCAGTGCGCCTCCGGTCGCCACCCCACGGACCACCGCGCACCCGGCCGTGGCACCCGTCGTGCCCATTCCGACCATCGATGCCGGTGCCCAACCACTGCAGGCGGTTTCGGCCTCGGCGCCGATCCCGAGCGCCGTGGCGCTGAGGAGGATGCTCGGGGCGGCGCTGGCCGATCCGGCCTTGGGCCCGCATCCGGGGTTCGTGGTGCGCGACGCCTTCACGGGACAGAACCTCCTGACCCAGGACCCGGACCGCCCCCGGGTGGCCGCGTCGACCGGGAAGCTGCTGACGGCCCTGGCCGTCCTGTCCGCCCTCGACCCTCACGCGACGATGCCGACGACGGTCGTGCAGGGCTCCGCCCCTGCCGAGATCGTGCTGGTGGCCGGTGGCGACACGATGCTGGGCCCCGGCGCGGGCAACCCCACGTTCGTCGAGGGGCATGCGGGGCTCGCCGATCTCGCCGGCCAGGTCGCCACGGCGCTGCAGGCGAGTGGGGCCACCGCGGTCAAGCTCCGCCTCGACACCACGTATGCCGCCGGGCCACGGTGGGCGCCGGGCTGGCCGAGCGCAGACGTCACGTCCGGGTACACCGGGGGAGTCTCCATGCTGGGACTGGCTGGCCAGCGGGCGACGCCCGGCAAGCCGGCTCCGCGGGATCCCGAGGCTGCCGTGGCGGCCGCGTTCGTCGTTGCCCTCAGGGCCGTGGGGATCACCGCGACCCTGGAGCCCGAGGCGACCTGGTCGACCCCCACGGTGTCCGGCGCCCCAGTCCTGGGAACCGTTCGGTCGGCACCGATCGAGGACGTGCTCGCGTTGGCGCTCGACGACAGTGACAACGCCCTGACCGAGGGGTTGGCCAGGCAGGCAGCAGTCAGCTCCGGATACCCGGCGACCTTCGCGGGGGCGGTCGCCTTCGTCGTGAAGAAGGTCGCCGCGCAGGGCGTGGACCTCACCGATGTGCGGCTCAAGGACACCAGCGGGCTCACCCCGGGTCAGGCCATCCCGCCCCGCGTCCTGGCCGACGTCCTGCAGCTGGGCACGGACGGCTCGGACGCTGCCCTGCAGGAGGTCGTAGCGCGGCTTCCCGTCGCCGGGCTCAGCGGCACCCTCCATGACCGGTTCCTCAGCCGGTCCACCCACGCCGTGGCCGGCATCGCCCGGGCCAAGACCGGCACCCTGACCGGGGCCAGCGCGATGGCCGGCACGGTGGTCGATGCCGACGGCCGCGTGCTGTCCTACGTGGTGGTGGCCGACGGGATCCCCGCTGGGTCTGGAACGCTGAACGCCCGGGCGGCGTTGGACCGCTTCGTGGCGGCACTCGCGACCTGCGGGTGCCGTTGACCTACCGTGAGGTGATGACCGTGTCCGACGTGCCACCGACCAAGGCGCCCAGCGCCCGCTACGTCGACTGGGAGTTCGCCAAGAGCGCGGGAGCCCGGCTGGCCTCGCCAGGGCCCAAGGTGACTCCGCTGGAGGCCGCCCAGGTCGTCGCCGAGGTCCGAGCCGCGGCGTTGCGGGCCCAACAGCCCGTCGCCGAGACTGCCCGGCTGCACGCCCCCGGCGATGCGCCCGGCCCCCTGGTCGTCGATCGGCCCACCTGGATCGCCGTGAACGCCGACTCGATGTCCGCGCTCATGGACCCGGTGTTCGGCAAGCTGGTCGGGGCCAAGGCGCCGTCCGAGGCGATGAAGGCCGTCGGTGGCAAGGTCACCGGGGCCGAGGCTGGCGCGCTGTTGGCCTTCATGTCCGCCAAGGTGCTGGGCCAGTACGACCTCGCCCCCGGTGGGACGCCCCGCCTGATGCTGGTGGCGCCCAACCTCGTGCAGGTCGAACGCGAGCTCGGGGTCGACCCCGGCGACTTCCGCTTGTGGGTGTGCATGCACGAGGAGACCCACCGGGTGCAGTTCACGGCCGTGCCGTGGCTGCGCGACCACATGATCCATCGGATCCGCACCCTCGCGGGCGACCTTGTCCCAGACCCCGAGACCCTGCAGGAGACCCTGAGCCGGCTCGGTCATCAGCTCCCTGACGCGCTCAAGACTGGCGGCGCCGGGCTCGCCGACCTCATCGCCAGTCCCGAGCAGCGCGCCGAGCTGGCCAAGGTGACGGCCGTGATGGCACTGCTCGAAGGGCACGCCGATGTTGTCATGGACGAGGTCGGGCCGAAGGTGATCCCCTCGGTCGCCCAGATCCGCGGCCGCTTCAATGAGCGGCGCAAGGGCGTCGGAGCCTTCGACCGGCTGCTGCGTCGCCTGCTGGGGCTCGAGGCGAAGATGCGCCAGTACCGCGATGGTGCGGTGTTCGTCCGCGAGGTGACCGATGCGGTGGGCGTCGACGGGTTCAACGCGGTCTGGTCGTCCCCCGACACCCTGCCGCTGCCCGCCGAGATCGAGAAGCCGTCGGCCTGGGTCGCTCGCGTCCACGGCTGACCTCGTGAGCCTCTCGTGAGCCTCAGGTGACCGGGCCGGACCCGGCCACCGCCGCCATCCGGCTGGCCGTCCGCCGAGTTCTGGCGGAGTGCCTGCCCGGCGAGGCCGTCCTGGTCGCGTGCAGCGGAGGGGCCGACAGCCTGGCCCTGGCGGCCGCCACGGCGTTCGAGGCGCCACACGCCGGCCTGCGCGCCGGCGCCGTCGTCGTCGACCACGGGCTCCAGGACGGATCAGCGCAGGCGGCCCAGGTCGCCGCCGAGACGTGCCGCGCCGTGGGTCTGCATCCCGTGCTCGTGGTGCGCACGGAGGTGACGCTGGAGTCGGGCGGCCCCGAGGCCGCGGCGCGCGCGGCCCGCTACGCCGCGCTGACCGCAGCGGCAGACGGGCAGGGAGCCCGGCTGGTGCTGCTGGGGCACACCCGCGACGACCAGGCTGAGCAGGTGCTGTTGGGCCTGGCCAGGGGCGCGGGAGCCCGGTCCCTCGCCGGTATGCCGCGAGCCCGCGACCGGTTCCGGCGCCCCCTGCTCGGGCTTACCCGGGAGCAGACCCGCGCCTCGTGTGCGGAGCTGGGACTGCGTTGGTGGGAGGACCCCATGAACGAGGACCCGGCGTTCGCCCGAGTGCGAGCGCGGCGGGCACTGCTGGACCTCGAGCGCGACCTGGGCCCCGGGCTGAGCGCGGCGCTGGCCCGCTCGGCCGACCAGCTCCGCGAGGATGCCGACCACCTCGACGCCCTCGCCCGCCAGGCGGTTGCGCAGATTGGCCCCGGACCCTGGGAGGTCGGTGAGCTCGCCGCCCTTCCCCGGGCGGTCCGAACCCGGGTGTGGCGCCTGCTGACCGTTGCCGCAGGTGCCCCCGCTGGGCAGGTGAGCACGCGGCATACCGAGGCGTGTGACGCGCTGCTCACCCGCTGGCACGGTCAGGGGCCGGTCAGCCTGCCCGGGCCCCTGCTGGCGCGGCGTGCCGGTGGCCGGGTATCCATCGACGTGCCCGACCCGGTTGAATAGCCCCGCACCTGTTCGCTTCTGTGCGCAAAGTCGCACCCAACGCCACACCCGACGTCTCAGGAGTACTGCCGTGGACGCTGCCCACATGGGAGCCGATCTGGAGAAGGTCCTCATCACCGAGGAGGAGATCCACGCCCGGCTCGAGGAGCTGGCTGCCGAGGTGTGGGCCGAGTACGAAGGCAAGGACCTGTTGCTCGTGGGGGTCCTCAAGGGCGCCGTGATGGTCATGGCCGACCTGTCCCGGGCACTGCCCGGCACCGCGCCGGTGGACTGGATGGCTGTCTCGTCCTATGGCTCGGGAACCAAGTCGTCGGGCGTAGTGCGCATCCTCAAGGACCTCGACACCGACATCACGGGCAAGCACGTCCTGATCGTCGAGGACATCGTCGACTCGGGCCTGACCTTGTCCTGGATCCGCTCGAACCTGGAGTCGCGCAGCCCCGCCTCGGTCGAGATCTGCACGTTGCTACGCAAACCGGACGCGGCGAAGGTTGCCATCGACGTCCGCTGGGTGGGCTTCGACATCCCGAACGAGTTCGTCGTGGGGTACGGGCTGGACTATGCGGAGCAGTACCGCAACCTTCGGGTCGTGGGCACGCTCGCGCCGCACGTCTACACCTGAGCCACCGCTGAGCCGGTTACCTCCCGGTGCACGGAACACCACGTCCGGCCAGGTCGTTGTCCAGCACGAACGGCGTCACCGCCGCCGTAGTACCGTCGTGGCATCGCCGCGCCCAGGCCGGGCAGCGGCGCAGAAGCTGATCGAGCAGGAGGCACGGGGCGCCCAGCCCCGCTACACACATGGATTTCAAGCGCATCCTTCGGGCCCCCCTGTTCTGGGTCG
>DASYGI010000432.1:0-12877 GCA_035999925.1 Pedococcus sp.
CGCTACATGCGGATGGCGGGGCACGACGTCCTCATGGTCAGTGGCACCGACGAGCACGGCACCCCGATCCTGGTCCAGGCCGACAAGGAGGGGGTCAGCGCCCGGGACCTCGCCGACAAGAACAACCGCATCATCGTCGAGGACCTCGCCCAGCTCGGCTGCTCGTACGACCTGTTCACCCGCACGACGACGCCCAACCACTACGCCGTCGCGCAGGCCCTGTTCACCCAGGTCTGGAAGAACGGCTACATGATCGAGCAGACGACCCGCGGCGCGATCTCGCCGTCGACGGGCCGCACGCTGCCGGACCGGTACATCGAGGGCACCTGTCCGATCTGCGGGTACGCGGAAGCGCGCGGCGACCAGTGCGACAACTGCGGCAACCAGCTCGACCCGACCGATCTGATCAACCCGAGGTCGAAGGTCAACGGCGAGGTGCCGGAGTTCATCGAGACCCAGCACTTCTTCCTGGACCTGCCCGCCCTCGCCGACGCCCTGCGCGAGTGGCTGGAGGGTCGCGAGGCGTCGGGGACCTGGCGGCCCAACGTCATCAAGTTCTCCATGAACATCCTGGACGACATCCGTCCGCGAGCGATGACCCGCGACATCGACTGGGGCATCCCGGTCCCGCTCGACGGCTGGCGCGACCAGCCGACCAAGCGGCTGTACGTCTGGTTCGACGCTGTCGTCGGTTACCTGTCCGCGTCGGTGGAGTGGGCTCGCCGCCTCGGCGAGCCGGACCGGTGGCGCGACTGGTGGAACGACCCGCAAGCGCTGTCCTACTACTTCATGGGCAAGGACAACATCACCTTCCACTCCCAGATCTGGCCGGCCGAGCTGCTCGGGTATGCCGGGAAGGGCAGTCGCGGGGGAGAGCCCGGTGAGTTCGGGGTGCTCAACCTGCCGACCGAGGTGGTCTCCAGCGAGTACCTCACCATGGAGAGCAAGCAGTTCTCGTCCTCGCGCGGTCACGTGATCTACGTTCGGGACGTGCTCTCGCGGTACCAGCCCGACGCCCTGCGCTACTTCCTCTGCGCGGCGGCCCCGGAGAGCCAGGACAGCGACTTCACCTGGCGCGAGTTCGTCACCCGCACCAACACCGAGCTCGTGGCCGGCTGGGGCAACCTGGTGAACCGGACCGCGACGATGATCGCCAAGAACTTCGGTGAGATCCCTCCCGCCGGTGAGCTGCTGGCTCAGGACAAGGCCCTGCTCGACTCCATCCTCCAGGGCTTCGACACGGTCGGTGGCCTGATCGGGCGGCACCGACTACGTCAAGCCGTCGCCGAGGCGATGAAGGTGGTCGGCGAGGCCAACAAGTACGTCACCGACGAGGCACCGTTCAAGCTCAAGGGTGACGACCAGCGCGAACGCCTCGGGACAGTGCTGCACGTGCTGGCCCAGGCCGTGGTGGACCTCAACACCATGCTGGCGCCGTTCCTGCCGCATTCCTCCAACGCGGTGCACACCACCTTCGGTGGCGAGGGCGAGTTCATGCCCATGCCGGTCATCGAGGAGGTCGACGACCTGGATGGCGGACGCTCGTACCCGATCATCACGGGCGAGTACTCCGCCACGCCGCGCTGGGAGTCGCGGCCGGTGAGAGTCGGTGCGCCGGTCGACAAGCCCACCCCGATCTTCACCAAGCTCGATGACTCAGTGGTCGAGGCAGAGCTCGCGCGGCTCGGCCAGGGCTGACGGGCACAGGTTGATGGGGTCGCTGTGATGGGGTCGTCCGACACTGATGGTCGCAGCGCGCACGGACGGGTGCCGAGCGCGCCGGACCCCCTGCCGATCGCCGTGGTCGACAACCACACGCACCTCGACATCGCCCGCGATGGCGAGCCTGCTGTGGATGTCGCCTCAGCGGTCGCCCAGGCCAAGGCCGTCGGGGTCGACCGCTTGGTGCAGATCGGCTGCGACCTGCCAGGGGCCCGGTTCACCGTCGAGATGATCGACCGACACCCCGCCATGCTCGGCGGGGTGGCACTCCATCCGAACGAGGCTCCCCGGCTCGCCGCCGAGGGGAGCCTGGACGCGGCATACGAGGAGATCGAGGAGCTGGCCGCGCACCCTAGGGTCAGGGTGATCGGCGAGACGGGCCTCGACTACTTCCGTACCGGGGCGGATGGCGTTGGAGTGCAACAGGATTCGTTCCGCTGGCACATCGACCTGGCGAAGCGCACGGGCAAGGCACTGCAGATCCATGACCGCGACGCCCACGAGGACGTGCTGCGCATCCTCGAGGAGGAGGGGGCCCCGGAGCTGACCGTGCTGCACTGCTTCTCCGGCGACGTCAGCATGGCGCGAACCTGTGCCGATCGGGGCTACTACCTGTCGTTCGCCGGCACGGTCACGTTCAAGAACGCGCGCGGGCTGCGGGACGCGCTGTCGGTGACCCCGCTCGAACGGGTCCTGGTCGAGACCGACGCCCCCTATCTCACCCCGGCCCCCTGGCGCGGGGCGACCAACTCGCCGTATCTCGTGCCGCTCACGGTGCGCGCCATGGCAGGGACGCTGGGCGTCGCCGTGCCGACGCTGTGCCAGTCGATCAGCGAAAATTCTGAGACGGTGTACGGACCCTGGTGACGGCATCGCGCCAAGCACGAAAAGTCGGGCATAAGCCCCATGGATGGACACGCCGTACTTGGCCATCTCGTGAACCTTCCGTTATCGAAATTTGACCTTTGCCATAACCCGCGCCATGGTGGATGACTGTTGGCCGGGGTCGGACCTCGGGCGATGTGAGCGGGGGCGCTCAGAAACCGCCAGGACGGCGGCCTCTGGACCGCCCCCCTTTCCTTTTGTCAGGAGACCCCTGGTGAGGACCACGCCGCCCCTCCGCTGCCCGGGGAGAACGAACTCTGGAGCATTGTGAACACCCTTCCCCTTCGGCGAATCGCGCAAGCCGCGGTCGTGACGACCCTGGTCGCGGGCGCGCTTGGCGTCGCCTACCTCGACAAGTCCGTCACCCTCTCGGTCGATGGCAAGGTCTCGACGGTCCACGCCTTCGGCAGCACCGTCGGCGACGTCCTCAGCACCCAGAACATCACCCCCGGAGCCCACGACATCGTCGCCCCCGGCACCGGAACCCCCGTCACGGACGGCGAGAAGATCGTGGTCCGCTACGGCCGCAAGCTCACCGTGATCATCGACGGCAAGACCCGCGAGTACTGGACGACCGCGACCACCGTCGCCGCCGCCCTCGCAGACCTCGGCATCCGCGCAGACTCCGCCAAGCTGTCGGCGTCGCGCTCCGAGCCGCTGGGTCGCCAGGGCCTCACGCTGTCCCTCACGACCCCCAAGAACGTCGTCGTCCGCGTTGACGGCAAGAACCTCACCGAGACCACGACCGCTCCGACGGTCGCCGACGTCCTCGGCGAGCTGAACGTCACCCCCGGCCCGACGGACCGCGTGCAGCCCGGTCTGACCACCCCGGTGACCGATGGCCTGCACATCGCGGTCCTGCGGGTCAGCGCTTCCCAGGTCAAGGAGACCGTGGCGATCCCGGCCCCGGTGACCACCCGGTCCGACCCGTCGCTCCCGGCAGGCCAGTCCTCGACCATCCAGGCGGGCTCCGACGGCGCCAAGATCCTCACCTACAAGGTGACCACGGTGGACGGCAAGATCGAGACCAAGCAGCTGCTCGGCAGCCAGGTCACCCAGCAGCCGGTCACCCGCATCGTGGCCCAGGGCACCAAGGCCGCCCCGGCCCCCGCGCCTGCCGCCCCGGCCCCGTCCGCGGGCAACACCTCGGGCGCCGGACTCAACACGTCCAACTCGGCGATGTGGGACCGCATCGCCCAGTGCGAGTCCGGTGGTAACTGGCACATCAACACCGGTAACGGCTACTACGGCGGCCTGCAGTTCGACTACAACTCCTGGCTGGCCAACGGTGGCGCCGACTTCGCCCCTCGTGCCGACCTGGCCTCGCGCGAGCAGCAGATCACCGTGGCGAACCGCTACTACGCCAAGGCCGGCCTCGGGCCGTGGAGCTGCGCCCACGCGGCCTGACCGCTAGCGACGCAGCCGACGCCGCCGACCTCGGCAGCCTGCAGCGCCCCGGACCGCCTGGTCCGGGGCGCTGCCGTCTGTCCCCTAGAGTCGGCGCCATGGTCGATCAGGAGGCGAGCGGGTACCTGGGAGCCGCGCAGATCCGTCAGATCGCCGCGGGACTGGGGATGCGACCGACCAAGCAGTGGGGCCAGAACTTCGTCGTCGACGCGAACACCGTCAAGCGCATCGTCCGGTTGGCTGCAGTCACCGGTGACGACAGCGTGGTCGAGGTCGGTCCGGGACTTGGCTCGTTGACGCTGGCTCTGCTCCCGGTGGCCGGACACGTCACCGCGGTCGAGGTCGACCCCACCCTGGCCAGAGCGCTGCCCGATACGGTCGCGCGGCTCGCGCCGGCATACGCCGATCGGCTCACGCTCCTGAACGCCGACGCGATGCAGGTCGCAGAGCTGCCCGACCCCCAGCCGACGGCCCTGGTCGCCAACCTGCCCTACAACGTCTCCGTGCCGGTCGTGCTCTCCTTCCTGGAGGCATTCCCCACGTTGGAACGAGTGCTTGTCATGGTCCAGCTCGAGGTGGCCGAGCGGCTCGCCGCGCCGCCCGGGTCCAAGGCCTACGGCGTGCCCAGCGCCAAAGCTGCGTGGTATGCCGCGGTGCGACTGGCCGGGACGGTGCCGAGGAGCGTCTTCTGGCCGGTGCCCAACGTGGACTCCGGACTGGTGTCCCTGGAACGTCGCGCGGTGCCGACGACGAGGGCCACCCGACAGGAGACGTTTGCCTGCATCGACGCCGCCTTCGCCCAGCGACGCAAGACCCTGCGGGCGGCGCTCGCGGGCTGGGCCGGCTCGGCCATGCGAGCCGAGGAGTGCCTTCGGTTGGCAGGGATCGACCCCCGAACCAGAGGTGAGCAGCTGGGAGTCGCGCAGTTCGCCGACATCGCAGCCGCCCTGGCCTCGCTGTCAGCCGGGCTGCGCTGACCGCGTGAGATCGCCGCACGGCGCCAGCCCGTTAGGGTGGCGCTCATGACCTCAGTCGCGCCGACACCGGCCTCGGTGACCGCGCGCGTGCCCGCCAAGGTCAACCTCGAGCTGCTGGTCGGTGCTCCCCGAGCGGATGGCTTCCATCCGCTGTCGACGGTGTTCCACGCCGTCCGGCTGTATGACGAGATCACGGTGACCAGCGCCGCGAGCTGGGGACTGACCGTCTCCGGACCGCAGGCGTTGGGCGTCCCCGTCGACGGGAACAACCTCGCGACGAAGGCAGCGCGCCGGCTCGCGGAGGTCGGCCAGGTCGAGGACGCGGTGCACATCAGCATCCGCAAGGAGATCCCGGTCGCTGGCGGTATGGCCGGCGGTTCCGCCGACGCCGCGGCTGCGCTGGTGGCCTGCGACGCCTTGTGGGGGCTGTCGCTGTCGCGGGCGCGGCTGGAGGAGCTGGCGGCCGAGCTCGGCAGCGATGTCCCCTTCCTGCTCGGAGGCGGTACGTCGATGGGCTCCGGACGCGGCGAGATCCTGGCTCCCGTGCTGGCCAGAGGCACCTACCACTGGGTTTTCGCGCTGAGTGAGGGCGGCTTGTCGACCCCCCAGGTGTATGCCGAGTGCGACCGGCTGCGCGCCGGCCGGGAGGTTCCGGAGCCGTCGCCCAGCCCCAAGATGATGCAGGCCCTTCGGTCTGGCGATGCCCGCGCCCTGGGGGCGGCGCTGACCAACGACCTGCAGGCCGCGGCCATCTCCCTGATGCCCGCGCTCGGCGACGTACTCGACGCAGGACTGGAGTTCGGTGCCCTCGGCGGGATCGTGTCCGGTTCGGGCCCGACCGTGGCGTTTCTCGCCGAGGACCACGAGTCGGCCCTCGACCTTGCGGTGTCACTGACGGCCTCCGGTGCGGTCCAGGATGTCCGCCGTGCCATCGGCCCGGCTCACGGCGCCCATGTCGTCGGCGCCCCCCGGGCGTGAGCTCACACTGATGGCCAACCTCATCTCGGTCGAACGCGCCTCCCTGGCGCTGGGCACGGCTCAGGTTCTCGACGAGGTCTCCCTCGGCGTCCTCGGTGGCGACCGGATCGGCATCGTCGGTCGGAACGGCGGCGGAAAGACCACCTTGTTGCGGGTGCTGGCGGCCGATCGCGAGGTCGACTCGGGGCGGGTCACCCGAGCCGGCGGCGCCCAGGTGGGGGTCTTGGCCCAGGAGGACGCCCTGGACCCCACCGACACCGTTCGGGCGGTCGTCCTCGGGGGCCTCGAGGAGCACGTGTGGGCCGGCGACGCGCGGATCCGCGACGTCATGGTCGGGTTGCTGGGCGGCCTCGACGCGGAGTCCATGGGCGGCCTGGACGCCACCGTGGGTCCGCTGTCCGGTGGTGAGCGGCGACGGCTGGCACTGGCCCGGCTGCTGGTCCAGGACCCGACCGTGCTCATGCTGGACGAACCCACCAACCACCTCGACGTGGAGGGCGTCGCCTGGCTGGCCGAACATCTCGTGCACCACCGCGCCCGCCCGGACAACGCCCTCGTGGCGATCACCCACGACCGCTGGTTCCTCGATGCGGTGGCGACCCAGACCTGGGAGGTCGTGGACGGGACCGTGAGCTCCTTCGAGGGTGGCTACGCGGCATACGTGCTGGCCAAGGCGGAACGCGAACGGATGGCCACGGTCACCGCCGAGCGCCGCGACAACCTTTTGCGCAAGGAGCTCGCCTGGCTCCGTCGCGGTGCACCGGCCCGCACCTCCAAGCCGAAGTTCCGGATCGAGGCCGCCAACACCTTGATCGCCGACGAACCGCCGCCACGCGACGACGTCGAGCTCACCCGGTTCGCCACCACCAGGCTCGGCAAAGATGTCGTGGACCTCATCGACGCCACCGTGGTGATCGGCGACCGGCCGCTGCTCGACCGGGTCACGTGGCGTCTCGCGCCCGGCGAGCGGGTCGGGATCGTCGGCGTCAACGGCTCGGGGAAGTCGACCTTGCTCAAGGCCATCGCGGGCGAGCTGCCGCTCGCCTCCGGGAAGCGACGGCAGGGAGTGACGGTGCGGCTGGCCTATCTCACCCAGGAGGTGCGCGAGCTCGAGCGCTTTGGCGACTGGCGGGTCATCGAGGCCATCGAGGACGTGCGCTCCTCGATCCAGCTGGGGCGCAAGGAGATCAGCGCCGCACAGCTCGCCCAGCGGTTGGGGTTCACCGGCGGCCGTCAGCAGACCCGGGTGCGTGACCTCTCCGGAGGAGAGCGTCGCCGGCTTCAGCTGACCCGTCTGTTGATGGACGAGCCCAACGTGCTCCTGCTCGACGAGCCGACCAACGACCTCGACATCGAGACGCTCACCTCGTTGGAGGACCTGCTGGACGGGTGGGCCGGCACGCTGCTGGTGGTGTCGCACGACCGGTACCTGCTCGAGCGGGTCTGCGACACCCAGGTCGCCTTGATGGGTGACGGCAAGCTGCGGGCGTTGCCCGGTGGCGTCGAGCAGTACCTCACGCTGCTCCACGCGGCCCCCGAGCGGCAGGCTGGCGGTGCGACATCGACTCCCGAGGCGCAGTCCCCCGCCGCTGCCGCGGTGGCGAGCTCGGTCGTTGGCCCGAGTCCCGCTGAGCTGCGCGAGGCGCGCAAGGACCTGGCCCGCATCGAGAAGCAGCTGGCCCGACTGGCGGAGCGCGAGGAGCGGATCCACGCGGCCATGGCCGAGGCTGCCGCCGACCACAACCGCGCCCTGGAGCTCAACGGCCAGCTCCGCGAGGTCGTGGACGAGCGCGAGACTCTCGAGCTTGAGTGGCTTGCCGCCGCCGAGATCGTCGGCTAGCTAGACCTCGAACGGCGACAGCAGGCGGCGCAACATGGCCGCCAGGGCATCGCGGTCCTCACGGGGGAGCTCGGCCAGCAGCTGACGTTCGCGGTGCAGCAGGTCGGCCATGGCAGCGTCCACCGTGGCCTGGCCAGCGGCGGTGAGTCGCACGATGACGCCACGCCGGTCGCGCAGGCTAGGACTGCGCTCGACCAGGCCGCGCCGCTCGAGCCCGTCGACCCGGTTGGTCATGGTGCCGCTGGTGACCAGGGTCTGCCGGACCAGGTTGCCGGGGGAGAGCTCGTAGGGCGATCCGGCTCGGCGAAGCGCGGACAGCACGTCGAACTCCCACCCCTCGAGCTCGTGACGCGCGAAGGCCTGGGCCCGGTCGAGGTCCAGGCGCCGGGCCAAGCGGGACACTCGGGAGAAGACGTGGAGCGGAGCGACGTCGAGATCAGGGCGCTCGCGACGCCAGGCCTCGACGATGTGGTCGACATCGTCAGCCGGGGACGGCGGGCCGTCCGCCGCTTGCGTGCTCATGCCGGCGAGTGTACCTTCCATCAAGTATCTTGATATCAAGATAAGGAGTGTTTGCGTGAGCACGAACTGGGATCCGACGGCCTATGCCGCGTTCGCCGACGAACGCTCGCGGCCCTTTGCCGACCTGATGGCTCGGGTGGGTGCCGATCGGCCCGACCTGGTGGTCGACCTGGGGTGTGGAAACGGTCCGCTGACTCTGTCGCTGGCCGAGCGTTGGCCGCAGGCGCGAGTTGTCGGAGTCGACCAGTCGTCGGAGATGCTCGATGCGGCCAGGGCGGCGGATGCTGCAGGGCGCGTCGAGTGGGTCGAGGCCGACGTGGCTGGGCTGGACCTGGGCCGTCTCGGCTCTGCCCCGGACGTCATCGTCAGCAATGCCACGTTGCAGTGGGTCCCGGGCCACCTCGAGCTGCTTGCCCGGTGGGCCCGCCAGCTTGCTCCGGGTGGCTGGCTGGCCATCCAGGTCCCGGGCAACCTCGACGCCCCCTCACACGCGCTCATGCGGCTCGTCGCGGAGCGACACCCGGCCGCCGACCGGCTGCGCCCTGCGCTGGAGCGGCTGGCAGTTGCGACGCCCGCCGCCTATGTCGAGATGCTCGCTCGCACCGGACTCGTGGTGGACTGCTGGGAGACGACGTACCAGCACATTCTGGATCCCCTTGGGCAACAGTCGAACCCGGTGCTGGAGTGGGTCCGGGGGACCGGACTCAGGCCGGTGCTCCAGGCCCTGACCGACGACGGCGAGCGGGCCTCGTTCCTCGAGGAGTACGACGAACGGCTGCGTGCGGCATACCCGCGCACCGAGGTCGGCGTGGTCTTCCCGTTCCGGCGGATCTTCGCGGTGGGTCACCGCCGCTAGTTGGCGGCAGCTGCGGCAGCGGTGGTTAGTGGTTGCTGCTGAGTGCGGGGTTCTTCTCCAGGCCGGCCAGGCCGTTCCAGGCGAGGTTGACCAGGTGGGCGGCCACGTCGGCCTTCTTCATCTTGCGTGAGTCCAGCCACCATTGCCCGGTCAGCGCCACCATGCCTACCAGCATCTGGGCATAGAGCGGGGCCGTCTTCGGGTCGAGCTTGCGCCGCTTGAACTCGGCAGCGAGGATGTGCTCGACCTGGCTCGCGACGTCCGAGATCAGGCTGGCAAACGACCCGGTCGACTGGCCGGCAGGACTGTCCCGCACCAGGATCCGAAACCCGTCGGTGTTGGTCTCGATGTAGTCCAGCAGCGCACCCGCGGCCCGCTCCAGCGTCTCGCGGCTCCCGAGGTCCGCGCTCAGGGCGCCGGTGATCCCTCCCAGCAGGGCCGCGATCTCGCGGTCGACGACCACGGCATACAACCCTTCCTTGCCGCCGAAGTGCTCATAGACGACAGGCTTGGAGACGCTCGCCTTGGAGGCGATCTCTTCGACGCTCGTGCCCTCGAAACCCTTGTCAGCAAACAGCTTCCGGCCGACATGGATGAGCTGCTCGCGGCGCTGCTTGCCGGTCATCCTGGCGCGAGAGCTCGTGGTCGTCGGCTTGTCCGGGGCGTCGGTCACACGGTCCATCATGCCTGGCGGGTCTGCGATGGGCCCGCTCGGCGCTCGGGGCGGCGGATCTCAGGCGGCGACGCGGCGGGCGTCGAGCCGCTTCGCCGTGGGCCATCGGACGTCCCGGGCCCAGCCGAGCTTCTCGAACGCCCAGATGACCCGGGCGCTGGAGTCCACCTGGCCGGGCTCGACACCATGGCGAGCGCACGTCGGGTCGGCGTGGTGCAGGTTGTGCCATGACTCGCCCATCGAGAGGACGGCCAGCCACCAGACGTTGCCCGAACGGTCTCGACTCTTGAAGGGCCGCTCGCCCATGGCGTGACAGATGGAGTTGATGGACCAGGTGACGTGGTGCAGCAGGGCCACGCGGACCAGCGAGCCCCAGAAGAACGCGGTGAGGGCGCCCTCCCAGCTCATCGACCACAGTCCGCCGACGAGGGGCGGCAGGAGCATAGAGAGGGCGACCAGCCACGGGAAGGCACGGTCGACCCGCTGGATGTCCGGGTCGGCAATGAGGTCGGGGGCGTACTTGCTGCGGGGGGTCTGCTCGACATCGAACAGCCACCCGGTGTGGGCCCACCACAGCCCCTTGACCAGCGCCGGCACTGACTCGCCATAGCGCCAGGGGGAGTGCGGGTCGCCATCGCGGTCGGAGAAGGCGTGATGCCTTCGGTGGTCGGCGACCCAGCGGACGACCGGGCCCTCGATGGCCAGCGACCCCGCGACGGCCAGGGCGATCTTGAGGCCCCGACTGGCCTTGAACGAGCCGTGGGTGAAATGGCGGTGGAAGCCCACGGTGATGCCGTGGCCCGCCACGGCATACATCACGACAGCGATCACCACGTCGTGCCAACCCAGCCCCCAGCCCCAGGCCACCGGGACCGCGGCAAGCAGGGCGAGGAACGGGACGCCGATGAACAGGCCAAGGGCGATCTGCTCGCCCCCGCCCTTTCGTTCTGGCTCGACGGCGGCCTCGGAGGTCGGCTCGGCGCCGACCACGGGCGCGGGGGAGGTCTGGCGGGTGTTCGTGGTGGAGGGGGCCACGGGAGTCATCGGCGGACACCTTTGCGTCAAACGGGGCGCTGCTGCGCCATCAACCTACGCAAACGTAACCTACGTTGCCGTAGGTTGTCATCAAGAGCCGTTGGTGAGGGTGTGCGGGTGCAGCTGGCCGGTTGGCTACCCTTGGCGGGTCCCGGACACGCGCCGGGCGTTCCCCGGTTGGTCTGCTGGCAGGGCCCGCCTGACTTTGAATCAGGATTAGCGACGATGGTTCGATTCCATCCCGGGGAGCAGCGCCGCAGGTCAGGCCGTGCTGGCCCCGTCTGCGACCGACGTCGAGGGGGGCCCTTGGTCCCTAGTGTGCCTGCGACATGAGCGACGACCATGAAGAGCGCCACCGGATTTCAACGGACGGCACGCCACCCACGGTTGGGCAGCGCGACTAATCAGCGGCTCAGGCTGTCGCAGAAGGAAGAGAACAAATGAAGCGCAAGACATTCGATGCCCTGCTCACCAGCGGAGGGCTGGTCCTAGCCGTCGTCCTTCTCTGCGCCGGCGGCTTGCTCACCTGGGCCAGCTCCTTCATCGGCGACCAAGTCCACACCCAGCTCAGCGAGCAACAGATCTTCTTCCCGGCCAAGGGGCCAGCCACGGCCAGCCCGGAGATCGGGCCTTACCTGAACCAGTACGCAGGCCAGCAGCTGCTCACCGGTGCGCAGGCCGAGGCCTACGCCGACCACTTCATCGCGGTCCACCTCAAGGCCATCGGCGGCGGCCTGACCTACGCCCAGCTCAGCGCCAAGGCGCAGGCCGCGCCGACCGACACCAAGCTGGCGGCAACCGTTGCGACGGTATTCAAGGGTGAGACCCTGCGCGGTCTGCTGCTCAACGCCTACGCCTTCGGCACGATGGGGGTCATTGCGGGATTCGCCGCGATCGGTGCTTTCGTCGGCGCCGCGGTGATGCTCCTGCTCTCGTTGCTTGGCTTCGCGCACCTGAGGCGCGCCTCGCCGGACGCGGAGGTTGGTGTGCACAGCCCGCCCGCCTACGCCCTAGCCCACACCTGAGGGGACTCTGGCACGGGCCTTCACGGGGTGTCCACCCGTGAAGGCCCGTGCTCTGCAGGGGGGCGTGCGGCCGCCATGACATCGACCGGCGGCGCCCACGACTGTCCCGGGGCTCTGCGAAGTCAGAGCTCGGCGCATCGATCCCGACACCGCAGCAGGACGGACCGACCCGACCCGTTCCGGTCCCGTACGGCTACCGCGACCAGACCGAGCCCGAGCCCGACCGAGTCGGCAGCCAAGTCACCGCCCGCAGCGAAGTCACCGCCCGCAGCGAAGTCACCGCCCGCAGCCAGCACCCCGAGCGAGTCCGCTGAAAGCCCGGTCAGCTCCAGCCGCGCATGGGCTTGAACCTAACGTCCGGTGCGCCACTTGTTGCGAGGCCACAGGCCCGGGTGCGCAGACGAGCGATGGCCCCGGACAGCTGTCCGGGACCATGGCGCGAACACTCGCGGCCTCAACGGCCGTTCGCCCTATCGGTTCTGGCTCACTCGTACGGCAGGCATCCCTTCCCGGTCAGGGCGAAGTCCCTGTTACTGAACTCCTCCTGGGTCAGGTAGAAATGACCGTTGATGACCTGGTTGTAGCGGCTCCCAGCCGTGCCGCTCATGGTGCCGTAGACGTAGGCGCACTCGTCACCGTTCTCGTATCCGTTGCTGTCGTACCAGCCGGTCACGGTGTCGGGATCGGTGGTGGCTTCCATGATCTCGTGGCTAGTGGGGCTGATCTCGGTGTCGGCGTCGGGGTTGCCGTTCGGCGACTCGATGATCTTGTGCCCGTGGGCGTTGCTGCCGCAGGTGTACCCGACCGGGGACAGGTAGATCGGGAACGGCATGTTCGCGTACACGGTCCCGAGGTTGGTGTCCTGGCTGTGGTAGGCGCAGTACGCGGCGCTCGGCTGGTGGTTGATGGTGCAGGCGTTGGCCGCCGTGAGGGTCGAGCCGGCGAAGAAGCAGGACT
>DASYGI010000433.1:0-6807 GCA_035999925.1 Pedococcus sp.
CCAGTCACGAGATGCGGCTGCAAAACTAGCCCGGAGCCTATGGCTGCCCCTCTTCGACGAGGGCGGCCGGCTGTGCCTCCTCGACGCCGCTGGTACGGCACCGTCGGATGAGGCTCGGACCGATCCGAGGGGGTGGGATGCGATGGCGAGACTTCTGTCCGTCAACGTCGGGATGCCGAAAGACGTGTCGTGGCACGGCCGGACCGTCCGGACCGGCGTGTGGAAGAGCCAGATCGCCGGGCCGCAGATGGTCCGCCGTCTGAACATCGACGGTGACGGGCAAGGGGACTTGGCCGGGCACGGCGGCGAGCAGCGCGCCGTTCTCGTCTACCAGATCGAGTCCTACCGTCACTGGCGGCGGTACTTCGGGCGCGACGATCTCGAGTACGGTGCCTTCGGGGAGAACTTCACGGTCGAGGGCCTTGACGACGACATCGCCTGCATCGGTGATCGCTACCGGATCGGTGAGGCGGAGTTCGAGGTCACCCAGCCGCGCGTGACCTGTTACCGGGTCGGGATGCGGCTGGGGGAGCCAGAGCTGCCGTCCCTTCTGGTCGCCCACCACCGCCCGGGGTTCTACCTGCGCGTCCTGACCGAAGGTCAGGTCAGCGCCGGGGACGAGATTGTGCAGACAGCCCGCGGGCAGCACGGACTGAGCGTGGCGGACGTCGACTCGTTGCTCTACCTGCCCGGCCACGAGATAGACCAGCTGAAGGTGGCCCTGGACATCCCGGCCTTGAGCCCGGGCTGGCGTGAGTCGTTCCGGAGCATGGTGAACAGCGACACGGTGGCTCGACCGGCAGGCATCGCGGTCGCGCCGCCGCCGGCCTGGGCGGGCTTTCGCACCCTCGCCGTCGCCGACGTCGTCGCCGAGAGCGCCTCGGTCACGTCGTTCCGATTCGCCGCTGACGAGGCGCTGCCGGCGTACCTGCCCGGTCAGTTCCTCACCCTGCGGGTTCCGGGTGCGGGTGACCCTGTGCCGGTGCGGACCTACTCCTTGTCCGGTGATCCCGCCGGCGGGCGCTACCGGATCAGCGTGAAGCGTGAGCCGCACGGGCGGGTCAGCTCGCACCTCGTCGCGCACCTGCAACGCGGGGACGCGATCGAGGTAGCAGCGCCGAGAGGCGATTTCGTGCTCGACCAGGGTTCGGAGCCGGCCCTGTTGATCTCCGCGGGAATCGGCCAGACACCCCTGCTGGGAATGCTGTACCGACTCGCGAGAGAGCGCAGCGGACGTGCGGTGTGGTGGATGCACACCACACACGACGCGGACAGTCATGCCTTCTCGACCGAGGTGGCCGACCTGGTGGGTCGACTGCCGTCGGCGCATTCACTGGTCTACTACACGACTCCGACACGGCCGCTGACGCCAGCTGCGGGCGTCCGGGCGGGACGACTTACCCCGACGGTGATCGCCGGCCTCGACCTCCCGACTGACGCGAGCGCATATGTGTGCGGCCCGCAATCGTTCATGGACGACGTCGCGGCCGCCCTCACCGGGGCCGGCATCGACCCGGCACGGATCCACACCGAGCGGTTCGGATCGCGGTCGCCGATCAACCCCGGCGTGATCGGAGCGTATGCGCCCGCGCCGCACCAGCCGCCCGGCCTGCCCGGAGCCGGGCCGGCGGTGACCTTCGCCCGCTCGGCGCTCACGACCGCATGGTCGGACGACTACTCATCGGTCCTCGAGCTCGCCGAGGCGTGCGACGTGCCCACGCAGTGGTCCTGCCGCACCGGCGTCTGCCACACCTGCGCCACAGGGGTGCTGGCGGGGGAGGCGTCGTACGAAATTCCGCCACTGGAGGCGCCCGGCGAGAACGAGCTACTCATCTGCTGTTCTCGGCCGACCGCAGACCTCGTGATAGATCTCTGATCGCGCCGTCATGCCCTCGCTACCTGTGCCTATTGCGAGGACCACTGCTTCAGAGTTGCCCGCGGCGATCTGTGGGACGCTGATCAGCGTGCCGTGGCTGCCTGAGCTGTTCTCAGCGCCGGTGCTGCAGCAGTTCTTGGACAAGCGACGCCGGGACAAGTTGGTGGCCGTGCCCTATTTCGACGGTCTGATGGCCGGCGATCCCGCCCCCCTGGTGGAGTCGTTCGCTGGCGAACCCGAAGTGCACGACCCCATGCACGGACGGATCAAGGGTGTGGCGGAGTTCACGGCGTTCGTCACTGAAACCAGCGCGTGGCTTCGGCAGCACCGCGCCTCGGTCGAAGACGTCGACCACGTCATCCTCGAACGGCGCGGCTCCGAGGAGGTGGTCCTCCACCTCGACACCGACAACGGTACGCTCGGGGTTCCGATTGTTGTCGTCGCCGACCGCCGCCTCGACGGACGAATCGACGAGTTGCGGATCTACTTCTCAAGCCAGCCACTTACTGGCCGACGTGCGACCCGGCCGCCCCTCCTGCAAGCCGACCCTGGGCCACCCCCGTCCGGCGCCGTGGGCGCGTACGTGCACGCGTTCGCTGGCGGCGACGTTGCCGCGATCGTCGCGGCCTTCGACTCGGAAGGCTATCTGCGAGATGCCGAGGGCCGCCAGCACAGCCGCGAAGGGCCAGACGGCGTAAGTGACTACTACCAGCGGCTGTTCTCGACCGGCGGCGGCATCCCGATGGAAACCTGCGCGCTCGTAGATGACGGGCGCAACTGCGTGCTCGAGTACAACGTGGGGGGGTGGGGAGCCACGCGGCTGCCGCCTCGCGCTGGGGCCGGGGCCTTCGTGCGTGGTCACGGCGGAAGGCTCGCAGCCGTTCGGCTCTACGACGACACCATTCCCCCGCTGGGCCGCGACGCGTAGTCGGTGTGTCGGATCAGCAGGCACCAGGAGCCGGACAGCGGTTGCGGCAAGCCGATCCCCGCCCGGAAGGAACCGGATGTCGTCCGAGTCCGCAGGAGGCGCGGGCCCGCGTAACATCGCAGCGGTGCGACTGAAGGCCGAGCGTGTCAACACGCTGCGAGGACCTGGCGAGCCTGCAGGGAAGGTACCCGACGGGCTGGTTCATCGCCTGGACAACGCGGATGAACCGCTGTGTGGAGCGGCAGTGACCCCGCTCTACCTTGTGGAGTGGGAGTGGGATCAACTCAACGATCTGATGCAGTGCCCGGTGTGCGCGACTCTCGCCCAGACCGGCCTCTAATGCATGACGAGGTCGCGCTGAGTGGTTGTTCCAACTCACCTGAGTGTCAGGGGGCGAGCGGCTGGACGGGCCCCGTGGAAGCGTTCGGTGATACCTGCTAGTTCGGGCTACGGTCGAGCTCAGTCGCGACCCGTTCCGGACTCCACGTGTTCCAGCCGTGGAACGCCGAGCGGTCGTCGCCCTCCCAGGCCTCGCGAAGGCCGGGTGTACTCAGATCCCAGTCCGGCCGGATCGCCCGCGTCACGGATCGCAGATCCTGGCGGAGGTCCTCGACCGAGGGGCGCCCCCAGAACCAGTAGCCGTTGTAGACGCTGTGGATGATGAGCCCAGGCTTGAGCACGAGGGTGTGCGGGATCATCGGGTCGTGTTCCGGGTCGGTGTACTCCTTGATGTCGAGGTCTTGCTGGAGGATGCGACCCGGGTCTGAGAGGAACGGCCACTGGGCTCCGACCGACGCCCGGAACTCTTGGATCGTGTGGTGGTCGTCGGTCGAGATGGTGACGATCTGGGTGTAGCCGACGCCAATCTGCGGGCCGAAGGCAGCAAGCTGCAGATGCTGCTGGTGCTCCTTCGGGCAGTAGTGGCCGCGTGCGAGCGTCAGGATCAGCGGGTCGTCGCCCTGCAGCTCGCTGAGCTTTCGCATCTGCTTGGTGTGATCGGGCAGCTCGTAGTCAGGAAAAACGCCGCCAGGCACGATGTCGGAACGCATGGCGTTGACTCCTTCCGTGGGGTTTCGCTCACCAGTGTCATACGACGCGTCACCTGTGCGCATCCGTGAACGTCCCTGGTCGGTCCCCAGGAGAACGCCCCCGGAAACACGCTCCGACAGGTAGCCGGTAGCGCGTTCTTGCCGACGCCGGCCTCACCCGCAGCAGGGTGACACGTGGGCGAGCAGCGAGAGTGTCGGCCAGGATCGGGCCGAGAGCCTTGCACACTTGGCACCGTCCGAGGAGCCTCGAACGGTGAACCCCACCTGGCTCCTTATCGGTGGCCGGGCAAGCCCCGTGGCACGCCACTCCATCGACCGGCGCGCGACACGTTCGCGCGACCTTGGGATCCTCGGATCGGGTCCCGTATCAGGAAGATTCACGGCTGGGACGTACCTGTCTGCGCGCGAGATGGCGCTATTGACACGATGAGGGAGGCTGGCATGAGCATGACCGAGACCCGCAGTGAGGCGAGCGCAGGGGCGGGCGAGAAGCACGTCGACCTGAAGCTGGAGGTGGTCGTCATCCCTGTCTCGGACGTCGATCGGGCGAAGGAGTTCTACGGCAGACTCGGATGGAGGCTCGATGCCGACTTCGCTTTCGACAACGCCTTCCGGGTCGTCCAGTTCACCCCGCCCGGGTCGGGGTGCTCGATCCAGTTCGGCTCGAAGATCACGTCAGCCACGCCCGGTTCGGCCCAGGGCCTCTACCTGGTCGTCTCCGATGTGCAGGCTGCGCGGGATGAGCTCGCCTCCCACGGCGTCGACGTCAGCGACGTGTTCCACCCCGAGACACCGGGCGCCCAGTTCCACACCGACGACAAGAGCGGTCGCGTCAACGGTCCGGCACCGGATCACGCCAGCTACAGCTCCTTCGCCACGTTCAGCGACCCGGACGGCAACGGCTGGCTGCTCCAAGAGATCACCACACGGCTACCCGGACGAGTCGAGCCCGCCGAGACGGGTTTCGTCTCGGCGGCAGACCTGGCGAGCGCGCTTCGGCGCGCCGCGTCGGCGCACGGCGAGCACGAGAAGCGGAGCGGGCAGGCGGACGAGAACTGGCCGGACTGGTACGCCGCGTACATCGTGGCTGAGCGGGCCGGTGAGGAACTGCCCTCATGAGCGACTACGACGTCATCGTCATCGGCGGCGGCTCGCCCGGGGAGCACTGCGCCGGAGCACTCGCCGCGGGCGGCCTGCGCGTCGCGCTCGTCGAGCGCGAGCTGGTCGGCGGTGAGTGCTCGTACTGGGCGTGCATCCCATCCAAGACCCTGCTGCGTCCAGGCGAGGCGGCGCACGCCGCAAACGAGGCGGCCGCGCCGGCGAAGGTCGACGTCGAAGGGGCCCTCGCCTGGCGCGACTTCATGGTCTCGAACTACTCCGACGCCGGCCAAGAGCGCTGGCTGGCGGACAACGGGATCGACCTGCTTCGGGGCACCGGACGGCTGGCCGGCCCGGGTGTCGTGCAGGTCGACGCCGTGAGCCATAGCGCCGACCATGTCGTCCTCGCCTGTGGTGCGGACCCGGCAATCCCGCCGATCCCGGGACTGCGCGGGCTCGGGGGCATCTGGACCAACCGGGAGGTGACCGGGATGAAGGCGGTTCCACGCCGGATGCTCGTCCTCGGTGGCGGACCGGTCGGCGTCGAGATGGCGCAGGTGGTCCGTCGCTTTGGGGGGGAGGTCGCGCTCATCGAGGGCGCTCCGAACCTGCTCCCGCGCGAGGCGCGACCCCTCGGTGACGCGGTGGCCGAAGTGCTGCGCCAAGATGGCATCGAAGTGTTCCTCGGCGTCAGGGCGGCCGCAGCGCGGCGCGAAGACGACGAGTACGTGATCGACCTCGATGCGGGCGGTGAGTTGCGTGGCGACCGGCTGCTGGTCGCTACGGGTCGCCGGCCGCGCGTCGATGACATCGGATTGGGCACCGTTGGTGTCGAACCCGACAGGAGAGGCGTCCTGGTCGACTCGCGCCTCCGCGCAGGTGAGCGGTTGTGGGCGATCGGTGATGTCACCGGCATCTGGCCTTTGACCCACGTGGGAAAGTACCAGGGCGACGTCGTCGCCGCGAACATCCTCGGGGAGCCACGAGAGGCCGACTATGACGCCGTCCCGCGGGTCGTCTTCACTGACCCGCAGGCGGCCGCCGTCGGCGGGACCAGCGGCCGGTTCAGCGGAACGGCGCGGCTCTCGGATCTGCCGAAGACCGAGACCTATACGCGCGCGTACGCCGACAGCAACGGCTTCCTGACCCTGCTCGCCAACGGCACTCACCTCGTCGGCGCCTATGCCCTCGGGCCCGAGGCCGGCGAATGGCTTCAGCAGGCCACGTTGGCGATCCGCGCCCATGTGCCGATCGAGATCCTGCGCGACACGATCCAGCCGTTCCCCACCTTCTCCGAGATCTACGTGGAGGCCCTCAAGGCCCTGCGTGCCGAAATCGCAGACTCGCGGCAGCCAGCGGGAATGAGCCCAAACTGAGGGTCATCGTGCTCATGTCCGAAACTGCCGCCGCATTCGGACCACCACGCCGTGACCTCGCCACCAGCCCGACGGGGATCGCGAAGAGCAACTTTTCGGGCAAACCCTGCTGGCGCTTGGCGGCTGCGCCGGCATCGGTTTCGAACGGCCCAACCACCCACGCCAAGTGCGCCAGCGCAGTCCTCACCGTACGAGGCCGGCCTCGAGATTGGCGCCCCATCGTCGTCTTCGACGCCACCGACCTCGATCGGCTTCCACGATGCTCTACGAAATGCCCGCCTGATCGAACGCGTCATGGGGACCAGCCCGGTCCCTATGCGCACCGTTGCCGGACATCCGCCTCCATGATGCCAGCCGCAACGCCAACCTGGACGCCGGACCTGAGGCGTCAACCCTGACCGAAGGACGAAAATGTGCTGCGAGGTCGAGCGGGTTCAAGGACTCCCTCGGAAGGCGTCTTTGTCGAGAGCAACTCCTAGT
>DASYGI010000434.1:0-12742 GCA_035999925.1 Pedococcus sp.
TTCATGTCGGGCGGCGTCGCCGTGGCTGCGGCAGCGGCCGTCACACCCACCGCGGCTGCGCAGGCGAGGCCCAACAGCGAAACCACCACAGTGGCCAACTTGGCCTTCACGACCATCTGCGGACCTCACTCTTCCGTCACCACGCGCAAACAAGCGTCGCGCACAATCCTGTAAGCCCGCCCGGCTACCGCCCATCAGTCTGAGGCCGCCGGTCGGCTGCGTCATCCTCCAGATGGCGTAGATGGCAAGCCCGGGAGCATGGTGCCGCATCGATGACACGGTCATCGGCTTCAAGTCCCCGAGTGCGCCGACGAGGGTCAGGATTCCTCGGGCAGAGGCGAGGGTGGCGTTGGCGGCACGACTGCGCGGAGCAGGCCAACGCCGTGCCCTGCGCGCACGACCCACATGCGATCGGCAAGCCTTCCTGACGACCCGGCGTGCAACATCGGTGCTCATGGCTGTGGCCGCTCGATGGGCACTGGGAATCTCAATGCTGTTGTCAAGCGGCTGGCGCAAGCATTGGCAGGGCGGGCTCCTGGTAGGTGGTTCGGTCCCGGAGCATCGCCCAGATGGTGTTGATGCGCCGGCGGGCGAGGGCGATGAGGGCCTGCTTGTGGGACTTGCCTTCGGCACGTTTGCGTTCGTAGTACGCCCGCGAGGCTGGGCTGCTCTTCAGACTCGAGAGAGCGGCCAGGTAGCAGGTTCTCATCAGGCGCCGGTTGAAGCGCCGCGGCCGGTGGTGGTTGCCGCTGATCCGGCCCGAGTCTCGTGGCGCCGGGGCGAGGCCGGCGACGCTGGCGAGGCGGTCGACGTTCTCGAACGCGGCCAGGTCGCCGCCGGTGTTGGCCAGGAACGTCGCCGCCAGCACCACGCCGAAGCCGGGCATGCTGACCAGGATCGGAGCGTCGGGATGCCTCTCGAACCGTTCCTCGATTTCCTTGTCCAACTGGGCGAGGTCGGCATCGATCGCCATGATCTGCTCGGCCAGCCGCGCGACGAGCCGGGCGCCCATCCCCTGGGTGGCCAACACCGTGCGCTGGGCATCGGCGGCTTCCACCGCCTTGGCTGCGAGGGCTGCAGCGTTGCGGGCGCCGCGCTTCTTGAGCCAAGCCGTCAACCGTGAGGCGCCCAGGCGTCGTATTCCGTCCGGAGTTTGATAGCCGGCCGCCAGGATCAGCGGCCCCTTCTTGGAGTAGTCGAAGGCGGCTTCCAACGCCGGGAAGTACTCCAGCATTGTGGCCCGCAGCCGGTTGATCGCGCGGACACGGTCGAAGACCAGATCCGTCCGTCGAGCGGTCAGCAGCCGCAGGTCGGTGCTGAGCTGGTCGCCGCCACGCACCGGCTGCAGGTCGGTGCGCATGCGGGCCTGGTCCGCGATGATCCGTGCATCCTTGGCATCCGTCTTGCCATCACCGCGGTAGGTCGCTGCGGCGTGATGAACGACGCGGCCCGGGATGTACAGCAGCTGCTGCCCACGGTCGGCGAGCAGCGCGATCATCAGTGCCGCGCCACCGGTGTTCAGGTCGGTGGCCCACACCACCTCCGCCCCGTCGGCCACCCTACCCACGGCCCCGATCAGCTCCAGGAGCGCGGTCTCGTCGTTGGCGACCCGTTGGGATAGCAGCACACGACCCACTGCATCGATCACGACGCAGTGGTGCGTCCGCTTACCCGAGTCAATCCCTGCCCACACCGTTGTCATCCGAGTCCTCACGTCGCGGCTTACCGAAGGGTTCTCCTTGCATGGCGGCCACGCCGGCACGTCCTTACCCAACGATCTGTTCGCGCGAGTCTCAATGAGCGGTCGAGCCACCACAGGGCAGGCGGGCGGCCATTCCCAGTGAGCCGTCACCAACCACACGGCCGGTGCGGCAGGGAGACCTGAGCCATACCCGCCTGCCCCAAGGAGAGCGATCAGGACCTTACGACGGCCCGAGACCACCCAGGCTGAAACGTAAGGAGGGAGACCTGGTCTTCGGCAAGGCGATGAGCCCGGTCGCGACCCTGGTCGAGCGCTCCACCCGGTTCCTGATCCTGGTCGCGCTGCCCGGCGGAAACCACAAGGCAGAGGCCGTGGCTGACGCCCTCGCCGCGGCGATCATACGGTGGGAGTCGACGGCGGCGCCGGCGTCGTAGCCATGGCGCTGACCAGTTGGCATCGCCGGATGCTGCGGCTCACTGCCACCGGGCTCGACCCCCGCACGGTGAGGGCCATGACCCTCACCAACACTCAGCATGCAGCAGCGGCCGAGACCGACCGCGACACCACAACCGTCGAGGACACCGGTCGCGCCCTGGCCACCGTCGAGACGATCACCGAGATCCGGGACATCCCCGACGCCGAGTTCATCGTCTGCGCTCGCGTCCGCGGCTGGGACGTCGTCGTCAAGCGCGGCGAGTTGCCGGTCGGGGGCCCGTGCGTGTACTTCGAGGTCGACTCCATGCTCGACGTCCTGCTTGGCGGCATCCGCCTGCTGCCCAGCACCGTGCCGGAGGCGGGCGCGGTCACGGCTGCGTGTGTGTGCGCGGTGGGTTCTGTACCGGTGGGCGATGTGGCGCCGCGGGGACCACCCAGTGAGCGTGTACCCGGACACGACGCCGGGGCAGATCTGGTGGGCCGACATCCCGTTCGAAACCGGCAGCGGCCACAAGGACCGTCCGGCGCTGATCCTGTCGACCAGTCGCTACCACGTGGAAGTTCTGATGTTCACGAGCAAGGACAAGTCCGGACGAGCCGGGTACCTCCCGATGCCCGGCCGGGTCTGGGCCGCGCCCGGCCTGCAGAGCAGGCTACGCGTCGACCGGGTTATTCGCATCCGGCGCGAGCGCATCCGGCGCCTCGAAGGAAGCCTGGACCAGGCCACGATGAACGCGTCGCTACGAGCCCAAAGGTCCGGTAGGGGCCAGCAGCTAGCGGCCGACTCGGTCGCCGGGCGTAGCGCCAGATCGCGGCTCAGCAGTCCGAGGGACGTGACCCCAGGAGGGTGAGCGGATGCTTACCGTCATGTGATCACATACTGAAATCGCCCGAACGGCCGATAGCCGAACTAGTCAGTTTGGTCGGTCAAATCGGGTGAAAATTCCCAAAATGTCCCAGAGGCTTACTGACTCTTTACCCAAATCCGGTCAACTCTTTGCGTTTCTCAGCATCCTTTCCAGCGTTGCCCAAATGGGGCGGCATTCGGGGGAGGGCGGAGCAGGGCTTCCGTCCCCAGTCAGAAGGAGCAACATGTCTTCACGCAGGATTGCCTTTGCCGCCGCTCTCGCGGTGGCGGGCCTCGGGCTCGTTGGCGCGGGAGCCGGTGCGCAGTTCACCGACGCGGTCGCCGTTCAGCAGCACATCACCGCCGGCACCATCGACGTCCAGCTGACCTCGTCCGACCCGTCGGTGACGCTCAGCCACGACGGCAAGACGGCTACGTTCGCCGACCTCGGCCCCACCCAGTCGACGTTCTCCAGCGGCGCGATCCCGACGGTCATCACCAACCACGGCACCGCGACCGCGAGCGCGATCGTGCTGAGCGCGGACGACCTGGTGGGCTCAGGAGCGAACTCTGCCGCCCTCGCCAGCCAGCTCTGCGTCAAGATCGTCTCCAGTGGCCAGACGGCGTACGACGGGGTGCTGTCCGGGCTGAAGGCCCACCCGCTGCAGATCCAGGGTGACGTCCCCACCGGTGGCACCGACTCCTTCACCACGGAGTTCTACGCCGGTTCGGGCGCCTGCCCGTCGCTGACCAACGCGGCTCAGGGCGGCGACGTCCAGCCGTCCGTCACGGTCAACTACGTCGGCTGACGCCGTCCAAGCTGGCTGGTCCCGACCATCCCCCATCCGGTCGGGGCCAGCCCTTTGGCCGGCGAGCAGCCGGCAATTTCCAGCAGCACGTCGGGCGGGCCGCGGCGCAGTGACGCCCTGAGGGTGGAAGGACTCCAATGGCTTCTCGCAGGATCGTCGCGGCTTCGGCCTTGGCCATCTCAGCCTTCGGACTCATCGGGGCCGGGGCCAGCGCGCAGTTCACCGAGCTGACCCCCCTCAAGGAGCACATCACAGCGGGGACCCTGGACATCGCCCTGTCCTCGAGGGCGCCCGGGTCGGTGGTCACCGCTAGGGGTAAGAAGCTCACCTTCGCCAGCGTGGGGCCCACCAACGCCACCTTCACCACAGGTGCTCAACCGATGAGGTTCACCAACTCGGGCAGCATCGCCGCGCACAGCATCGTCGTCGCCGCCGCACCGCTACCCGCCTTCGCTACTCGTACCAGCGCCGCGTTCGAGCAGCAGGTCTGCGTGCACCTGGTCGTCGAGGGCGCAACGTTGTACGACGGGCCCCTTCGGAGGATGCAGCCCTCCTTGCGAGCCTTGACCGTCCCGGCGCACACCTCGGTGCCCGCCACGGTTGAGTTCTACGCCGGTCATGGCACCTGTCCCGCCCTGACCCCCTCCGCCATGGGGGGCTCCATCACCCCCGGGTTCCGTGCGACATTCAGCGACTGACTTCATCGGCGCCCGAACTAGAACGTGTCAGCGACAACCGCAGGCGACGCCAGTGCGCGCCGTAGATCAGGAGAGACAATGAGCACCACGGACACCCCGTCCAAGCCGCTTCGCGGGCACGCGTCTGTGGCCTTGCTGGTGTTGATGGCGTTGGCCCTGTTCGCCGCGGGCGTCGCCGTGTTCTCCGGCGCCTACCAGGTTCGCCCGGTGCTGTCCTCGAGCATGACGCCCAAGCTCCCCTTGGGGGGTGTGGTCATCACCCAACGCGTCCCGGTCACTTCGGTGCACGCCGGGGACATCATTGTCTTCCACGACCCGTACATCCCGGCCAAGCTCATCGTGCACCGCATCGCCACCCTGACCCGCACCGCCGGCGTCACCACCATCCAGACCAAGGGCGACGCGAACCGTGTGGCCGACCCGTGGACCGTCACCCTGCGCGGCAACACGTCCTACCGGGTCGTGGGGGTCATCCCGTACGTCGGCCGGGTCGCGGTGTGGGTCCACCAGCCGTCCATCCAGTCGCACATGCTCCCCATTGGCATCGCCTTGGCCGCGGCCGCCTTCGCGATCGCGTTCTGGCCCACCCGCAAGCGTGCCGCGCCAGGGACCGGGCTCGGCGAAACATCCGAAGAGGTAGGCGCTGACGGGCAGCCGGCCCTGGAGAAGGCCGGCGTTGGGTCACTGTTTGACCCTCGGCCCCGGGTAGACGCCCCAGCGCCGCTGCCCCACTGACGCCCCGGTGGTCGACGACCCCAGGACCCTACGGCCCCCTGCCCACTGCTGCGCGGCTCGGGTCAACGAGGGAGTTCAACCGGGTTGGCGGCCAACGGTATCTCGGCCCAACCGTCCCATCCGGGCGCGGAGCGGGCCTTGCTCGGAGCCCTGAGTTCGCCAGCACACTGCTTGGGCGGACCCGGAGGATGGGGACCTTTGGTCCCTACCTTTCCGGTTTCACTGCGGGGAGGCTGGCGGCCAGTCCTCTTCGTCCTGCGTGGGCGGACCTCTTGCTGTAGGAAGGCAGTTCGTTCCCGTGATCATCGCCGAGCACCCTGAGCAGGCAGGACCAACGCTGAGTAGTGAGAGTGGCGGCAACCCGGCCGGAGCGGTCCGTGCACTGGTGAGAGCCGAGGGGTGACCGGACCGCCCCCGACTGTCAGCGTGCGCCGGCTCGGACCGCCTGAGCCCAGGTGTACGTGAACGCCGGGACGCGCCCGGAGTACGACTCGAACAGCTCAGTGACGGAGTTGAAATACCCTCCGGCGCCGTGAGCGACGCTACCGGCGCCCGCAACCACATACGCGGTGCCGCCCCAGTAACCCAGCATTACCTCGCGATGCCCCCAGCAGCCGCGCGCCGCGGCGTAGGTGCAGTCGAGGTTGGACGTGGCCGCCCGCGACCCGCCCCAGCCGTCCATATACATCCAGGAGTAGTCCGCATCGAGCGTGTTGTAGTCGCCCGCCCAGATCGCCCCGCCGTGGGTCACCGCGGCCCCGTTGGTCAAATGCCATGACGGGACGCGCGGGTCAACATTGTGCGCGGCCCCGTACTGCGCGGCCGTGCTGAGCTGGCTCACCAGTCCCTGCACCGGGTGCAGCCCTCGGGACACCCGCTCCAGGTTGTCAATGACGAACACCTGCTGCGCGGCCGGCAGTGACCAGTAGTTGGCCGGCAACGTGATCGCCCTGATGTGCTCAACCGCGTGCGCGTGGTTGATCGCGGCCAACACCTGGGTTCGACAAGCAGTCGACTGCTGACCAGCCGGGTTGCCATTCGCCCAGCACGCCATGCGGTACTCGGGGCTGGGGGCAATGTTGCCCCGCGGGTCCGGAACGCGCGTCATCCCCGGGATGGCCGCCGTCGACGGCGTCGGCGTCGGCGCGGTCGCGGTCGCGGGCGCGGGCGCCGCGAGCGCGACGAAAGCGAGCAGGGCCAGGGAGGTGGCCTGACGAGATAGGGCAGTGAACGCGAAACGCATCAGCGAACTCCTTGGACGTGATGGTGCAGGCGGCGTCGCTGGGACTGGGCCCACTGCGGTCCGGCGGCAACGTTATGGGACAGCGCGGACATTGCCGTTCGAAATAGCGCAAACCCGTCCAATCGGCTGAGTCCCTAGCATCACGAAGTGCGGAGGCGCGGCGATTCCGGACGCACAAGACCGTTGGTCTGCTGCCTGGGTGGGCGGGCACCTTTCTGGGGTCGCCCGACCCCTGATTCCACCGACGAAGAGGCCCAACTCGTGAGTCTTATCGCCGCCAGCCGGGCGCACTGGTCTCACGTGCGGCCGAGGGTCGCCAGGCTATTTCCGGCGGCCCTTTCCCTTGGATGCCGCTCCGCGTCCGCCGCGTGCCGCCCGCCGAGGACTGCGCGCCTATCTGGTTCGGCAACGGTCCGCGCTCGGGTAGGCCCAGCGCCTTGCGGTGTGCCAGGTCCAATGCCAGGCGCTTCTTCGCTCCGTTGGCCATGTCGGGAGGTTAGGGCGGCAAGGCTTCTTGCCCGCCAGGCGACGCGCCGCCTAGCTACCTAGCCATGAGCCCGCTGTGGCGGGTGCTGTGGAAGCGGTTCTTTGGTCGGCCCGAGCGTCCTACCGCCGCGAGGCTGGCGACAAAGTCGGCTGGTCCACCGGACTTGCCGAGACCCGCGACATTCGCGACGGGTCACCGCGCCACTGCCACGCGGGGCAAGATAGACGAACATCCTTGTCACGGGAGGCCCAGACTGACTCAGCGCACCCCTATGCCGCTGGCCCGCGCTGCCCTGCGATGGTCGCTGGGTCACGGCCTGCCCAGCACCGCGCTGCGGCGATCGGCCGGGCAGGGCGACCTCCATGGCCGCATGTTCGTGGCCACCCAGTCCCGCGATCAGGCAGCGCTCGAGCCGGTCCTGGACGAGCTCCGTGCCCACGCCCCGTTATACCGGGGCAAGTTCGCCTCGGTGAGCGTGGACCATGGCGCGGTGCGAGCCTTGTTGTCCAACCCTGACGCGGGCGCCCGGTTCCTTCCCGCCGACGGGGGAAGCACCTTGACGCGACTCCAGGCGTGGGCCATGGAGGACGCGCCGCTCGGACCCCTCACCTCGCCCTCCTTGTTGGTGACCGAGCCACCTGATCACACCCGCTACCGCAGGCTCGTGTCGAGGGTCTTCAGCGCCTGAGCGGTCGAGAACCTGCGCGGCCGCACTCAGCAGATCGCCACCGAGCTCCTCGACCAGATCGACCCGAGAAGTCCGGTCGACCTCGTCGCGACGTACTGCAGCCTCCTGCCGGGCACGGTGATCGCGGAGATCCTCGGCGTTCCCGAACGCGACCGCGAGAAGGTGCTCAGGTTGGGTGCCGCGGCCGCGCCCAGCCTCGACCTCGGGCTCTCCTGGACGAACTTCCGCCGCGTCGAGTCCGCGCTGCGCGAGTTCGACCAGTGGCTGGGTCAGCACCTCGACGGCCTGCGGCGAAAGCCGGGCGATGACCTGCTCAGTCAGCTCGTGGCGGCTCAGGAGGACGGCGTGAGCCTCACCGACGTCGAGCTGAGGTCCACCGCCGGGCTGGTGCTTGCGGCCGGCTTCGAGACGACCGTCAACCTGCTCGGCAACGGCATCGCGCTGCTCGCGAGCGACCCCGAGCAGCGCAGGCTGCTTACCGAGCGGGAAGATCTCTGGCCCAACGCTGTTGAAGAGGTCTTGCGGGTCGACCCGCCGGTCCTGATCACCGGACGTATGGCTATGGCCGACACCGAGGTCGCGGGTGTTCCCATGCGGCGCGGATCCGTGATGGTGGCGCTGCTGGGCGGCGCGAACCGTGATCCCAGGTCTTCCCGGAGCCGGACAAGTTCGACGTAACGCGGCACAACGCCCGTGACCACGTCTCGTTCTCCGTTGGCCGTGACTCGTGGTCGCCCCGCGCGGATGCTCGACCTGTGCAAGGTCACCGGTGGCCCCGAGTCCAGCCCGGCGGCGATCTTGCACAGGTCGAGTCGACACGGCGAGGAGTTCCCGGACGGCTTTGGGTGACTAGTCCCTTTTGCCGGTTGGACCCCGGTGCGCCTGGGCGTCCCGAGTGTCGACGGAGTTGTGCACAGCCCAGCGGCCGACAGCACAGTTATGCACAGGGGGCCCTGTGCGCTCCTTTGGACTAGTCAGGCCTCGGACAAGCTCGCGGATCAAACCTGCCCCCAGCACACGCGCCATTCCCACGTGGACGGCAATCTGAAGCAGCTGCTTCGAGTCCGACCCTGCCGTGGCGCCGCTCGAGGCAAGGGTGGTGGCACTCGCTCGAGGCGGGATGTACCTCGCCCGGTCCGCCGAGGGCGCCCGCGCCCCCGCCTATCTGATCGCGACCTCAAGCGAGCTCTACGAGCGACACCTGATCAAGATGGCGCGGCTCACCGACGCCCTTGCCGACGCCCTCGTGCTGAGGGGGCAGCAGAAGAGGCAGGCGCGGGTGGGCGCCCAGCTCCCCGTCATGGCCTTCGACACCGCCTACGCCGACCCAATCGACCACCCACGCCGCCGCTTCGCTCCTGGCGCACCGCCCCCCGGCGGCATTGCCTCGGCGGGGTCGCGGCCAGAGACTTTCTGACCGACCCTGCCGATGGCCAGCGTAGGGTCACATGCGTGCGCCGTGCGGTGTGCAGGCCCAGCTAGCGGCTAGGCGGTAATCGCCTCCGACGGCAACCCGCACGAACACCTCGCGGATGTGGGAGGCGTATTCATTCAGGATCTCGCCCGCGGTGGCGGTGTCCGGGTGGCGGATGGCAATGTGCAGGCCGTCTTGAAGGCGGGACGTCCATACGTGGCAGTCGTCAGCCACGGACACCTGCCCGATGGTTCGGGGGGTGGACTCGTGGTAGCGGTCGGCACCGGGCATCTTTCGGTAGTCGGTGTACGAGACCATGGAGAACAGGTCCCGCCGGGTGACACGGAAGTCGTCGCCGAGGAGCTGGATCATGCGCGCGGCGGGGTAGCGGGACAGGCGAAGCGCGGCCTGCAGACTGGCTTGGGCGCGAGGTAGGACGTCGGCGAAACTTGCGGCGTCCTCGAGGGAGAAGTCGACCGGGGCGCAGGTGATGAACCACCCCATCGCGGTCCGCCACGTCTGTCGGTGTCGGGTGTGCAGCGGAATGATGGTTCGAAACTGCTGCTGGCCCGTCATCTCCCGAACCGCGATCGCCATCGCGCTCAACTGGGCGGCGAACATGCTTCCGCCGCTCTCCTTGCTGGCCAGCTCGAGGGCCTGCGCCTCGTTTGCAGAGAGTAGGTGTTGGTTGAATATCCGTTGCGGCCATGTCTGACCAGGCTCGACGCCCAAGTCCAACGGGAAGGTGGGAGTCGTGCCTCCGCAGGCACGGACGAAGTCCCGCCACTGCGCCAGTGCAGGGTCATCAGGGCGAATCCCTTCGCCGAAGACGCGCTCCTGGGCACAGAGCTCCAGGAAGCTGCCAGTGGCGGGCAGAACCGGCAGCTCACCGTCGCGCGCGGCTTCGTAGCTGACCTGCAGTTCCCACACCGCCAGGGCCAGGGAGAAACCGTCCCCTGCGACGTGGTCCAAGCCGAGGAACACGGTCGACCGGTCTGGTCGGCTGATGACACCCAACACGTGCGGGGGCCACTGCAGCGGGTTCGTGCCCTGCACGAACCGTTCGTCCAGGTGGTCGTGTAAGCCGTCGACGGTGGCGAAGGCGTGAACCGGCCCGCGCTCGAGGCTGACCTCGGACGCCGGCAGGGTGAATCGCTCAATGTGGTCCCCGGCCTCACGGAATCCGCTGCGCAGCGTCTCATGGCGACGCATCCATGACTCGAACGCCGAGCCCAGAGCATCCAGGTCGGCCGGGCCCTCGATGTCGAAAGTGGCACCAATCCAGGGGTTACCCGGCAACCCAGCCCGAGCGGCAGCCTGCGCAGATCGCAGATGCAGCTCCTGGTTGTACGACAGCACGACCGGGTCCGCGGGAGCCGACCGGGCCGTTGCCACTGTGTCGGGGCTGACAGCCCACTCGATCACCTCGCCCGGCTGCGGATGGAAGTCGTGGAAGGAGATCGGTTGCATGTTTGGCCACCTTTGGTTTCAGGGGAGGGCCGCCGCGCCGGTTCAGCGAGCAGCGACCTCAGGGGCCCAAGGAGTACCGAGGGAAAGCGTCAGAGCGATGGTGGGCAGTCGAACCCGATGTGAACGCCCCGGGTGCATCCAGCGGTCGGATCCGTCTGCGCCGCAAGGGCTCCGAGGGCTCATCCGCTTTCGGGCCTGCCTCGCGAATCCTCGCGGGTCTGCCTCGGCCCGTTGAGCACCCCGACCGCTACGTCCTCCAGCGGGTGGCCGGCCACCAGGACCCCGCCGTGACCGCGAGGTATCTCCACGCTGACCACGCTGCGCTGCTCGCCGCTGGCACTCGCTTCTCGGCCTGGTAGGGACCAAGTGGGGGCCAAGGCGGGGCCACGAGGCACCAGGCCGCCTCTGCCGATGGGGCATAAGAACGGGGTCTGACCTGTGGTGACAGGTCAGACCCCGGTTGGTCGGGCTGACAGGATTTGAACCTGCGACCCCTTGACCCCCAGTCAAGTGCGCTACCAAGCTGCGCCACAGCCCGTGGCTTGCGAAACCCTAGCGCACGGCATACCCCGCCTTGAAATCGATGGGCGTGAGTAGGCCGTGCGCCCAGCGACTACTTGCGGCGCCGCTTCTCACGGACGCGAACCGAGACCTCGATCGGCGTCCCTTCGAAGCCGAACTCCTCGCGCAGCCGCCGTTCCAGGAACCGCCGGTACCCGGCCTCGATGAAGCCCGACGCGAAGATCACGAACCGCGGCGGCCGGGTCGAGGCCTGGGTGGCGAACAGGATGCGCGGCTGCTTGCCGCCACGCACGGGGTGCGGGTGGGAGGCGACGATCTCGCCGAAGAACGCGTTGAGCCGGCCCGTGGGGACCCGGGTGTCCCAGGAGTCGAGCGCCTTCTCGATCGCGGGCACGAGCTTCTCGACCGACCGCCCGGTGCGAGCGGAGATGTTGACGCGCGGCGCCCACGGGATCTGCACGAGCTCACGCTCGATCTCGCGCTCGAGGTAGTAGCGGCGCTCCTCGTCGAGCAGGTCCCACTTGTTGTATGCGACGACCAGGGCGCGGCCGGCGTCGATGACCTGCTGCACGACCCGGATGTCCTGCTCGGCGATCGACTGCTCGGCGTCGACCAGCACGACCGCCACCTCGGCCTTCTCGAGCGCCGTCTGGGTGCGCAGGGAGGCGTAGAAGTCGGCCCCGCGGGTCTGGTGCACCCGGCGGCGGATGCCAGCGGTGTCCACGAACCGCCACGTCTTGCCACCGAGCTCGATGTACTCGTCGACCGGGTCGCGGGTCGTGCCCGCGACGTTGTCGACGACCACGCGGTCCTCGCCCGCCAGCTTGTTGAGCAACGAGGACTTGCCCACGTTGGGACGGCCGATCAGCGCGACCCGGCGCGGGCCCCCGCGCTGGTAGGCCTCGCCGTTCGCGGAGACCGAGGGCAGCACGTCGAGCACCGCGTCGAGGACGTCGCCGCTCCCCCGGCCGTGCAGGGCGGACACCGGCCACGGCTGCCCGAGCCCGAGGTTCCACAGCGTGGCGGCGTCGGCCTCGGTGCGCTGGTCGTCGACCTTGTTGGCGACGAGCACGACGGGCTTGCCTGACCGGCGCAGGAGCTTGACGACCGCCTCGTCGTCGTCAGTCGCGCCGACGGTGGCGTCGACGACGAACATGACGACGTCGGCGAGGTCGACAGCGACCTCCGCCTGCTCCGCGACCCGCAGGTGGATCCCGGTGGCGTCGATCTCCCACCCACCGGTGTCGACCAGCGTGAACCGCCGACCCGACCAGTCGGCGTCGTAGGCGACCCGGTCACGGGTCACCCCGGGCACGTCCTCGACGACGGCCTCGCGCCGGCCCAGGATGCGGTTGACCAGGGTCGACTTGCCGACATTGGGGCGGCCGACGACCGCGACGACGGGCAGCGGGCCGTCGTTGACGGCGAACCCGTCCTCATCGAGCTCACCCTCGAGCAGGGAGCGGTCCTCGTCGCTGAGGTCGAACTCCTCCAGCCCAGCGCGCAGGGCGCGCTCGACGGTCGAGTCGTCGGTCAGGTGCTCACTCACAGGGGGTTCCTTGCGTTGGTCGAGAGGCCGGATGCACGACGGGGTATGGCGCGCGGCCGCCTCATATTGTCGCGCACTTCGGGGGCCCCGCAGTACGGGCCTGTTGCCCCGCGCTCAGAGGCGAGGGTCGAGCCCCCGCGCGC
>DASYGI010000435.1:0-5822 GCA_035999925.1 Pedococcus sp.
CGCGAGCGGACTGCTCTGCAGGAGGGAGACGTTCTGGTCGAGCTTGCGGGACACGATGTCCCAGGCCCCACCGTCGATGATCGACTGGATGAACCGCCCGAGGTGCGATCGCGACTGCGCCGGCCGCAACCAGTCCAGGAACCCGACGAGCAGGAACAGCGCCACCGTGGAGACGGAGACGAGCAGGGCGCGCTGCCAGGTCATCCGCACCCCCAGGATCGCCAGCACGAGATAGGCAAGGCCCGGCAGCAGGGCTGGGGGGCCGCCACCGTCGGCGCCCCAGCCGGGTGCCCCGTCGACAACGAGGGCGACCACGCCGATCCCGACGGCCCAGGCCGCGCCGACGTGTGGCCGGCCGTGAGCCACGTAGTGCCCGGAGACGGCCACCGCCAGCAACAGGGCGCCGGTGGCCAGCAAGGCGAACGTGACGTTGCCGACGCCGTAGAAGCGGCCGCCGACCACGGGCTGCAGGCCCAGCAGTGACGACATCTGCAGGTGGGACCCGAGCAGGATGTCGGCGCTGAGCACGGCCAGCGTTGCTGCGCAGATGACGGCCATGGGACCGCTCACGGTCCGGTGCCACGGTCCCAGCCGCGCGGTGGCGAAAAGCAATGCCGCGAAGACGGCTACTGACGCGACCACCGAGACCATGGGCGGCTGGAACCGCCACCACGGGAACAGGTTGGCCAGGAACGTCGAGACGGGCACGGCAGAGGCGACCAGGGCGAGGTCCCGAACCACCCGCAGGACCCGTCCGCGCAGCTGGGGCGACCCGTACTTGCGGCGCCACAGCAGGGCGGCCAGGAGATAGACGGCGAGCTGGATCCCCACCAGCCAGTCGAAGAACGGTGGTACCAGGGCGTGGACCTCGTGGCTGGCCTGGTCCTCGTCCACCAGAGCCCGCAGTCGTGACGACGCGGCAGCCACGGAGCTGCCGTCCCCTGACTGCGCCTTGAGCGTCGCGCCTCCCAGCGCGGCGGGCACCGGAGCCCGGCCGGCGGCGAGGAGGGTCACCGTGAGGTCGGCGAGCTGGGCGAGTCCGGACTGCCGGGTGGACGACGAGTACAAGGTTCCCGAGGCGAAGTCGGGGCCCTTGGCCACCACCAGGCCCAGCCGCTCGGTGCGGCCGGCATCCGCGAGGCTTGCCACCATCACGTTGGAGCCGGGGGGTGTCGCTGCCACGACCTGGCCGATCCGGGTGTCGATGGCCTTGATCTGGGCGCTCCGACTGGCCAGCGCCGGCACGCTCTCGCCGCTGGCGACATCGGCCGGGTCGCGCAGCGAACCCACGTCAACCAAGGTCACCCGGCACCCGGACAGCAGGCCGCTGAGCCGGGCCGGGTCGAACGCGGCATACCTCGGCACTGCGCCCGAGGGACTGGCGGCGCCAAGGCCTGCCCCGGGTCCCACCGCCTGCAGGCACGCTCCGTGGCCGGCGAGCTGCGCACCGAGGGTGCCGAGCCGGGAGTCGAACTTGGTGGCGGCGGCCGCCTTGACGTAGCCGCCCCAGCCGGGGACGGCGCCGTGATCCGCCGCAGGAATGGGGGCGCAGGGGTCGCTCGCGGCCCGGGACCCGTCACTGGCAGGGCCGGGTGCGGCCGCCCGGTTGCCCGCGGACAGGGTGAGCCAGCCGTCCACCGGGCAGGTGTTGATGAACACCGACTGGATCGACAGCCCGGCGCTCGCCCCGTCCCGGAGCAGCGACCACAACGCGGGCGTCGCCGCAGGGGAGACATCGCTCCAGGTCAGGCCGCCGGTGCCGACGAAGACCGTCGGGCCGAGGCTGCTGCTGCCCGCAGTGGGAGTCCGCGGCTGGTTGGCCGCCAAGGACGCGCCGGCGGTCGAGACCGCGCTGGCCGACGAGGGGGTGGCCGCCGCGACGAGGCCGAGGGACGTCACGAACACGCTGATGAGCAGCCCGACGAGGGGTAGGTGCGGGGCGCGGCGGATCACCGGTACAGGCTACGGGTCAGGCGACACGCAAGAATGGTGGCGTGACCACCGCTACCACCACCCCACCGCTGTCCGCCGGAGCACGTGGACGCGCCCACGCGTGGTGGGTTCGGATCGGCACGTGGCCGAGTAGTCGGCGTTGGGCGCTGGCCGTCGTGGTGATCCTCGCCGCGGCGGCGATCCCGGTACTGCGCTACATGGTCTTCTGGCCGATCGACCAGTGGCAGGTGGACGTCGAGGTCTACCGCGAAGCCGGCGTCTCCATCCTCACCGGGCGCCCCATCTACTCGGCCATGACCGAGGCGCCTCAGCTGCTGCCCTTCACCTACCCGCCCTTCGCGGCCATCCTCGCGGTCCCGCTGGCCATGTTTCCGTTCGGGGTCATCGGCTGGCTGTGGACGCTCGCCCAGATCGCAGCGACCACCGCGATCGTCTGGTATGCCGGGTGGCGGCTGATCCACCGGACCGGCCCATGGGTGCCGATCGTGTTGGCGTTGCTCACCGTGCCGATGCTGTGGCTGCAGCCGGTGTCCGACGGCATCCGGTTCGGCCAGGTGAACGCCTTCATGGTGCTGGCGTGCCTGATGGACCTGCGGCAGCCGCGTCCGGGGGTCCTGCGCAGGGTGCCGCCCGGCGTACTGGTCGGGCTCTCCATGGCGATCAAGCTCACGCCCGGGGTCTTCGTCGTGCACTACTTGGTGAACAAGCGCTGGCGTGAGGCGTTCACCGCCATCGGCACGGCGGTCGCGGTCACCCTCGGGGCGTGGGTGCTCCTGCCCGAGGCGTCGTTCGCGTTCTGGGGCGGAGCATTGCAGGACCCGACCCGGCTCGGGCCCAACGCCGGCACGTCCAACCAGAGCATTCGCGGCTTCCTGCTCCGTGTCGGACCCACGGGTTTGGCCGGTGACCTCCTGTGGGTCGTACTCCTGGCCATCGTCGGCGTGGTGGGATTCGCGTTGGCGCGTCGGGCCTACCGGGCCGGCGACTCCATCAGCGAGGTGGCAGTGGTTGGCCTGATGGCGGTGCTGTTGTCGCCGGTCGCGTGGATCCATCATCTGCACTGGATGGTCGTGGTCATCTTCGCGATCCTGGGCGCCGACCCGCTACGCGACCGTCTCAGGCTGTGGGGGGCGGCGGCCATCACCGGGGCGTTCCTGCTGCGCACCCCGAACTGGAGCATCACATGGCTGAGCGACCCCAACCTGCCCCGATGGTTCGGTCGGGTCATGCAGAACGACGACACGTTCTTCGCCCTGAGCTCGCTAGCCCTGTTGTGGTGGACCCTGCATCGCAAGGCGGATCGGCCGACCGACGCGGTCGAACGGACCGAGGCGGCACCAGGCGCCGAGGCGTCGGTCAGGCGCTGAACACGCCCACGATCTGGAGCGCGCTGAAGGCCGCCAGCACAAGGCACAGCGTGCCTCCGAACCGTCGGATCGTCGACAACCGGACGCGGGTCAGCAAGGCCCGGCCGAGAATGGCGCCCAGCCCGGACACCGCCACGAGCGCCAGGAACGAGCCGAGGAACACCGAGAGCGGCTGGTGGAAGCGCAGCACCATGGACGCGGTCAGCAGCTGGGACAGGTCACCCCACTCGGCCAGGAACAGCACCGTGAACGACACCAGGATGGCGCGCAAGCCCACGGCGGTCGCGGGACCCTTGTGGGAGAACTCCTCCTCGGTCTCGCGCTCCTCCTCGTCGGCCTTGGACGCGCCGCGGAGCAGGATGAAGCCGCCGATCACGAACATCACCGCGGCAAAGATCTCCACCGGGCGTTTCGGGAGCTGCGACAACAAGCCGCCGACGGTGACGGCAACGATGGTCTGGACCAGGAACGCCAGCGAGACGCCGATCCAGACGAACAAGGGCCGAAAGCGGGTGGCCAGCACCAGGGTGGCGATGAAGGTCTTGTCAGGGAGCTCGACCAGGAAGATCGCTCCGAACACGACGAGGATGGTGACGAGATCGAGTTCCATATCGCGTCGACTCTATCGACGGCACCCCAATACGCTGGCCGCGTGTCCACCCCGCTGAGCATCTCGGTCGTTGCGCTTGCCGTGTCCGCGCTTGCCGTGGTCGTCGGCACTCTCGCGCTGGTGCAGTTCGCGCGGGTCAACGCGAGACTGCGACGCCAGGAAGACCAGCGACCGGTGGGGGCGGGAGATCTCGCGGCGCTGCGAGCCGACATCGCCCAGGCGCTGCGCCACGTGGCCGTGGTCCGGTACGACGCCTTCGGCGATATGGGTGGCCGGCTTTCGTTCAGCGCCGCCGTGGTCGACGACCAGGGTGACGGACTGGTGTTCTCCTCCATTCATGCCCGTGGAGAGTCGCGCACCTACGCCAAGGGCGTCGTGGGCGGAGCCTCGGATGCCACCTTGACCCCCGAGGAGCAGCAAGCCCTCGCCTCTGCGCGCGCCGGACAGGAGAAGGCATGACCACCTACGCCTACCTTGGGCCTGCGGGCACGTTCACCCAGATGGCGCTCGATGCCTGGCCGCCGGCCGCCCAGGCCGAGCATCGCCCCTGCGGCTCGGTGGATGCCGCGCTGGCCCTGCTGCGGGCCGGCGAGGTGGACGGGGCGATGGTGCCTATCGAGAACTCGGTCGAGGGCGGTGTGAGCGCCACCCTGGACGCCTTGTCCAGCGGCGACCCGCTGGTGGTGGTGGCCGAGGTACTCGTGCCGATCACCTTCGTGCTCGCTGCACGACCAGGTATGCCGCTGGGCGAGGTTCGCGCGGTCGGCACGCACAGCCACGCGTGGGCGCAGGTCCGCGGGTGGATGGACGCCAAGCTGCCGCAGGCGGCATATGTCCCCACGTTGTCGACAGCCGCGGCTGCCGCGGCCCTGGCCAAGCCAGAGCCGGCCGGCTTCGATGCGGCGGTCTGCGCGCCGGTCGCCGCGCGCGACCACGGTCTGGAGGTGCTCGCCGACCACATCGGCGACAACGGCTCCGCAGTCACCCGGTTCGTCCTCGTCGCTCGGCCCGGTGAGCTGCCCGAGCGCACCGGCGCCGACAAGACGACGCTGGTGCTGTTCCAGCGGGACGACCACGCGGGCGGGTTGTTGGAGCTGCTCGAGCAGTTCGCCGTGCGCGGGATCAACATGTCTCGGCTCGAGTCCCGGCCGACCAAGGACTCCATGGGCAGCTACTGCTTCTCGATCGACATCGAGGGGCACGTGTTGGACGAGCGGGTTGGCGAAGCGCTCTTGGGACTCAAGAGGGTGTGCGCCGAGGTGCGCTTCCTGGGCAGCTACCCGGCGGCCCACGGGGCAGCGGTCCAGGTGACCCCGCATACCAGTGACGAAGCGTTCGGCGAGGCCCGCGCGTGGCTGCGCAGTCTGCGCGGGACCTGACCCGTCCGCGGGTTGCCTGCGGCCCGACTACTTCTTCTCGCGCCAGACCCGCTCAAAGGGCAACCGCCACGCGTGGGGGGCGATGAGCTGGTGGATGGCGTTGGGCCCCCACGTACCGACGCCGTAGGGCTTGACCTCCGGCGGGTTGTCCAGCAGCGGTGCCGAACGCTCCCACAGGCTCTCGATGCCCTCGGCCGTCGTGAACAGCGTGTGGTCACCGCGCATGGCGTCCAGGATGAGGCGCTCGTACGCCTCCAGCACGTCGCCGGCCCGCTCGGTCTCCTGGGTGGAGAACTGCATCGACAGCTTCTCGAGCCGCATCCCGGGGCCAGGACGCTTGCCGTAGAAGGACAGCGAGACCTTCGACTCGTCGGCCAGGTCGAAGGTCAGGTGGTCCGGACCGGCCGACCCGACCCCTGAGTTGGTCGGGAACATCGTCCGGGGCGCCTCCTTGAAGGCGATGGAGATGATGCGCGCTCCCTCCGCCATCCGCTTCCCGGTGCGCAGGTAGAA
>DASYGI010000436.1:0-7445 GCA_035999925.1 Pedococcus sp.
ACGAGCTCGTCCATCACCAGCAGCGCCTGGTCGACGCCGTCCTGCGGCCCCATGATCCCTAGATAGACCAGCTGGTAGCCCGGCGCCGAGGGTCCCATCGGCCACACCGGCCGCATGCTCGCGGTGTCAGGTCCACTACGCACCACGGTGACCGTCCCGGGGTCCCGCCCGCCTCGACCGACGGCGACCTGGCGGTAGGACTCGTTGGTGGAGATGACCCGGTCGGCCGTGGTGAACGTCCTGCGTTCGAGCCACGTCAGGGCGCCCAGCTGCGCGCGACCGAGCACACCCCGCGGCTCACCGAACCGGGAGCGGAACAGCTCGGGGTTCAGGTCGTGGTGGTCGAACACGAAGTGCACCCCGCGCAAGCGCCACAGCCGGGCCAGTGCCCAGTAGGTGTCCGGTGGGTTGCACGCCTGCAGGACCCGGAACCCCCGCTCGCGCCACACCAGCAGCGAGAGCCACGCCGTGCAGAGCCACGAGTACAGGAACTCCACGGCATACCCGATGAGGCCTGCCGCCACCGGCGCAGGACGATAGGTACGGATCCACACCCCCTCCAGCATCCGGCGCCTCGGCCCCCCTGGGCCATCCGGACAGATCACACTCACGGTGTAGCCGGCATCCCGTAGAGCCTGGCACTCGAGCCAGACCCGGCGGTCCAGCGGCACCGAAAGGTTCTGGACCACGATGAGCACGCCGAGCTCGCCCTGCCCGCGCCGACGCCTACCCCGACTCGTTCCCGGTATTCGCCCCTGCACCCCGACCCCCTTGACGCTCGTGCCAGCAGCATCCCCTCCCGAAGGCGTACCCGGCTCCGTCATCTGTCTGAGTTCGGACCAAGCGTCAGGATGAGTCGTTGCGTCGCCGTCGTGACGCAACAATGGGCAGGTGGGTGGACACGAGGGGACTACGGGTGACGGGCCGGCGGGCCTGGAGCTCGCGGTCGTCTGCGTGACCTGGAACTCCGCCACTCACCTCCCTGCACTGCTCGCCTCGCTCGGGCCCGGGCTCGAAGGCGTGACGTGGCGCCTGTGGGTCGTCGACAACGCCTCAACCGATGAGAGCGTGGCTGTCGTGCGCCGGCTGGCCCCCGAGGCCGTGGTCGTTCAGACCGGAACAAACGCCGGGTATGCCGCGGCCGTCAATGCCGGGGTCCGTGCCGTGCCGCCGCACGCGGCGGTCCTGGTCCTGAACCCCGACGTACGCCTGGACGCTGGCTGTGGGTCAGCCCTGATGGGCACGCTGACCCGGGGCGACACCGGGATCGCCGTCCCGGTCCAACGCGACAGCGATGGGCGGCGCCACCCCACCCTGCGTCGCGCCCCCACGGTTCGGCGAGCCTGCGCGGAGGCGCTGCTCGGCGGCCGGCGTGCAGGACGACTCGGCTGGGGGGAGCTGGTCACACGGCCTGACGCCTACCTCGCGGACACGCGGGCCGACTGGGCTACCGGGTCGGTGATGGCCATCTCGCGGTCATGTCTCGACGCGGTCGGCGAGTGGGACGAGCGGTTCTTCCTGTACTCGGAGGAGACCGACTTCGCCCAGCGCGCTGCGACGCTGGGCTTCGGCCTTCGACTCGCGCCACTGGCCACCTGCGAGCACGCTCGTGGGGCCTCGCACGAGAACGACGCGCTATGGGCGCTGCTGATGATCAACCGGGTGCGGCTCTTCGCCAAGCGACACAACGGCTTTCACGCGTTGATGTTCCGGCTGGCGTTACTGGCGGGCGAGCTGGCCCGCTCGCTGCCGGGCTCGACCACCCACCGGGCGGCCGTCGTCGCCCTGGTGGGCAGTGATCGGCGGGCCACGGCACTCATCGAAGAGCTCCGCGGGGCAGCCGGCGGACCCAGAATCCCCGAACCCATCCCACGACAGTGACCAGCGCGTCACACTGGTCTGGTTCGCACAGCTTGGGGTGGAGGTTGGTGCGGTGGACCTGGCGGGTAGCCGGCCCGTGACGTCGGCCAAGGCGTGGCTGCGCGCGCACTTCGGGCTGTGGCCGCTGCTCGAGCTGCGCAACCGGGTGATCTGGGGACCCAACGCGGCAGCGTGGAGGTTCTTCGAGTGGCGTGAGGTCCGGCGCCATTCCCGCGAGCTGGGCCAGCTGCCCGCCACCCTGGTCACCACCATCATTCCCACCTACCGCCGACCCGAGCTACTCCCTCAGGCCGTGGCGTCCGCCCTGGGTCAGACGGTGAGCGACCACCTCGTCGTCGTGGTGGACGACGGTGGCGGCGACCTGCCCGACCTTCCCGACGACGAGCGCCTGGTGGCAATCTCCCTGTCGCGCAACACTCGGCGGCTGGGACTGGTGCGCAACGTGGGGATCAGGCTGACCCGGTCCACCTACATCGCCTTCCTCGACGATGACAACCAGTGGCTCCCCAACCATCTGGCCGTGGCCACCGAAGCCCTCGACGGCGGCGCCGACCTTGTCTATACGGCCGTGGAGCGAGTCCGCAGCGATGGTTCCCGGATGGACACCCTGTCCCAGGACTTCGATCGTCGCGCTCTCGGCGACCGCCCCGGGTTCGTCGACGCGAACGCGATCGTGGTCCGTCGGGACGCGGGGGTGCGGTTCAGCGTGATCCGGCGTGCCAAGCAGATGCTGCCCAAGGAGGACCTCGAGTTCGTGTGGCGGATGAGCGGGCGGATGCGGGTGCGCCATGTGTCGGTGCCGACGGTCCGCTACCTCATCAACGAGCACAGCTACTACACAGGATGGACACACGACCCCAAAGATGGCCAAATCCAAAGCAAACGCTGAGAGACACCTGAGGAACTCTTGGTGGAATTTTGAGATTTTTCCAAAACTCCATGCTATTCACCAGGCGCCGCGTAGCCTGATAGCGCCACTCGGAGTCCGGCTTGAGGGGAGCTTGTATGGACACCTTGGACGTCTTGCGGATCTGCGTGAAGCGATGGTTCGTCTTCCTGCCGATTCTGCTGCTCGCCTACTACGCGAGCCAGAGCCTGAGCAGCGACCGGCAACCGGTCTACTCGGCCACGGGCAGCTTCGCAGTGATCTACCACCCGACGACGGCGCTGAAGCCCGGGCAGGCGGACCCACGACAGCTGAATCCCCTTGCGGCAGGAGGCGGTTCGCTACTGAAGCAGGCCCTGCTGACGGACCTTCGATCACCCGGCACTCAGCGGCAGCTCGCGGCCCCCGGCGTCAGCGGCACCAGCCCTAGCGCAGCAGCCGACGGATCCCTGTTCGCCGTCACCAGTACGGCCACCTCGGCCACCGTCGGCATCGCCACGTACGGACCTAGCCAGGAGGCGGTGGCCGGAACGGTGAACCGCGTGCTGGCCGCCTCGGCGTCCAAAGCCCGCCAGATGCAGGACCGTGCCGGGGCGCCGGCCGCGGGACGGCTGGACACCTTCGTGACCCTGCCGACCCAGACGACCGTGCTGGCACCTGCCTCCAAGCTCAAGCTCGTCATCGCGGTCATGGCCGCAGGCCTCATCGCCGGCGCGGGCCTGTCCCTGCTGCTCGACCGGCTGCTTAGCAAGTGGCGTCCGCGTCGGGGGAAGACCGCGGGCCCGCAGCGGGACGACCGGCCCCTGCGTCGTCGTCGGGCCAGGCGCGACGAGGCCGTCACCGCGTACGAGCCGGACCTCGACGCCACGGACGTCAAGGCGTCGGGCCTCAAGGCATCCGACCTCGACGGGCCGGACCGAGGCGAACCCGACCATGAACCGGTCAGCGAGCTCGCCCGCGCCGGCCAGGCATCCGCCCGATCCGAGGAGACCGGCTAAGCAGGCCGCACTCCCATGACACGGCGATCGATGCAGGTGGCGCTGGTCCTTGGGGCGCTGGTGCTGCTGGTTCTGGCGTTGGGCCAGTTGCCCTCCACCGCGCCAGCCGAGTGGGGCACGGCCTCGCTGGTCATCGTGCTCCTGGCCCTGGTCGTCAGTGTGGGCGGCGTGTGGGTGAGAACCGTCGAGTCGGTGCTGACCCTGGTGTTCGTCCTGCTGTATCTCGTACCTCAGAACTATGTGCTCGTCGGGCCACTGCGTTCCGCCGGGAACCCGGCCGTGCTGCTCGGGATGACCGCTTTGGCCCTGTGGACGGCCGGACGCCTGCTCGGTCAGGTCACGGCTCAGCGCAGCCACCCGGCGCGGTGGACGATCGCGGCTTTCGTACTGGCCACCTGCACCGCGTTCGCGGCCGGGATGATGCGGCCCCTGACGTCCATCGAGTCGTCCGGGGCCACCCGGGTGCTGTTTCCGCTCGCTGCAGTGGTCGGCATCGCGCTGCTGGCCTGCGACGGGCTGACCGAAGCCTCCCAGGTGAATGCCTTGATCCAGCGCGTGGTCATCATCGGGGCCATCGCCGCGGCCATCGGCATCATCGAGTTCGCGGTCCCCAGCTTCAGCTATCGCACCTTGGCCCACCTGCCCGGACTGACCACCAACACCGAGCTCATCGCCGACACGCGGTCTGGATTCCGACGGGTCAACGGTGGCGCCGCCCACCCCATTGAGTACTCCCTCGCCGAGGCGGCCCTGGTCCCCCTGGCGCTGCACCTCGTCTACCACGCGGCGACCCGGGCCGCGCGGGTCCTCAACCTCGTTGCCCTGGGCCTCTTGCTCGCCGTCGTGCCCATGACGGTTTCACGCTCCGGCATCGTGTGCCTGGCGATCGGGATCGGCTGGTACATGGTGCATCTCAACGGTCGGGCGCGGCTCAACCTGATAGCCCTCGGCGTCGTCGGCCTTGGTGCGATGCGCGGCGCCGCGCCCGGCCTGCTCGGCACCTTGAGCAGCCTGCTGCTGGTCGGTTCGGCGGATCCCAGCATTCGTGGTCGCACCAGTGACTACGGCAAGATCCCCCAGCTGATGGACGGCCACTGGGTCTTCGGGCGCGGGTTGGGGACGTTCCAGCCCAACCAGTACTTCTTCCTCGACAACCAGTACCTGGGTTCACTGCTGGAGGGCGGCGTGGTCGGGCTGTCGGCGTTCATCGCGGTCCTGGTGGTCGGGATGGGCCTGGCCCGCGGTGTGCGGCGGCGCGCTACTTGCGAGGTCACCCGGGGACTGGGCCAGGCGCTGTCCGCGAGCATCGCTGCCCTCGCTGCGGGGGCTGCCCTGTTCGACGAGCTGAGCTTCCGCCAGACCGGGTTCCTGCTCTTCCTTCTCTTCGGGGTGTCCGGGGCGCTGTGGACGATCGTGCGTCGCGGGCCGGCCCCCGATGAGCTGGCGGGAGCCGACCCCAAGGGCGCCTCGGAGGGGTCCGCGCCTGCGCCGGGACACGACGTGCTGGAGCCCCTCCATGCCTGACGGAGCGCCAGGCCCCTCGGTCGTGATCGCGGCCCACAACGAGGAGCGGGTGCTGGGCCGGTGTCTTGAGTCGCTGACCGCCGGCGCGACCGCGACAGGGCTCGAGATCGTCGTGGCCGCCAACGGCTGCAGCGACGGGACGGCAGACGTGGCCCGGTCCTTCCCCGGCGTGACCGTGGTCGAGCTACCCCGACCAGGAAAGGCGGCCGCGCTCAACGCCGCCGAGGCCGTGGCGACCGGCTTCCCGCGGATCTATCTGGACGCCGATATCTGCCTGATGCCAGACCAGCTGGAGTCGCTGTGCGACGCGCTCACGATCGCCGGAGTGGGGCCAGGTGGTTCGGCGCCCACGGCAACGACACCGCTGCTGACCTATCCCAGGCGGCGGATGGACGTGCGTGGCCGACCACCGCTGGTCCGCGCGTACTACGCGATCAACCAGCGGCTACCCGCCTTCAGCCGCGGCGCCTTCGGCAGGGGTGTGATGTGCGTGTCAGCGGTGGGCCGGCGCAGGTTTGAGGTCTTCCCCGATGCGATCGCCGACGACCTTTTCCTCGACTCGTTGTTCACTCCGGCCGAGAAGCGTCAGGTCCTCGACGCCGAGGTGGTCGTCCAGGCCCCCCGGCGGACCCGCGACCTGCTCCGGCGGCTCGAGCGGGTGCGCCGCGGAAACCGAGCGTTGCGTCAGGAGCTGGAGGACGACCCGACCGTTTCGGTGCCTGCCGTCCACACGCTCTCGTGGCTGACCGATGTCGCGCTTCGGCGACCGTGGCTGCTCCCTGCGGCCGGCGTCTATGTCGGGCTGACGGCAGTGGCCGAGCTGCGCAGCCGCAGACGCGCCTCCACGGGCTGGGGCCGGGACGACTCGACCCGCGCGGCGACCCCTGCTGCGTTGCCCCACACCACCATTCACCCCCCGGCGTCCGACCCGGCACGACGGTGACGGTGATGCCCCGTCACTGCCGAGGCGCCTCGGTGCGCCCAGCCTGGGGGTCAGGCATCCTGCTCCTGCTGACAGCAGCCGCCCTCGGCGCCTGCTCCAGTACGGCTGCGTCGCCGACCACCTCCTCCAGCACACCGCCGGTCACGACCACCACCACCTTCGCGCCAGGGCCGATCGGGGGGCCCTGCGCGTTCAAACCGTCGGCATCGACGACAGGAGCGACTGGGGCCAGGTCGGACAAGTCCGTGACGAGGCTCGGCACCGGACAGGTCCTCGAGAACGCCAACGTGAAGCACCTGACCATCTCCGGCAAGAACGTGACCGTACGCAACGTCCAGGTGAACGGCTCGATCCTCGTCACCGGTGACGGAGCGACCATCGACCACGTCACGGCCAAGGGCATCTCAATCTCCAGCGCCAGCGGGACGACAGTGCAGTTCACCAACATCGGTTTCGGTCAGGGTGACGGCATCCATGTGACCTCCGACCGGGGACGCCAGGTGCGCAACGTGACCCTGCGCTACAACTACGTGCACGACCCGCGAGTCCCGGACAACGCGCATTACGACGGCACCCAGGTGCGAGGCATCAACGGCCTGACGATCAGCTGCTCCGTCTACGACCCGGGGCCCTACCAGCACATGTACAACGCCGCCGTCTATCTCGAGGACGCCAACGGCGGCGACAGCAACATCACCGTGACGCACAACTGGCTCTACGGGTTCGGCTTCAGCGTCATGGTCGACGCCGCCAACGTCACCCTCAGCGCGAACCGGATCGGTGGCGACATCCACTGGGCCAGCTGCCGGCTGGGCAAACGGACCGGCAACCCGAACCTGCGTATCACCGGCAACGTCGAGGACAGCGGCGGCGCAGTGACCAAGCTCTGTCAGGCCAAGTGAGCGCCGGCCCCGGCTGAGAGGGCTTGACCGTATGCCGCGACGAGACGGTCCGCAGCCGCATCCCAGGTCAGCGTCGGGCTGTGGGCCAACGCTCGGGTTCTCAACCGGGTGAGCAGGTCGGCGCTGGTGGACAACCGGACCAGCTGTTCGGTGAGCATCGGAAGGTCACGAGCCGGATGCACGAGACCGTCCACGTCGTGGGTGCAACGGGCCCCGGCGGCATCCGAGACGACGGGGACGCAGCCCGACGCCTGGGCCTCGTACGTCACCAGTGCGCTGCCCTCCTCGACCGACGGGAGGAGGAGAAGGTC
>DASYGI010000437.1:0-14961 GCA_035999925.1 Pedococcus sp.
CACCTGCCACGCCCCGAACAGCCGACGCGGTACCTCCTGAAGGCACAGGACATCCGGGTCGAGCGCTCGGACCACCCTCGCCGCAGCGTGCCGATCCATCGTGAAGTCCTTGAGGTTGTAGGACATCACGCGCAAGGCGTCCCTCACCGGGGCGCACCCAGGGCCTCCGGGGCGCCCAGGGCGTCGCGACGCGCGAGGTCGGCGGCCCCGATCAGGCCGGCCTCGTTGCCCAGCTCGGCGGCCCCGATCACTGCCTCCGGCCGGTAGCCACGCCCGGTGAGCTGCCGGCGGAAGGTGCCCCGCGCCGGCTCGAGCAGCAGGTCTCCGGCCGCACTGACGCCACCGCCGACGACGAAGACGCCGGGGTCGAGCGCCGCGGCGAGGTTGGCGATGCCGACTCCGAGCCACTGGCCGACCTCGGCGAGCAGCTCGATGGCTGTGGGGTCACCCTCCCGGGCGGCTTGCGTGATCATCGGTCCCGTCAGGGCCAACGGGTCACCGGCGATGCGGATCAGCAGATCGGTCGCCATCGGACTGTTCGCGGTCATCAGCGAACGAGCCTCCCGGACCAGCGCGTTCCCCGAGGCGTACTGCTCCCAGCACCCCTTGTTGCCGCACTCGCATCGCTGGCCCCCTGGCACCACCTGCATGTGGCCGAACTCGCCGGCAATGCCATACCGCCCCCGCATGATCTGGCCGTCGAGGACCATCGCCCCGCCGATGCCAGTGCCGAGGTTGACCATGACGACGTGCGATTGGCCGCGGGCCGCACCGAACCTCCATTCGGCCCACACCGCGGCGTTCGCGTCGTTGTCGACTGCGATCGGCAGCGGAATGCGACGTTGCAGGTTCTTCTCGAGCGGTTCGTCGCGCCAGGACAGGTGCGGGGCGAAGACGACGGTCGCACGGTCGGCGGCGACGAACCCCGCAGCGCCGATGCCGACCGCCACGATGTCGCGTCCAGCCGAGCCAAGCAGCAGCTCGCTGACCACCTCGACGATGGTGTCCTCGACGACCCCTGGGCTCTTGGACCGGTGGGGGGTGTCCCGGCGAGCGCGCGCGAGGACCTTGCCGTCGACGTCAACGAGTCCACCGGCGACCTTGGTGCCTCCGATGTCGATCCCGATCGCGAGAGCGCCGGTCACCGGCCGACGCCCTCCGCCGCCAGTGCCGCGACGCCAATGAGGCCCGCGTCGTTGCCCAGCGCCGCCGGGACGATGCCGGCCATCGGCCGGTGGCCGCGCCCGGTCAGCTGCCGCGCGTATGCCGCCCGCGCGGGGGTCAGAAGCAGCTCGCCGGCCGCGATGACGCCGCCACCGACCACGATGAGCTCCGGGTCCAGGACCGCGGCGACCGACGCCGCGCCCTCGCCGAGCCAGCGACCGAGATCGGCGAGCAGCTCGATGGCCGCCGGATCACCCGCCTGGGCGACCGAGGTGACGTCATGCCCCTGCAGCCGCGAGAGGTCGCCCCCACACGACTCCGAGAGAGCGACGCCGCTCAGCGCACCCGAGGCGACCAGCTCGCGGGCTTCGCGCACCAGGGCATTCCCCGAGGCGTAGACCTCCCAACAGCCACGGTTGCCGCAGCCGCAGCGGATCCCGTCCGGCACCACCCGCATGTGCCCCAGCTCGCCGCCGATGCCGTAGGCCCCTCGAAGCAGGCTGGAGTCGACCACCACGCCACCCCCGATGCCGGTGCCGACGGTGATGAGCACCATGTCGTCGGCTTCCGTGGCAGCGCCGTACCGGAACTCCCCCCATGCGGCGGCGTTGGCGTCGTTCTCGATGGTGACCGGCAGATCGAGCAGGGCCTCCAGCCGCATCTTGAGGGGTTCGTCGCGCCAGGCCAGGTTGGGGGCGAACAGCACGGTGGACCCGAGGCGGTCGACGAATCCGGCGCAGGCCACGCCGACCGCGCGCACGTCGTCCCGCCCGGCCTGGAGCTCGGTCACGAGCACGGCGACATCGCGCGCGATCTGGTCAGGGTCCTGGGCCGGGGTATCACGCCGTCCACGGGCGAGGATCTCGCCGGTGGCCGAGACCACCCCGCCTGCGATCTTGGTGCCGCCGATGTCCACGCCGATCGTCACGCTCATGGCGTCGCGCTCCCAGACTTGTGCGGTTCGGGTCCACCGTGCCGACCGTGGTCATCCTGATCATTGCCACGGTCCTGGGGGTCGTCGTCGTCCGCGACTGGGATGTCGTGGACCCGGCTGGAGGACCCCGACCCCTGATCGTCCGAGCTGGGTGCAGCGCTCGTCCGGCGCGCAGCGGCGACGTCGCGCAGCACCTCGGTCACGGCGCCGGCGAGGTCGGCCAGCCGATCGACTGTCTCGGGGCGGACCGCACGAAGCAGGGTCAGCCCCTGGCAGATGGGGCACAGCTGACAGGTCACCGCCTGCCCCATGCCGTTTTCGGCCCCGCAGGACTCGCACCGGGGCCCACTCTCGCCGGAGTCCGGCGTGGCCGGCTTCGCGGCATACGGGTTGTGGGCAGTGCTCGCCCAGCCGCCCAGGGCGTCGAGGAGCCGAGCGGCCTCCTCGGCCACCGAGCCCACGCCCGGATGCTCGTGGTCAGCCACGTGGCCACACCTCCTCGTCGGGCACGAAACGCACCCGAAGCAGACCGTCGCGCACGGAGGCGCCTTCGACTAGGCATCGTTGCAGAGCGGCTGGGAGCGTGAGCACCCGCCGGTGCTCCCCCACCGCCACGAGCAGCTCGTCGTCGCGGCGTTGCAGGCCAAGGTCGCTGGCGTGGGCGAGGGGCAGCGGGAGCGTCAGCAGGAACCCCTCGTCGGTCCGCTCGACGTTCAGCCCTCGGTGGGTGACCGGCGCGAGGAGGTCGCCCATGGCCTGCGTCGACCCGTCCTGAGCCGCGGCAAGTTCCGCCAGAGCGGCCACCCCGATCGGCTCGGACGGCAGGTACGGAGTCACCACCACCGGCAGCCCCGCGAAGGACTCTCGCACCTCGACGAGGCCGGCCTGCTGGGCCGTGTTCCAGGAGCTGCGCCACGGATCGGACACCCCACCGTCGCCAACACCATCCCCCGCGTCAGGGAAGACCCGGTTGACCACCACCGCGTCGACGACGAACCCATACAGCGACAGGGACGTCCAGGTCCGCCGGGACTCCGCGATCACCACGCGCTCCGGGGTCAGGACGAGCCGGACGGAGGCCTGGTCGCCGGTGAGGAGGCGGTGCACCGCCCGCATGTCCTTGTGCCAGCCAGTCACGGCGTCGATGACCCCGGCCTCCGGCAGCGGCAGCCCGGCGGCCGCGGCGGCGGCCGGTCGCAGGGTTCGCAGCAGGCCGCGCTGGGCGGGCAACAGCCGTTCGAGATGCCACGCCAGAGCTTCCGGCAGCGCGAGCAGCCGCAGGGTCTCCGCCGTCGGCGCGCAGTCCACGACCACGAGCTCCCACCGCCCTGACTCCACCTGCGAGCGCAGCTCCAGCAGGGCGGCGATCTCCTCGGCACCCGGCAGTCGGGTCAGCTCCTCCGCGACCACGGAGTCGATCCCGAGCGTGTCCAGCGCCGAAAGCAGGTAGTCCTGCACGACGCGCCAGGAGTCACCCAGCTGTTGGGAGTGGCTGACCTGGAGCGCGGACAACGAGGGTTCCACGTCCACAGGGACGCCGGCTCGAGACCCGCCGAGGTCGACGGCCAGGGCGTCTCCCAACGAGTGCGCGGCATCGGTCGACATGACCAGGGTGCGCACGCCGCTGCGTGCGGCTTGGACGGCGGTGGCGGCGGCAGTGGTGGTCTTGCCGACACCACCCTTGCCGGTGAAGAGGATGACGCGCATGGGGTGTCGACCGGAGGCCGAGTCCTAACCCTCCACGCGCTTCTTCAGGGACTTCAGCGCCGTGTCGATGATGACCTTCTCGGCCTTGCGCTTCAGCATGCCCAGCATGGGGATCTTGACGTCGACGGCCAACCGGTACGTCACCGTGGTCGCGTCGTCGCCCTTGGCGGCCAGGGTGTACGAGCCGTTCATCGCCTTGAGGACCGACGCCTCGACCAGGCTCCAGGACACCACGCCGGTGCCGTCGTCGTGGACGTCCCACTCGTAGTCCAGGACGTAGGTGTCCTTGATCGCGCCAGCATCGAGGGTGAACTGCACCTGGTCGGCCCAGCCATCGCCCTCCTCGGTGAGGACCTGCACCTTCTTCACCTCGGTCGCCCACTGCGGATAGCTCTCGAAGTCGGCGATGACGTCCAGGACACCACCAGGGGGGGCGGAGATATCGATGCTGGACTCAGTGCGGTCGGCCATGCGCGGAAGGCTACAACGCCGGGCCTTTCAACGACGACCGTCTTCCAGGCTGTCCTTGAGCGCGTGCACGGCCCGCTTCCACCGCAGGGTATGCCGGGTGGTCACGTTCCGGGGCGCGCGCGGCCCCCGGGTTCCTCGAACGTAGTGGTGCACGATCGCCCCATCGCGGAACGGCTCGATCCACACCTCCATGTCTCCGTCGACCTGGCCGGCCACGGCCCAACGGATGCCCTTGACCCCGCGGTCTCGCACCACGGACAGCTCGAGATGCGGCCAGACCGAAGCCACCCATCGCGGGTCCGAGAACGTCGGGCGGATGGTGGCGGGTGCGGCGCGGATGAAGGTCTCGTCCACGACATCGACCCGGGTTCGTGACATGTGGCGACCCTCGATCGTTCGACCAGCGGACCGTCTGTGAGATGGGACGCGTCCTCGCCCCGTCAAGATACTCCTCGGTAAGATCTGGCGGAGGCACCCGCCTACGTCAAAGGAGACTCTGTGCAGGAACACGTCGCACCCCCACTCGTCCCCGTCACCACCGAGGGTTCCCTCGCTGACCTTCCGGCCCGCAACGCAGCTACCAACCCAGGGGCGATCGCGTTCTCCCGCAAGGAGGGCGGCCGGTGGGTCGAGGTGTCGGCAGGGCAGTTCAACGACGACGTGCGCGCGGTGGCCAAAGGCATGATCGCCGCCGGGATCCGCCCCGGGGACCGGGTCGCCTTGATGTGCAAGACGCGGTACGAGTGGACGCTGACGGACTTCGCCATCTGGACGGCCGGAGCGGTCACCGTCCCGATCTATGAGACGTCCTCCGCGGAGCAGGTCAGCTGGATCCTCGCCGACTCCGGTGCCAGCGCGATCATGCTCGAGACCGCGGGCCACCTCGCTGCCCTCGAGGAGAACCGCGACCAGCTCGGCGACCTCAAGCACGTCTGGCAGGTCGACGCGGGTGCCATCGGCGAGCTCAAGAGCGCCGGCGCCGCGGTGACCGACGAGGAGCTTGCCGGTGCGACGAGCGGGCTGAACCGGGCCTCGACCGCGACGATCATCTACACCTCTGGCACCACCGGTCGCCCCAAGGGTGTGCTCCTGACACATGACAACTTCATGGCCCTGGCCGAGAACGCCCTGGCCAAGCTGGAGTCAGTGGTCAAGGCAGACGGTGCCTCGACGTTGCTGTTCCTCCCGCTGGCCCACGTCTTCGCCCGCTTCATCCAGGTGCTGTGCGTGGCCGGCGAGGCGAAGATGGGGCACAGCGCGGACATCAAGAACCTGCTGGGCGACTTCGCTGAGTTCAAGCCGACGTTCATCCTGTCGGTGCCGCGCGTCTTCGAGAAGATCTACAACTCCGCCGAGGCCAAGGCCACCGCCGACGGCAAGGGCAGGATCTTCGCCACCGCGGCCGACACGGCCATCGCCTGGTCGACGGCGCAGGACACCGGCGGTGCCCCTCTGGGACTGAAGGTCCGGCACGCCGTGTTCGACCGGCTCGTCTACGGCAAGCTGCGCGCCGCGATGGGTGGCCAGGTGATGTACGCCGTGTCCGGGGGCGCCCCGCTCGGGACCCGCCTCGGCCACTTCTTCCGCGGGATCGGCGTGACCGTCCTGGAGGGCTACGGGCTGACCGAGACGACGGCCCCGGCCACAGTCAACGTGCCCGACCGCGTCAAGATCGGCACCGTCGGCGCACCGCTGCCAGGAGTGGGCATCCGGATCGCCGACGACGGCGAGATCCTGATCCGTGGGAACAACGTCTTCGCCAGCTACCACAACAACTCCGAGGCCACCTCGGGCGCCATGGTCGACGGGTGGTTCCACACCGGTGACATCGGCGAGCTGGACGAGGACGGCTATCTGAAGATCACCGGCCGCAAGAAGGAGCTGCTGGTCACGGCCGGCGGCAAGAACGTCGCCCCCGCGGTGCTCGAGGACCGGCTGCGCGCCCATCCCTTGGTGTCGCAGTGCATCGTGGTCGGCGACCAGAAGCCCTTCATCGCCGCGTTGCTCACCCTGGACGAGGAGATGTACCCGGGCTGGGCCAAGAACAACGGCATACCGGATGTGCCGTTTGCCCAGGCTGCCACCGACGCGACCGTGCTCGCCGAGCTCCAGCGGGCGGTCGACGACGCCAACAAGGCCGTCTCGAAGGCCGAGTCGATCCGCAAGTTCGCCGTGTTGGAGGGCGACTTCACCGAGGAGAACGGCTACCTGACGCCCAGTCTGAAGCTCAAGCGCAACGTCGTGATGAAGGACTTCCACGACCAGGTCGAGGCCCTCTACGCGGGCGCGAAGGAGTGACCTCTACGGTCTAGGCATGCCCGCCGGCAAGCTCAGCTCTCCCACCAGCCAGGCCATCGCATTCGCGGTGGCCTGGCTGGTGTTCTTCACGGCACTGCAATGGAGCGTCGTGCGGTACCAAGTGATCATCGTGGCGGCGCTCACCGCGGCCACCGTAGGCCTTGCCCTGTGGCAGTGGCGGGGGTGGCGGGTACAGCTGACACCCTCGTCGGTCGCCCTGATGCTGGCCGGCTCTGCGCTGGCCACCGCGACCGTTCCGTTGTTCAGCTACCTCGCCCCGACGGGTTTGGCCGTGGCGACCACGCTGCTCGTGGGGGGCCCGCTGACCTGTGCCGCCCTACTGCTGGCCCGCGGCCCACGCGCGGCGGCCCTCCGCCTGGTTGCGGGCGCCGTCGCGCTCCTGACGTATGCCGCGTGCGTCGCGACCGCGATCGTCTCCTCCCCCCATCCGCGCATCGACGTGTGGGTGGCGTTACAGCAGGCGTCCGACGGGATCCTGCGGGGCCAGGACTTCTACTCCATGATCTGGGTCGGATCGCCCGGGCTCAAGGACGCCTTCACCTACCTTCCCTGGACCGCGGTGCTGCTCGCGCCTGGGCGGTGGCTGTTCGGCGACGTGCGGTGGGCCCTGGGGTTCTGGATGCTGGCGGCGCTGGTCGGTGTCTGGCTGTTGGCCCGGGGCGGCAACGGCCTGGGCTCGGCATCACCACCCACAGCTGGGTCGACGGTGCGGAGCCGGCCCTGGGTCTGGACGGCGGTCGCGGTCACCGCTCTGCTCGTCTTCGCTCCGGGGACGCTGACCCAGCTCGACCAGTCGTGGACCGAGCCGCTGCTGTTCGCCGCAGTGGTCTGGTGGGCCGTCCTCCTCCAGCGTGGCCGGACGTCCTCGGGTCACGGCGCGTGGTGGGCGGTGGTGCCGCTCGCTCTGGCTTGCGCGAGCAAGCAACACTTCGCGGTCCTGCTCCCGATCATGCTGGTGTGGCGGCCGTTCGGGTGGCGTCGCACTGTCGCGACGGGCCTGCTGGCCGGTGTGCTCATCTCACCGTGGGTCCTGATGAGCCCGTCCGACTTCGTGCACGACACGATCACCCTTCTCGTGTCGTTCCACCCGATCCGGTTCGCGAACACGCTGTACCTGCTGGCGCTGAACACCTACGGCGTCACGTTGCCGTTCTATGTGACCGGGCTCGCCGTCCTGGGCACCCTCGGGGCCATCTGCTGGATGGTGTGGCGCCGCCAACCGCCGCTGGCCGAGCTGCTCCGCTGGCTCGCGCTGATGCTCATGGTGGCGAACCTGGTCAACAAGCAGGCCTTCTACAACCAGTTCTGGCTCGTGGGCGCGCTCGTCGTGCTCTCGCTCACGATGCCGCCAAAGACCGCAGATAGCTGAGCCAGTCCGTGGTGAAGGATGCCTCCGAGACGTGCAGCACAGACTGGAACGCCGCGGCGGTGTTGATGTCGGCGTCGCCTGGCTGAGCCGACGCGTTGGGCGAGGTTGCCGCGGTTCGGTAGAAGCGCACCAAGGCATCAAGGCCGAAGCGGTCGACGATGCGGTTCACGGCGAGCCAGGCGGCGTTGTAGCTCGGGGCGATCGTCGACCGGGAGGGGTCGAAGTCCGCCGCCCCGGGCAGGCCCGTCGGCCCTCGTCCGGCCCGGACCCGGTCGAGCAGCGCGGCCGCGACCTCGCGACGCCCGACTCCGACATCGCGGTACCCGACGAAGTCAGCCATCCCCTCCGACAGCCACAGCGGGACCGGACGATCGGTGGTGGACCGGATCGCCACGTGGGTCGACTCGTGGGTCACCACGACCTGCTGTCCCTTCGGCTGAAGGTTGGCGAAGGCGCGAGGGTTGAGGAAGATGCGGTCCGCGTTGGCGCGGCCGGTGGCATCGAAGGGACCGTCCGTCACGGCTGCCACCTGGGCGACGCTGGCGACCTGCTGGCCGATCTGGTCGGCCATCTGGGCCGCCGTATCCGGGACCACGAGGACGATCTTGCGCTTCCACTGGGCGCCCCAGACGCGGGTGACCCTCGGCACCGCGATGTCACCGAGGGCGAGGTAAGGACGCAGGCGTGTGGCCGGGCCGGACCCCGCCACCAGCGTGGTCTGGCTCCTCAGGACGGTGAAGTTCGGAATGTCCCACAGCTGCGGCTGGCTTCCGCCGTCCGTGTCGTCGGCGAGCTTCCACACGGAGCCGCGCCGCACCACGGTGAAGTAGGACTCGAACTCGCGCGGCGCGGTGTCGAACCCGGCGATCTGGTAGCTGCCCGCGACCCGGGACACCCACGCCAGCGGTCCGACTTGCTCGACCCGGGCTGCGCTCAGCGCGGGAGCGGGCTCGGGCGTGCCGTAGGAGAAGGCGGAGAGGGGAAGCTGGGTCACGGCGGCAAACATCGCGAGCTGGCGCAAGCCGAACCCCGAGGACGGGTTGTCGAGGGTTGCCACGAAGCCCGCCCGGTCGTGGTTCCTCAGGGCGGCCGCGCGCCGGGCCAACACCCCAGCAAGCGCTTCCTCACGGCCGACGGTGGGATCTGCGGCGTTCTGCCGGGTCGTCGAGCTTCCCGTGGCACCGACACCGTGGGAGGGGTTCCCTGAACCCGTCGAGCAGGCCCCTATGGCGAGCGCCAGCGCGGAGCTGAGCAGGAGCGCCCCTCCGCGTCGACCGAGGGATCGACCCTGCAGCCGGCTCACCTCCAGCCACCTGTCGCCCATGCTCACCGGCCCATCGTAGAAGGCCCTCTCAGCCCACTGCCCGGACGTGGGCCGCCCACGGCTCACGCCGCGTCGTCACCGTCGCCCCCTCGTGGGCGCTGACGAGCCCGGCGTCGACGAAGCGGCGGACCGCCGCTCGCTCCGCGGCGTCGACGGGCAGCTCGGAGCCCGCAGGCGCCAACAGGGCCGTGACCATGCAGTCGTCGCAGTGCAGCTCCCGCACGGGGCAGCTCTGGCAGTCGATGAACATCGCGTCACCTCTCTTTCCCTGACGTCGTGCCAGGCCGCCTGTTGCGAGCCTGGCACCTGTCTGTCGTGTTCGACCTGCCCACGACGTTAGGAGAGGCCACCGACAGCCGGTTCAGTCGACGTGGTCGTCCGGTGCGCCTGCCAGGGGCTGTCACCCCTGCCGCCTACCGTCAGGAACATGCAGATGGTCCAAGGCACCTTCGACGACTTGGGGACGGCGCTGGCCGACGTCACCTTCGTCGTCGTCGACCTCGAGACCACCGGTGGGAGTCCGGCCGACTCGGGCATCACGGAGATCGGCGCGGTCAAGGTGCGCGGCGGCGAGGTCCTCGGCGAGTTTCAGACCCTGGTCAACCCCCACGTGCCGATCCCCGCCTTCATCCAGGCGCTCACCGGCATCACGACCGCCATGGTGGCCCGGGCGCCCCGCATCGACTCGGCCCTGCCCGCCTTCCTCGAGTTCGCCCAGGGCTCGGTGCTCGTGGCGCACAACGCCGGCTTCGACATCGGCTTCCTCAAGGCCGCCTGCGCGGCACAGGGCCTCGAGTGGCCGAGGTTTCCGGTGCTCGACACGGTGCACCTGGCCCGCGCCCTGGTGACCCGCGACGAGGCACGCAACCACAAGCTCTCCACTCTGGCGATGCTGTTCAGCTCCACCACCACCCCGGACCACCGGGCCCTGCACGACGCGCGAGCCACGGTCGACGTGCTGCATGCCCTCATCGAGCGGGTGGGCAGCCTGGGCGTCCACACCATCGAGGAGCTATCCAGCTACACGGGCCGCGTGAGCCCGGCCCAGCGGCGCAAGCGGTGGCTGGCCGACGGGCTGCCCGGTGAGCCCGGTGTCTACCTCTTCAAGGACGACCAGGGCCGAGTGCTCTACGTCGGCACCTCGATCAACATCAAGGCTCGGGTGCGCCAGTACTTCACCGCCTCCGAGCAGCGCACCCGGATGGCCGAGATGGTGCGCCTGGCGGCCAGCGTCACCCCCGTGGTCTGTGCGACCACACTGGAGGCCGAGGTTCGCGAGCTGCGCCTGATCGCCGCACACAAGCCGCCATACAACCGCCGCTCCAAGTCACCCGAGCGCGCGACGTGGGTCAAGCTCACCGTGGAGGCCTTCCCCCGGCTGTCGATAGTCCGCGAGGTCCGCAAGGACGGCGCGAGCTACATCGGCCCGTTCGGCAGCCGCGCCAGCGCCGAGGATGCCGTCGCGGCAGTCCACGAGGTCATCCCGTTGCGCCAATGTGTCCAGCGGCTCTCCCCCACCACGAGGGTGGGCGCGTGCATGTTGGCCGACATGGGGCGCTGCGGCGCCCCATGCACGGGCGCGCAGTCCGTCGAGGAGTACGCCGAGGTGGCCCGGGATGCCGTGACTGCCCTGTCCGGCGACTCTCGTCGCGTTGTCACGGCCCTGCGGACCCGCATGGTCACCCTGTCCGAGCAACAGCGGTTCGAGGACGCCGGGGCCCTTCGCGACCGGCTTCTGGCCCTGGTTCGGGGCATGGCGCGCGTGCAGCGTCTGGCCCCGTTGGCCGCCAGTCCCGAGATCATGGCCGCCAGACCCGCCGTGACCGGTGGCTGGGAGCTGATCTGCGTCCGCCACGGGCGCCTCGCGGCGACCACGGTGTCGCCTCGCGGGGCCGATCCCATGCCCTACGTCAAGGCCTTGCGCGACAGCGCCGAGGTGGTGCTCCCGGCCCCATGGCCGGCTCCTGCCGCGACCGCCGAGGAGACCGAGAAGGTCCTTCGCTGGCTCGAGCAGCCGGGCGTGCGCATCGTCGACGTTCAGGGCGAGTGGACCTGTCCGGTCGGCGGCGCGGGGAGCGCCAGGGCGCAGCTCGAGCCGCAAGCCGTGTCACGGCACGAGGCAGCCGGGTTCGTAGCCGCCTCCTAGGGCCGGTGGCAGCGACGCCAGCTAGATTGGGCCTGTGATCTCCGCCATCGTCCTCATCAACGCCGAAGTCGACCGTATCCCCGAGGTGGCTCAGGCCATCGCCGAGCTCGACGGAGTCACCGAGGTCTACTCCGTCGCCGGCGACGCCGACCTGATCGCCATGATCCGAGTCCGCGAGCACGAGCAGCTCAACGACGTCATCGCGGACCGCCTCAACAAGGTGCAGGGCGTTCTGGGGACCAACACCCACATCGCCTTCCGCACCTATTCCAGCCACGACCTCGAGGCTGCCTTCAGCCTCGGGCTCGACGACGACTGACAGGCCCCCGCAGAGCCTGCGGATCCCTGACACCGCACCGGCGGCGCCAACACCGCGGCGCCCACCGCACCGGCGGCGCTAAAGGCGCTGGGAGGCCGTTGCCCAGGCGTTCAGAGCCTGCGCTGCGGCCCCTGAGTCCAGCGCAGCCTCGGCGCGGTCCATGCCGGCGCGGATGCCGTGCACAAAGTCCTCCTGGGCGACACCGCGGTCCGGAGCGGACAGCGCCAGGGCGATCCCGGCGTTGAGCACGACGGCGTCGCGCACGGCGCCGTGCTGACCCCCGAACACCTCCCGCGCCACCTGGGCGTTGTGGGCCGCGTCGGCGCCCCGCAGCGCCTCGATGGGCTGGTAGGCCAGCCCGACGTCGCGCGGGTCGAGGGTCCGCCGCGTCACGATGCCCCCGCGCACCCACCAGACGGTGGAGGTGGTGCTCAGCGTCAGCTCGTCGAGGCCATCGTCGCCCCGGAAGACGGCGGCATCCTTGCCCCGGCCGGCGAAGACGCCTGCCATCAGCGGACCCAGCCGGGCGTCGGCGACCCCGACCGCGGCATACGTCGGCTGTGCGGGGTTGGTGAGCGGCCCCAGGGCGTTGAACGCGGTGCCGACGCCCAGCCCACCGCGCGCCGCGGCGGCGTGCCGCATGGCCGGGTGGAACGTCTGGGCGAAACAGAAGGTGATGCCCGCCTCGTGGGCGACCTCGGCGACGCGCTCAGGGCTCAAGGTCAGGTCGACCCCGAGGGCTTCGAGGACGTCCGCGGACCCTGAGCTGGACGATGCTGCCCGGTTGCCGTGCTTGACGACGCGGATGCCGCAGGCCGCGATCACCACGGCCGCCATGGTGGAGATGTTGACCGTATGGGCGCGGTCGCCCCCGGTGCCGACGATGTCCAGGCTCGGCTCCGGGACGTCGATGCGGTTGGCGTGCGCGAGCATGACGTCCGCGAGGCCCCGCAGCTCGTCCACGCTCTCGCCCTTGGCCCGCAGCGCCACCAGGAAGCCGGCCAGCTGTACCGGCGTGGCCTCGCCGGACATGACCTCCTGCATGGCCCACGCCGCCTGGTCCGTGGTGAGGTCCTCGCGCCGCAGCAGTGCGGTCAGCAGGTTGGGCCAGGAAGGGCTAGACGGGTTCGAGGGACTCACCGGGTCGGCCGTCATGGCCTAGGCAGTGCCACGACGTCCGCGCCGACCCAGCTCGGCCACCGCAGTGGCCACAGCGATGGGGTCGAGCGGATGCGGGACAGCGAGGTCGGCCAGCGACCAGGTCGCCAGCCAGCCGTCCTGCGGTCGTCCGGTGAGGACGAGGATCGGCGGGCATTCGAAGATCTCGCTCTTGAGCTGGCGGCACAGGCCGAGGCCACCCACGGGGGTCGCCTCGCCGTCCAGGATCAGCAGGTCGAACGAACCCGCCTCGACGGCCTCGATCACGGCCGCGGCGGTGGCGCACTCGCGCCAGGAGACCACCTCGACGTCGCGTGCCGGGCGGCGTCCCACGTTGACGCGCACCGCGTCGCGCGTGGTGCGGTCGTCGCTGTAGAGGAGCACCGAGATCTGGCGAGCGGGGGGCGCCCCGGCTGAGCCGGTGTCGGCGGCGGTCGCGTGCGATGCGGTCATGCCGCAGATGCTACCGGGGGTCCCCCGGATCGCCGGGCGCCGCCTCGCTCAGCGGGCGGTGTGGGCCATCGAACGTGTGTTTCCGCACGACGAGGCCCGCATCGGGGGGTCGACGGTGTGCCCCGTTGGGAATGTGGCAATAATGGCGCACGTGGCGACAGCATCCGCAGTGACCTCAGAGTCCCCCCGTTCCGCGGCGAGCATCCCCGGCCACGGCCCGGTCTCCCGGCCAAACATGGTCTCCGTCGGCACGATCGTGTGGCTGGCCAGTGAGCTGATGTTCTTCGCCGGGCTGTTCGCGATGTACTTCACCATCCGCTCCGTGCAGCCCGCGTTGTGGGCCAAGGAGACTCACGTCCTCAACGTCCCGTACGCCACGGTCAACACGTTGATCCTGGTCATCTCGTCGGTCTGGTGCCAGCTCGGGGTCCACGCTGCCGAGCACGGCAAGCCCCACCGCGGCACCGGACGGCTGCTCTCCCCCAAGGGCTGGGGCATGCGCGAGTGGTACGTCCTGACCTATGTCTTCGGCGCCATCTTCGTGTCCGGGCAGGTGCTCGAGTACTCCGAGCTGACCCACGAGAACATCACCCTTTCGGCCAACGCCTACGGGTCGGTCTTCTACCTGACCACCGGCTTCCACGCATTGCACGTCACCGGCGGTCTGATCGCCTTCCTGCTGATCATCGGCCGCACCTTCACGACTCGCCACTACAGCCACGCCCAGGCAGCCGGCGCGGTGGTCACCTCGTACTACTGGCACTTCGTCGACGTCGTGTGGATCGCTCTGTTCGCGACGATCTACCTGCTCAAATGAGCCCGCGCATGACCGCAGCCCGCTGTACCACCCCAGCCCAAGACCTGCCCGATCCGACCGACAGGACAGCACCGTGAACGCCTTGGCCGCCCGTCGCCGACACCCGGCCGCGATGGCCGTGCTCATCCTGCTAGGCCTGCTGGTGACCGGCGTGGCCTACTCGGTGTTCGCACCGCGCCCTGCGCTGGCGTCCGCCACCGGCGTCGACCAGGTCGCGGCCGGCCGCAAGCTCTTCCTCGCCAACTGCGCCACCTGCCACGGGCTCCAGGCCCAGGGCACGAAGGCCGGCCCCAGCCTCGCCGGCGTCGGCGCTGCGGCCGTGGACTTCCAGGTCGGCACCGGCCGTATGCCGCTGGCCAAGCCGGATGTCCAGGCACCCCAGCAGACCGTGCGCTTCAGCAGTGACGAGATCGCCTCGCTGGCGGCATACGTCGCCTCGCTGGCGCCCGGTCCGGCGATTCCGGACGCCCAGTACACCAGCGGCCAGGGTGGCGACGTCGCCCTTGGCGGCGAGCTGTTCCGGGTCAACTGCGCCATGTGCCACAACTTCGCCGGCTCGGGCGGTGCCCTCACCCGAGGCAAGTACGCACCGAGCCTGCGCGATGTCTCCGGCCAGCACATCTACGAGGCCATGGTCAGCGGTCCGCAGTCCATGCCGGTGTTCAACGACGACAACATCTCCCCCGCCGGCAAGAACGCGATCATCGCCTACCTGCATGCCGTCGACAAGGAGGAGAATGTCGGTGGCATGAACCTCGGCAACCTCGGCCCAGTCTCCGA
>DASYGI010000438.1:0-1873 GCA_035999925.1 Pedococcus sp.
TCAGAACTCCTGGTCTGGCAGTGGTGTGTCTGCGAACGCACGGGCGTGCGAGCAGGTCGGGCGGTCGAGCTGGTCTCCGCATTCAGAGCACCGCCACCGGATGTGGTCGGCCGTGCGGACGACGCGGACGGGGATGCCCTCGACAAGGGCGAACGCCTTGGCGTGGCTCCATGCGCGGACGTCCACCACCGGGGCGGGCGAGGCGCTCATGACTTGAACAACACGTGAGCCGCGCCCTCGACAGTGATCCCTCTAGCACCAATGGAGGCGTTCTCCAAGGTGCGAGCGGCCATCGACTCCATGACGAACCGCTCCAGGTCGCGGATGCTGCGCTGCATCTCGCCGGGACGGTCACGAGGCATGGGTGAGAATTGAGAACCTGGTGACATCAGGAGGCCTTTCGTTTGGGTTTGGGTGAGCGGACGGTGCCGCCCCAGGTGCATGCCGTGACCTTGAGCTCGTCGGCCGCTTGACCGCAGAGCGCCAGGAGCGGGCAGGCCATGGAGGTGCAGACCCAGGCGGCCCACTCGAGGTCGTCGTGCTTGTCGCTGGTCCAGCGCGCCGAGCGACGGCCTTGGCAGGGGGTGCGCTGGTCACGGTCGGCGAGTTCGAGCAAGGCAGCTGTCAGACGCTCGATGGCGGTCACGAGGTCACCGTCCGGCGATGTTTCCGCTGGTCAGCCGCCTGAGTGACGCATGGTGACGGATGAATCCCAACCTTCCGTAGTTGAGTCCCCGATAGTGGTGTAGCGCGGTCGCCGGGATCGTCCTGGGCATGGACGCGAGAGCGGCCACCGCGTGATCCTTCGAGTGAACCTTCCACAGCACTCTCGAATGGAGTCATCACGATGACCGCACCACACATTGTCGACCCTGCTGGCCTGCTCGGCGAAGCCCTGGCTGAAGCCAGTCCGGACCTGATGCGATCGTTGCTGCAGTCGATCATCAATGCCTTGCTATCTGCTGATGCCGACGCTGTCGTCGGTGCCGAGTGGGGACGCCCCACCCCGGGCCGCGCCGCGCAGCGCAACGGCTACCGACACCGGCCCTTGGACACCCGGGTCGGCACGATCGATGTCGCGGTCCCCAAGCTGCGGACGGGCTCCTACTTCCCTGAGTGGTTGCTCGATCGTCGCAAGCGTGCCGAGTCAGCACTGATCACGGTGGTGGCTGACTGCTACCTCGCGGGCGTGTCCACCCGACGGATGGACAAGCTGGTCAAGACCCTGGGCATCGACTCCCTGTCGAAGTCCCAGGTCTCGCGGATGGCCGCGGACCTGGACTGCATCGTCGAGGACTTCCGACACCGCCCCCTGGGTGAGGCGGGACCATTCACGTTCGTCACCGCCGACGCCCTGACCATGAAGGTCCGCGAGGGCGGACGAGTCATCAACGCGGTCGTGCTGCTGGCCACCGGGGTCAACGGCGACGGCCACCGCGAAGTCCTCGGCATGCGTGTGGCGACCAGCGAAACCGGTCCGGCGTGGAACGAGTTCTTCGCCGACCTGCTCGCCCGCGGCCTGAGCGGGGTCCGGCTCGTGACCTCCGATGCGCACGCCGGACTGCGTGAGGCGATCGCGGCCAACCTGCCCGGTGCCAGCTGGCAGCGCTGCCGAACCCACTACGCCTTCAACCTGATGGGCGTCACACCGAAGTCGATGTGGCCGGCCGTCAAGGCGATGCTGCACTCGGTCTATGACCAGCCCGACGCACCGGCGGTGCTCGCCCAGTTCGACCGGCTGCTCGACTACGTCGACGACAAGCTCCCAGCCGTCTTCGAACACCTCGACCGCGCCCGCGCCGACCTGCTGGCATTCACCAGCTTCCCCAAAGAGATCTGGACCCAGATCTGGTCCAACAACCCCACCGAACGG
>DASYGI010000439.1:0-4122 GCA_035999925.1 Pedococcus sp.
ATCGGCATACCTGGTCTTCCGGTCGCCCGAACCGCCCGGTCCCCGAACGCTCGCCGTGCCCGCCCTGGTCGAGCGGCTGGGCTGGGCCGCCTGCGCTGTGGCGGCGGTCGTCCTGGCCCTTGGCACGGTGGTCACCGGCTCAGGACCGCACTCCGGGGACGCCACCACACCGGCACGTTTCGGCTTCGACCCCCGCACGGTGTCCTGGCTGCATGCGGACTCGGTGATGCTGTTCTGCGGCCTCGCTCTCGCGGTCTGGCTCAGCGCCCGGCTCACGGGGTCAACCACCGCGGCCTCCCACGGGTGGGTGGCGGTGCTCGGGGTGACCGTGGTCCAGGGAGCTGTCGGCTACACGCAGTACTTCACCGGGCTGCCGTGGGGGATCGTGCTCGTGCACATGCTCCTCGCGACGCTGCTCGTGGTCGCCCTGACCCGCGCCATGGTCGGCCTGCGCACCAGCGCTTCCTGACCCGGAGGGCCTCGCCGGCTACGGCACGCTTCTCGTCCTCTTCCTCGTCCGCGAGGTCCACCTCTCCTCCGGCGCCGTCGGACTGGTCCTGGCGCTCGGGTCGGTGGGCGGTGTGGTCGGTGCCACCCTCGCGACCCGGGTGTCGCGCCGGCTGGGCTCGGCCCGAGCCCTCCTTGCGCTCCAGCTCGTCGCTGGCCCACCTGCGCTGCTCGTGGCTCTGGGCGGCCCGGGCGTGCGACTCGTGGTGATGGTCGTCGGCCTGCTGTTGGTCGGGATCGGCGTGGTCGCAGGCAACATCGTCCGCGGCGCCTGGCGCAACCGCTACGTCCCCGACGCCATGGTCGCCCGACAGGTCACGACGGCTCAGGTGGTCAACCTCGGGACCATGCCCCTGGCAGCCGTCACCGCCGGTGTGCTGGGCGCTCAGCTCGGGCTGCGCCCGACGATCGCGGTGATGGCGCTCATCCACGTGCTCGCCTGTCTGTCCCTGCTCCGCAGCCCCTTGCGCGGGTTACGCGAGATGCCCGGCCCTGCGGCGAGCTGACCTCAGCGGTGGAAGACCGGGACGTACACCAAGGGGTCGACCGCCACGCCCAGGAACAGGATCCCGACGTAGGTGATCGAGAAGTGGAACAGCCGCATCGGCTTGAGCACCTGCGCCCCGGACCCGGCACTGGCGGCCCGCAGCAGCCGGTGCGCCTCGGCAAGGAACAGTCCTCCGGTGGCCAGCGCGGTCAGCAGGTAGACCCAGCCCATCGGGTTGACCCACACCAGCGCGAGCGACACCGCCACCATCGCCCACGAGTAAGCCACGATCTGCCGGGCCACTACGACGAACTTCTCGACGACGGGCAACATCGGGACGTGAGCGGCCGCGTAGTCGTCCTTGAACTTCATCGACAACGGCCAGTAGTGCGGCGGCGTCCAGAAGAAGATCACGAGGAAGAGCACCAGGGCCGACCACGACAGGGAGTTGGCCACCGCGGACCAGCCGATCAGCACCGGCATACAGCCGGCGGCTCCGCCCCACACGATGTTCTGAGCGGTGCGGCGCTTGAGGATCATCGTGTACCCCACGGCATACATGACGATCGCGCCCAGCGACAGGGCCGCCGACAGCAGGTTCACGAATACCGCCAGCCACACGGTCGACGCGACGGTCAGGGCCAGTCCGAAGACGAGGCCCGCACGCGGGCTGATCTCGCCAGTCACCATGGGGCGGTTGCTCGTCCGATGCATCTCCGCGTCGATGTCGCGGTCGTAGACGCAGTTGAACGTGTTGGCCGCGCCCGCGCTCAGCGACCCGCCGACCAGGGTCGCGACGATGAGCCAGAGCGACGGGATCCCGCGGTGGGCCAAGAACATCACCGGCACCGTGGTCACCAGCAGCAGCTCGATGATTCGGGGCTTGGTGAGGGCCAGGTATGCCGCTGCCTTGCCGCCGCGACGACGAGCTGGGGACGCGGAGATCCGGGCTGACGGATCGAGTGCGGTCACGACGTCCTTTGGTGGCTGCTGAGGCGTACTTGCACGATCAGTCTAAACCCGTCCCGACCAGGTCCACGGACGGGACCGGATGCGACGCAGATCACCCGCGGGACTAGTCTCGGACCGTTGTCGTGCGTCGACTCTGCAGCTCTTTGTGAGGAGAACCATCAGTGCCCACCACCACCCGATCCGCACCGTCCAAGACCACCAGCAAGCGCAGCACCTCGCTGCCCCGGCCGGTGGCCAAGAAGGCCGGTTGGAGCGACCTCGACGTGCGCGCCGTGGACACGGTCCGACTGCTCGCAGCTGACGCCGTCCAGAAGGTCGGCAACGGTCACCCCGGCACCGCGATGAGCCTCGCACCGGCGGCATACCTGTTGTTCCAGAACGTGATGAACCACGACCCGAACGACGCTGCGTGGCTGGGTCGTGACCGGTTCGTCCTGTCGGCCGGCCACTCGAGCCTGACCCAGTACATCCAGCTCTACCTGTCCGGCTACGGGCTCGAGCTGAAGGACCTGCAGGCGCTGCGCACGTGGGGGTCGCTGACCCCTGGGCACCCGGAGGTCCACCACACCCGCGGCGTCGAGATCACGACCGGCCCGCTCGGGTCCGGGCTGGCCTCCGCCGTGGGCATGGCCATGGCGCAGCGGCGCCAGCGCGGCCTGCTCGACCCCGACGCGGCGAACGGCGACAGCCCGTTCGACCACCACATCTGGGTCATCGCCTCCGACGGCGACCTCATGGAAGGCGTGTCGGCAGAGGCCAGCTCGCTCGCGGGCCACCAGGAGCTGGGCAACCTCACCGTCATCTACGACGCGAACCAGATCTCCATCGAGGACCAGACCAACATCTCGTTCTCCGAGGACGTCGCGGCCCGCTACAGCGCCTACGGCTGGGATGTCGTCGACGTCGACTGGCGCGGCAACGGCGACGGCGCGGAGTACGTCGAGAATGTCGATGCGCTTCTCAGCGCCCTGGAGAAGTCCAAGAAGGCCAAGCGCCCCACCCTGGTCCGCCTGCACACCATCATCGCGTGGCCCGCGCCCACCAAGCAGGACACCGGCAAGTCCCACGGATCAGCCCTGGGCGACGCCGAGATCGCCGCCACCAAGGAGCTGCTCGGGTTCGACCCCGCCAAGACGTTCGAGGTGGACCGGGCCGTGCTCGCCCACGCACGCAAGGTGATGGCCCGCGGCAAGGCCGCACACAAGGCCTGGGACAAGACGTATGCCGCGTGGCGTAAGGCGAACGCCGACCGCGCCGCCCTGCTCGACCGGCTCGTCGACGGCAAGCTGCCGGAGGGGCTCGACGAGGCGCTGCCGTCGTTCCCTGCCGACCTCGACAAGGGGATGTCGACGCGAGCCGCCTCGGGCAAGGTGCTCACGGCCCTGGCGGGCGTGATGCCCGAGCTGTGGGGCGGATCGGCCGACCTGGCCGAGTCGAACAACACCACCATGGAGGGCGAGCCGTCCTTCATCCCCAAGGCCAAGCAGACCCGCGACTGGAAGGGCGGCCCCTACGGCCGGACCCTGCACTTCGGCATCCGCGAGAACGGCATGGGGATGATCCTCAACGGCATCGCGCTCGAGGGGCTCACCCGGCCCTACGGCGGGACGTTCCTCGTCTTCTCCGACTACATGCGTCCGGCAGTCCGGCTGGCGGCCATCCAGCAGGTTCCCGTCACCTACGTCTGGACGCACGACTCCATCGGCCTGGGCGAGGACGGTCCCACCCACCAGCCGATCGAGCACCTTGCGGCCCTGCGCGCCATCCCCGGCCTCGACGTGGTCCGCCCCGCGGATGCCAACGAGACCGCAGCAGCCTGGGCCCAGGTCCTGCGCAACGGCCGACCGGCCGGCCTGGCCTTGACGCGACAGAACCTGCCGGTGCTCGACCGCAAGCAGTACGCCAAGACCACGGGCGTCGCCAAGGGCGCGTATGTCCTGGTCGACGGCGGCCCGGACGGCAAGGGCAAGCCCGATGTCATTCTCATCGCCACCGGGTCCGAGGTCGCCATCGCCATTGAGGCCCGGGAGATCCTGGAACGCCAGGGCATCCCGACCCGGGTCGTGTCGATGCCCTGCCGCGAGTGGTTCGAGGAGGCCGGCAAGGCCTACCAGAACCGGGTGCTGCCGCCAGAGGTCCGGGCCCGGGTCAGCGTC
>DASYGI010000440.1:0-11017 GCA_035999925.1 Pedococcus sp.
GTCCGGGCCGTGCTCGACACTCCACATCTGGTTCGTCCCGGGGCGCTGCGCCATCCCTTCGACGTTCCGATGACCATAGGTCCAGACGAAACGTCGGTTGGCGCTGCTTGTCGCGAAGGGGTTGTCCGCTGGCGGCTGACCGGTGCCGGCCCAGACCCGCAGGGTCTTGCCGCCCAGGGAGTCGAGGTTCTGCGGGTTGGTACCGGTGACGGCGTCCCCGGTCCCGATGTGGAGCGTGCCGTCGGCGGCGAACCTAAGCCGACAGCCGGCGTGGGTGCCTGAGGTGATGGGCAGCCCGGTGATCACGGTGCCCTGACGGGCTGACGAGAGGGCGTCGCCGGCCAGCTGCCAACGAACCACCCTGATATCGATGGGCGTCGTTCCGGATCCGCGATAGGCCTGGCAGGTGTAGTAGGTCCGGTTGGTCGCGAAACCGGGGTCGGTCGTGATGCCCATCAACCCCGCCTCGCTACCCACGAACAGGTCGGCCTGGTCCGTGGTCAGTAGGCGCGTGGTCCCGGCCGCGCTGCGGAACCACGTGTTCCCCCCTCGCTCCGTGAACAACAGCCCGCCGTCGGGAGTTGGTGCGACGTCCCAGGGAAACGACAAGGTGGAGTCGAGGGTCTGGACCTGAGCGGGCGGCGTGGCCGTGGCGGGGGAAGCCACGAGGGTGGGGACTGGCTGGGCGGAGGCGCGCTGCACCGAGATTGCGGTGGGTAGCAGGCAGGCGGCGGCGCCGAGTGCAGCTGCCCCAGTGCTGGCCATCCACGACCTGGGTCGGCAGTGCATGTGTCGGACAGTAGGCCTGCCGGCCCGACACCGCATGCCGAGACCAGCCGCGGGGGACCGGTAGGTTGCGCGCATGAGCAACCACGAGGAGTCGCGGGTCATCCGCCCCATCGAGGAGGGGGTCCAGCAGGACTTCAGCGCGTCGATGTCGTACGGCGACTACCTGGATCTCGGTCGGCTGCTGTCCGCACAGCATCCGCGCAGTGAGCCGGCCCAGCACGACGAGCTCCTGTTCATCATCCAGCACCAGACCTCCGAGCTCTGGCTCAAGCTCATGCTGCACGAGCTCCGCTCGGCGCGAGGCCTGCTGGCGTCCGACGAGCTCCCCCAGGCGCTCAAGCGAATGGCCAGGGTGAAGCACATCCAGCGAACCCTCACCGACCAGTGGTCCGTGCTCGCGACGCTGACCCCGAGTGAGTACGCCGAGATCCGGCCGTTCCTCGCGACCAGCTCGGGCTTCCAGTCCTACCAGTATCGTGCCGTCGAGTTCCTCCTCGGCAACAAGAACGCCGACATGGTCAAGGTCTTCGACCACGACGAGTCGGCCCGCGGAATGCTCGCCGAGCTCCTGGAGCAGCCGAGCCTGTACGACGAGTTTCTGCGCTACCTGGACCGCCATGGGTATGCCGTGCCCGCACGGCTTCTCGAGCGTGACTTCAGCCAGCCCTACCGGCCGGACGAGGCATTGGTCGACACCCTGGCGGAGGTCTACGCCCACCCGCACGAGCACTGGGGTGTCTACGAGACCTGCGAGGAGCTTGTCGACATCGAGGACAACTTCCAGCAATGGCGCTTCCGCCACCTGCAGGTGGTCACGCGCACGATCGGCCACAAGAAGGGCACCGGCGGCTCGTCGGGCGTGGACTTCCTGCGGCGCGCCCTCGACCTGACGTTCTTCCCCGAGCTCTATGCCGTGCGCACCCGGGTCTGAGCGCCGCTAGGGCGGTCGTGTGAGGGCGGCCAGCGCGGTTGTCGGAGGGCGGCTAGCGCGGTCGGTGCGCGTCGACCAGCCGGTCGTACAGCGCGTCGAGCTGCGGGTCGACGCGCCGCCGTGCGGGGTCGGCGTCGTGCCAGTCGACGATCTCCTGCGCCCCCTGGCGGAACGGGATCCTGGCATGCCAGCCGGGGACCAGCGTGCGGATCTTGCTGTTGTCGAACACCATCGAGTTCGCCTTGTCGCCCAGCAGGGACGCCCCGATGTCGGCGTCCTGTTCAGCGATGGCGTCGGAGGTCACATGCACCAGGGTCGGCTCCACGCCGGCTGCCTCGGCGACGTCGGTGTAGATGCGGTTCCAGGTGGGCGCCTCGTCCGAAGTGATGTGGAACGCCTCGCCGAACGCGTCGCGCCGCCCGAGCAGCCCGACGAACGCGCGGGCGAAGTCCTCGTGATGCGTGATGGTCCACAGTGACGTGCCGTCCCCGTGGACGACGACCGGCTTGCCCTGCCGCATTCGTTCGACCATGGTCCAGCCGCCGTGGAACGGCGGCAGCGTGTGGTCGTACGTGTGCGAGGGGCGGACGATGGTCATCGGCAGGTCGTCCTCGCGGTAGGCCTGGACCAGCAGGTCCTCGCACGCGATCTTGTTGCGGGAGTAGGTCCAGAAGGGGTTCCGCAGGGGCGTCGACTCGGTAACGGGCAGGCGAGAAGGGGGTGTCTGGTACGCCGACGCCGAGCTGATGAACACGTACTGCCCAGTGCGTCCGCCGAACTGGTCCAGCTGCTGGCGGACCTGGTCCGGGGTGAACGACAGGAAGTCGGCCACGACGTCGAACTCGCGCTGGCCGACCGCCGCGCGGACCGCGTCGGCGTCACGGACGTCGGCCTGCAGTGCCTCCACGCCGTCGGGGGTGGGGTGGGTCGCGCTCGTGCCCCGGGTGAGGATGGTCACCGCACTGCCCCGGTCCACCGCCTCTCGTGAGCAGGCCGAGCTGATCACGCCGGTGCCACCGATGAACAGGACTGACATCGCCATGCCGTCAGCCTAGGCGGGCAAGGTCCTCCCGGCACCGTCGCTCGAACTGGCCGAGCTCGGTGAGGGCGTCCTCGAGGTCGCGCCGTCGCTGCTCGAGGTCGCGCCGGCGCTCGTCGATCTGTCCGAGCACGTACTCGAGCTGGCTGGCCTTGCCACGGGGCCGGTCGTAGAGGTCGATGATCGTGCGGATCTCCTCCAGCGGGAACCCCAGCCGCTTGCCGCGCAGGATCAGGGCCAGCCGGGTGCGGTCACGGCGGTGGTAGACGCGCGCCGTTCCCCGTCGCTCGGGGGTGATCAGCCCGAGGTCCTCGTAGTGCCGGACCGTGCGATGGGTGACCTCGAACTCGTCCGCGATGTCGCGGATGGTCCACGTCTCACGATCCAGGGCTGGCATACCGGCGAGTATTGCTTTACGTTTACGTCAACGTCAAGCACTGGCGGTATGCCGCGCGGCCTGGGCGATCCTCGAGCCGCACTGTCGACAATGAGAGTGGGAGCACGATGTTCGAGCTGAGCAAGGAGCACGAGGACTTCCGGAAGGTCGTCCGGGAGTTCGCCCAGGCCGAGGTCGAGCCACACATCGCCAAATGGGACAAGGACCACTACTTCCCCAGTGAGCTCGTCCCGAAGATGGGGGAGCTGGGCCTGTTCGGCCTCGTGGTGCCCGAGGAGTTCGGGGGTATGGGCGCAGATGGGGACTTCACGAGCCTGTGCGTCGCGATCGAGGAGCTGGGCCGGGTCGACCAGTCGATCGGTATCACGCTGTCCGCGGGGGTCGGACTCGGCATCAACCCGATCCTGACCTACGGCAGCCAGGAGCAGAAGCAGCGCTTCCTGCCCGACCTGGTCGCGGGCCGCGCGCTGGCCGGGTTCGGCCTGACCGAGCCCGACGCGGGGTCGGACGCCGGCGCAACCCGCACCAAGGCGGCCCGCGATGGCGACGAGTGGGTCGTCAACGGCGCCAAGGCCTTCATCACCAACTCGGGCACCGACATCACCTCCGTGGTCACGGTCACCGCACGCACCGGCACGAACGACGACGGCTCCGCCCAGCTCAGCGCCATCATGATCCCGTCCGGCACGCCCGGGTTCACGGTCGAGCCGGCCTACGACAAGCTCGGCTGGCACGCCTCCGACACGCACGGACTGACCTTCGAGAACTGCCGCGTCCCGGCGGCCAACCTGCTCGGCAACGAGGGGGACGGCTTCAAGCAGTTCCTCAAGACCCTGGACGACGGCCGGATCGCCATCTCCGCGCTCGCAGTGGGGATGAGCCAGCGGATGCTCGAGGAGTCGACCCAGTACGCCAAGACCCGCAAGGCCTTCGGCCGTCCCATCGGCTCCAACCAGGGTGTCTCGTTCCAGATCGCGGACCTCGCCGTCATGGTCGAGGCGTCCCGGCAGCTGACCTACAAGGCCGCCTGGCTCAAGGACGAGCTCGAGGCCGGTCGTCGCTCGGTCAAGGAGGTCAAGCAGGCTGCCGCGATCTGCAAGCTCTACTCCACCGAGGCCGCCGTCACCGCCACCCGGATCGCCACCCAGGTCTTTGGGGGCAACGGCTTCATGGAGGAGTACCCGGTGGCCCGGTTCTACCGGGACGCCAAGATCCTCGAGGTCGGTGAGGGCACCTCCGAGGTGCAGCGCATGGTCATCGCCCGTCACCTCGGCCTGCCGAGCGCATGAGCGCGGAACTGCGAGAAGGTATGCCGGTGACCTCCCCCTCCGGCCCCCCTTCCCAGTCTCCCTTCGCCACGGCGGCGGACTCTGGTTCCGACCCCAAGGTGACCGATGTCCGGACCCGCCTCGCGGCGGCATACGAGGCCTCGGCGTCAGCGCCCGCCAAGGCGCAGGCCAAGCTCGACTCGCAGGGCAAGCTCTACGTGCGCGACCGGATCGCGCTGCTGTTCGACGAGGGGAGCTTCGTCGAGGACGGCCGCTTCGCCAACGCCATGGCCGCGGGGCTGCCGGCTGACGGGGTGGTGACAGGTCGAGGCACCGTGGACGGCAGGGCGGCCATCGTCATCGCCAACGACCCGACCGTGAAGGCCGGTTCGTGGGGCGCCCGCACCGTGGAGAAGATCGTGCGGGCGACCGAGATGGCGCTGCGCGAGGAGCTGCCAGTCTTCTGGTTCGTCGACTCGGCGGGGGCGCGGATCACCGACCAGGTCGAGATGTTCCCCGGGCGGCGCGGCGCCGGACACATCTTCCACAACCAGGTTGCCCTGTCCGGCAAGGTGCCCCAGGTCTGCTGCCTGTTCGGGCCCAGCGCGGCGGGTGGCGCGTACATCCCGTCGTTCACCGACCTGGTCATCATGGTCGAGGGCAACGCCTCGATGTACCTGGGCAGCCCGCGGATGGCCGAGATGGTCGTGGGCGAGAAGGTCTCCCTTGAGGACATGGGTGGTGCGCGGATGCACTGCACCGTCTCGGGGATGGGCGACCTGCTGGTGTCCGACGACACCGAGGCCATCGAGCTGGCCAAGCTCTACTTCTCCTACCTGCCCACCAGCTGGCGCTCGGAGCAGCCCACCTACGCGCCGGAGGAGCCGTCGAGGCCGCTGACGCGGCATACCGTCCCCGAGCGCGAGAGCCAGCCGTTCGACGTCCACGAGGTCATCGACGGGCTGGTCGACGACGAGTCGTTCTTCGAGATCAAGCCGCTCTTCGCGGCCGAGCTCGTCATCGGGTTCGGGCGGATGGCAGGCGAGACGGTCGGGATCATCGCCAACAACTCGGCGGTCAAGGGTGGCGTGCTCTTCGCCGACAGCGCCGACAAGGCGGCCCGGTTCATCTGGCTGTGTGACGCGTACTCCATCCCGCTGATCTATCTCGCCGACGTCCCAGGCTTCATGATCGGCTCCGAGGTCGAACGCGGCGGCATCATCCGGCACGGCGCGAAGATGGTCTCGGCCGTCTCCTCGGCCACCGTCCCGCAGTTCTGCGTCATCGTGCGCAAGGCCTACGGTGCAGGGCTCTATGCCATGGGCGGTCCTGGTTTCGCCCCCGACGCCACCATCGCCCTGCCGACCGCCCGGATCGCGGTCATGGGTCCGGAGGCGGCCGTCAACGCCGTCTACGCCAACAAGATCGCAGCCATCGAGGACGAGGCCGAACGCGAGCAGTTCGTCCAGGACATGCGACGCGAGTACGAGCAGGACGTCGACCTCGAGCGGCTGGCGGCTGACCTCGTGCTCGACCAGATCATCGAGGCGGACGCGCTGCGTGGCGAGCTGCTGCTGCGGCTGAGGTATGCCAAGGGCCGCGAACGGCACTTCGCCACGAAGCGTCGCGACATCCCGCCCGTCTGAGGGCGAGCGGCTAGGTGGGGGTCCCCGACGCGCGAAGCTCGTGCCAGGTGAGTCCCAGCTCGCCGAGCAGCTCGCGCAACAGGGGCAGCGACAGGCCGACCACGTTGCTGGGGTCGCCCTCGATGGCCGAGACGTACGGGCCGCCCAGGCCGTCGAGGGTGAACGCCCCGGCAACCCGCAACGGCTCGCCCGACCCGACGTAGGCCTCGATCTCGGCATCGGTGAGCCGGGCGAAGTGCACGGTCGTCGAGGCGGTCGCCCCCAGGGTGGCCCCGGTGCCACCGGCGTCCAGGTCGCGAGTGTCGACCAGCCAGTGCCCGGTGTGGAGCACCCCGGTGTTGCCACGCATCTGCCGCCACCGAGCGGTGGCCTCGGCTGCCGACGCCGGCTTCCCGTGGATCTGGCCGTCGAGCTCGAGCACCGAGTCACAGCCGACGATCACCGCGTGGTCGATCTGGCCGGCGACATCCTCGGCCTTCGCGCGAGCCAGCAGCAGGGCGACATCCTCGGCGGCCAGCTCGCCATGCGTCGAGCGGGCCGTCTCCAGGACCGCTTCCTCGTCGACCCCGCTCACGACGACGCTCGGGTCGATCCCGGCGGCATGGAGCAGCTTCTTGCGGGCGGGGGAGGCGGAGGCGAGGACGAGGCTGACGGTCACTGACGTCACGCTAGCCGAGCTGCTCGTCGACGAAGCACCAGCGCCATGCCTCGCCGGGCTCGAAGCTGCGCATCACCGGGTGCACGGTCTCCCGGAAGTGGGCCGACGCGTGACGCTGCGGCGAGGAGTCGCAGCAGCCGACGTGGCCGCAGTCCAGGCACAACCGCAGGTGCACCCAGGTGGTCCCGTCCCGCAGGCACTCCTCGCACCCCTGCGGACTGGTCGGTGGGACGAACCGGTCGTGGTGGGCGGCCAGGTGCTCACACTCGTCCTCCCCACGCTCAGGGGGTAGCAGCGGCTCGTCGCGCAGCGCTTCGGTGCGGTCCTCGATGCGGTCGAGCATGGACTCCTCGATGTCCAGCTGCGCCATCACGTGGCTCAGCACCTCTTGGTCGACGATCCCGGCGTCGCGGATCCGCAAGAGCTCGGCGCGCTCGGCCTGCAACATGACCAGACGCATCCGACGATACGTCTCGCTGGGGGTCTCCGCCCCGTCGCGACCCTGCCCGAGCCGTTCCCACACGATGTTCGTCCGGCTCTCGGCTCGCGAACGCAGTGCGGCGATGACATCCGGGTCGGACTGGTCGCAGTCCTCCAGAGCCGTCAGCCCCGCCGCCACCGACGCCTGGAGGATGGTCGCCTCCTGGAGCGCGTCCTCGCGCGGGTCGGGCCCGCGGACCCGAAGTGCCCTGGCCAGCCAGGGCAACGTCGTGCCTTGGACGAGCAGGCTCGCGATAGTGACGAACATGGCCACCCACACGAGCACGCTGCGGTACGGGGTCTGGGGTGCCGGGGGCAGCGACAGGGCGGCGGCCAGCGTGACCACCCCTCGCATCCCGGCCCACGAGATGATCGCGTTGTGCGCGGCCGACTGGCGCTCGCGCACCGTCTTGCGCAGCACCCGGTGTTCGAACCACCGCACCGGGAAGATGTAGAGCGGCCGCAGGACGGTCACCGCCGCGAAGACGGCCAGGGAGATGACGATGACACGCCCCCAGCCGAGCCCCGAGTGCGCCACGTCAGCAACGATGCGGCGCATCTGCAGCCCCAGAAGGAGGAACACCGCGTGCTCGAGCAGGAACTGGACCGAGGTCCAGTTGATGCGCTCGCTCAGGCGTGAGGAGGCCGTCTGCACCGTGGGGGACTTGTGGCCGAGCAGGAGCCCCGCCACGACCACGGCCAACACGCCCGAGCCCCGGAAGTGCTCGGCAGGCAGGTAGGCGACGTAGGGGACGATGAAGGACAACGAGGTGTCCAGCGCGGGATCCGTCAGCTGGCGGCGCACCAGGCCGATGGCGAGCGCCACCAGCACCCCGAAGCCGAGCCCCACCACCACGGCCAGGCCGAAGTCCAGAGTCATCGACCCGAAGGACACCGCACCCGCGGCCGTGAACCCCAGGATCGCGGTGCGCAACGACACCAGCGCTGTCGCATCGTTGACCAGCGACTCGCCTTCGAGGATGGTGACGACGCGCCGGGGGAGGCCGATCCGACGGGCCACCGCCGAAGCCGCCACCGCGTCCGGCGGGGCGACGACGGCGCCCAGAGCGAACGCGACGGCGAACGGCACGGGCAACAGCCACCACGTGACCAGCCCGACTCCGGCCGCGGTGAACAGCACCAGCCCGACGGACAGGGCGAAGATGGCCGAGGTGTTCGCCCGGAAGTCCACCAGCGAGGTGCGGACCGCCGCCGAGTAGAGCAGCGGCGGCAGCAGCCCGACCAGCACGACCTCGGGGGTCAGCTGAGGCTCGCTGATGAAGGGCAGGTAGGAGCCCACAATGCCAGCCGCGATGAGCAGCAGCGGCGGCGGTGCCCCGATCCGCCGGGCGGTGCCGGCAATGAGGATGACGGCGGCGACCAGGGCCACCAGCGTCAGGGCGAGTTCCACGCGGGCATCCTCGCACTGTCGTGCGCCGAGGTCGCCGAGCGGTTCAGGTCAGCTCGCCCAGCACCGCCTCGCGCAGGGTGTCGAGGCCCACCCCTCCGATGTCCAGGGCCCGGCGATGGAAGTCCTTCAACGAGAACTCCGCGCCTTCCCGCTCCTTGACCTGGTCGCGCAGCTGCATCCAGAGCCGTTCGCCGATCTTGTACGACGGCGCCTGCCCCGGCCAGCCGAGGTAGCGGTCGAGCTCGAAGCGCAGCCACGCCTCGCCCTGGTTGGCGTGCGCGGTCAGGTACTGCCAGGCCTTGTCGTAGGTCCACTCGCCGCCACCGACCTCGGCGGGTGCCTCGAACCCACAGTGCACCCCGATGTCGATGACCACCCGAGAAGCGCGCAACGACTGGCTGTCCAGCAGGCCCATTCGGTGACCGGGGTCGTCCATGTAGCCCAGTTCGGCCATGAGCCGCTCGGCATAGAGCGCCCAACCCTCGCCGTGACCGGAGGTCCAGGCGGCGAGGCGGCGCCAGGTGTTGAGCAGCTCGGAGCGGAAGACCGTCTGCGCGACCTGGAGGTGATGGCCGGGCACGCCCTCGTGGTAGACGGTCGTGAGCTCCTTCCAGGTGCCGAACTCGGTCACGCCCCGGGGCACCGACCACCACATCCGACCGGGGCGGGAGAAGTCCTCGCTGGGGCCGGTGTAGTAGATGCCACCGGTCTGGGTGGGGGCGATGAGGCACTCGATGGTGCGCACCGGTCCCGGGATGTCGAAGTGCGTGTCGGCCAGGTTGGCGATCACCTCGTCGGCGCGGGTCTGCATCCACGCCTTGAGCTCATCTGTGCCGTGCAGCTGGTATGCCGGGTCGCCTTCGAGCGCGGCGATGGCCTCCTTGACGGTGCTGCCCGGCTTGATCCGCTCGGCCACCTGCTCCATCTCCGCGGTGATCCGCTCGACCTCCTGCTGCCCCCAGGCGTAGGTCTCCTCGAGGTCCACGCTGGCTCCGAGGAACGAGCGAGACAGCAGCTGGTAGCGGTCCCGGCCGCAGGCGTCGGGCTCGGGAGCCTGCGGCAGCAGCTCCGTCGTGAGCCACGTGCCCAGCTCGGCATACGCGGCGCGGGCGGTGTCCACCGCCGCAGTGAGCTCGTCCCGTGTCTGCGACGACAGCTCGGCGTCCCAAGCGCGCGCGCCCTGGAGCAGGGTGGCGAAGTAGCCGTCGTCAGCGGTCAGGTCCTGGCACTGGGCGGCGCAGGCCTCGACCTGGCGCCGGGGGGCCACGTTGCCCTTGGCCGCGGCGCTGGTCAGGCTCTGTCGCCACTGCTCCAGGGCGACGGGGACCTTGGCCATGCGCCGGCCGACGACCCGCCAGTCCTCGTCGGTCGCGGTCGCCATCAGGTCGAAGGCGCCGCGGATCTCCTGCAGCGGCGAGGCGATGACGTTGAGCGACATCTCGTCGATGCCGGCGGCGTGGGTCTCCTCGGCGAGGCCGAGCCGCTCTCGCATCGCAGAGACGGTCACCCGGTCGATGTCGTCGGTGGGCCGGGCCTTGTCGAGCTGGTCGAGGGTGCGCCGCCGCAGCTCGGCATGGGCAGCGTGGCCGGCCGGCGAGAAGTCGTCGAGGTCGGCCTCATGCCCGGGAATCCCGAGGTACGTGGCGGTGATCGGGCTCAGGACGACGAGCTCGGCGAGGAACGCATCGGCGATGCGGTCGATCTCGGTGACGGCTCGGGTTGTGGGGGTATCGATGCTCACCCGAGGGAACGTACCCCAGGGTCCCGTCAGCGGGCTCGGGAAATTCCGTTGACAGGTCCAGCCCGTCGCCAGGCAGCCAGGTGCCTAGGCTGGGCGGCATGTCCGCATCGCTGCTGTCGCTGAACGTCGGGCGGCCAGAACCCAATGGAGCCAAGCAGGTCGGCGTCACCGGCATCGGCAAGCGTCCGGTGGAGTCCGCCCGGCTGCGGCCACCGGGGCCTAAGCACGGTGGCCTCGGCAGTGGGCTGGTCGGTGACTTCGTCGGGGACCAGCGCCATCACGGCGGGGATGTCCAAGCGGTCTACGCGTTCGCTCGGGAGGAGCTGGACTGGTGGTCCGAACAGCTCGGGCGTCCACTCCCCGACGGGATGTTCGGGGAGAACCTCACGACCGTCGGGCTCGAGGTGGATGGTTCGCGGGTCGGTGACCGGTGGGCGGTGGGGGACGAGGTGGTCCTCGAGGTCACCGCGCCACGGATCCCGTGCGCGACGTTCGCGGCCCGGATGGGGGAGCCCCACTGGGTCAAGCGGTTCACCCAGGTCGGGCGCACCGGTGCGTACCTGTCCGTGGTCCGCGGCGGAACGGTCAACCGGGGCGACGCGATCGAGGTCGTGTCGCGGCCCGACCACGACGTGACCCTGCCGGAGGTGTTCCGCG
>DASYGI010000441.1:0-13902 GCA_035999925.1 Pedococcus sp.
CAACCAGCTCACCGGCAACGAGGTCTCGTGGAACGCCTACGGCTACGTGCGCAATGCCGTGGGGATCGACCTTCGCGCTCCCGGCAACCTCGTCAGCGGGAACCGGCTCCACGACAACGAGGACTCCGGCATCCAGTCCTATCCCGGTGGCGACCGCAACACGATCGTGGACAACGTCAGCTACCACAGCATGGGCTTCACGACCGTGGCGCTGTCGAACTGCAGCCCGCCGCCCACCGGAAACACCGCTGGCTGCATCACCGGTGACCACGGCATCGACGACTTCGGCGTCACGGGCAGCTCGATCGTCGGCAACACCGTCTATGGCAACGTCGCCGCCGGCATCAATGTCGAGGGCATCCCCGCGGGCACCCCGAGTGGCTTCACCATCGCCAACAACATCTCGGTCGACAACGCGATCCTGTGCCCCGACGGTCTCGGCGGGACGGTTAAGTGCCCACGGTCCCGAGGCAACATCCGCATCGACTCGACCTCGCAGCTCGGCACCAGCCTCGACTACGACCTCGTCAACCTCAGCCTCGGCGGCACGATGATGGTCTGGGGCGCCACGTCCTACACCTCGCTGGCGGCGTTCCAGGCGGCAACCGGCCAGGAGATCCACGGCCTGCAGGCAGACCCGCGGTTGGCCAACCCCGCGCTGGCCAACTTCACCCTCCAGGCCGGCTCCCCCGCGATCGACTCGGCCAACTCCAGCGCACCTGGCCAGACCGCCGTCGACGCCGCGTCACAGCCGCGGGTCGACGACCCGGCCACCGTCGACACCGGCGTCGGGGTTCGCAGCTACGACGACCGCGGCGCCTTCGAGTACCAGCCTTCGACCCAGAGCGGGGTGACGCCATGAGCCCGGCAACCACCACAGGTCGCCGCTGGCGCCCCGTGATCGGCGTCGTTCTCGGCCTGGTCCTGGCCCTTGGCACGGCACTGGTCGCGAGCGGCGCGTCCCGCGAGGTCCCAGCGGCCACGGCCAGAACCGCAACGCAGACGCAGTCCGGCGACTGCTCGTCGGTCCTGGTCGTCATCGCCCACGCCGTCTCCGCGACCTCGCGCACCGGCAACCCGAGCGCACTCACGGCCGCACGAAACCAGGCTGTCCTGTTGGCCCGGACCACGGCCTCGGCGGACGTGCGGGAGTCCGTGCAGAGCCTCGCCGACGACCTCGCCGCCTACCGCACCACCCTGACGGTCCCCTCGACGCAGTCCCCGCAGCGCCACACCGACATCGGCGCGACGATCCACGGCGACCTGAAGGCCCTGCGCAAGCTCTGCGGGCAGTGACGCGCTGACGCTCCGCCAAACGCCGTAGGACGCGGTCGAACCGGCGGCGGTGTCATCGCAAGCCCGATCGGCGGATGGTCGAGCCATGAACGGACCACTGGTCACCTCACTCGGCCACGCCGGCCTGCGGATCGACGCGCCGGGCCTGCGGATGCTGTGCGACCCCTGGATGTCGCCGCGAGGGGCGTTCCTCGGCTCCTGGTTCCCGTTCCCCGACAACGCCCATGTCCGCACCCCGCAGATCCTCGACGTCGACTGGGTGGCCATCTCCCACGAGCACCTCGACCACCTCGACCTGCCCCTGCTGCGGGGGCTCTCGGCGTCGGTGCGGCTGGTCATCCCGCGCTACCCGTCCCGGGAGATGCGCAACCGCATCGCCGGGGCCGGCATCCGCAACGTCGTCATCGAGCTCGACGCCTGGGAGCGGCTGGCGCTCAACGACCGCGGCGACTGGGTGACCGTGATCCCCGAGCAGAGTCCGATGTGCCACGACGCCGCCATCCTCGTCCACGTCGACGGGCACGCCGTGCTGCACACCAACGACGCGCGGCTCAGCGTCAGCCAGCTGCGGCGCGCCGCCGAGGAGTCGGGTCGTCCGATCGACGTCATGGGGGTACAGATGTCCGGAGCCTCCTGGCATCCCATCTGCTACGACTACCCACCGGAGGTCATCGCGCGGCTCAGCTCGGAGAAGCGGCTGGGCAAGTTCCGGGCCGTGACGCGCCTGCTGCGGTCCGCGCCGCCGAAGATCGTGATGCCGTATGCCGGGCCGCCAGCGTTCCTCGACCCTGCCCTGGCGCACCACAACGCGGCGATGAAGGCCCCTGGGATCTTCCCGGACCAGGCTCAGGCGCTGGCCTTCCTGCAGGATCGGCTGCCCGACCAGCGGGCCCTCTATCTGCTGCCCGGCGACCGGCTGGATGCCGGTTCGGGTGAGGTCGAGCACGACCCGAGATGGGACGACTTCTCCTTCGACGACACCGAGGACTACCTGCGCGCGTATGCCGCCCGGCGGGCCGAGGAGATCGCCGCGGTCTACGCGGACCTGCCCGACCCCTCGCCCGACAGCCGGCTCGCGGAGCGCTTCCGCGAGCACTTCATGGACCTCGGTGCACTCTCGGGGTACTTCCTGCAACGGATCGGCATGACGGTGCGCTTCGAGGTGCTCGGACGGGCGGGGGGCACCTGGGACGTGCGGCTCGGGCCCGACACGACCGAGGTCGACCTGAGCCCGTCGGGCCGCACCCCCGGCTACCACCTCACGGTCGAGGCACGCTGGCTCGACGCCGTGATCACCGGACGAACCCGCTGGGAGGACCTGTTCCTGTCCCTGCGCATCCGGGCCAGCCGCGACCCCGACGTCTACAACGACTACCTGGTCGGACTGCTCAAGCACGCCGACCGCGACGCCCTCGAGGCGATCGAGGACTACGAGACGACCCGCGACCCCGCCGAGACGGTCGTGCTGTCCGACGGCAGCCAGGAGTACGTGGTCAGCCGCTACTGCCCCCATGCCGGGGAGGATCTGCAGCACGGCGGGATCATCCACGACGGAGTGCTGCGCTGCCTGGGTCACAACTTCGACTTCGACCTCGAGACGGGCGCCTGCCTCAACGCCCGCTGCGACCCGCTGCAGGTGTCCCACGCGGCGGTACCCGCCCCTAGCGCCTCCTGACGGCGGGCTCTGACTGCGATCAGTCAGGGCGCGCCCAGCAGGTACGCGGCCGTCTCCATCAGGAGCGCCACGGTGTGCGCCAGACTGGGCGCCCGCAGAAAGGTCGCATCGAGCTGCACGCGGCGCGGCACCACGTTCTCCAGGTACCACCGCTCCGGGTCGAGCTCGTGCCCGTGTATTGCGGCCACCGGCCGTGCCGCGAGAACCCGTGAGTCACGCATCCGGACCTGCGCGGGTCCGGTCAGGCCAGGGGTGTGCTCGAACACCCAGCGACACTCCGGCGGGTAGAGCAGCGCCAGCGAGACCGTCTCCGGGCGAGGCCCCACCAGGGTCATCTCGCCGCGCAGCACGTTGACGAGCTGAGGCAGCTCGTCGAGCGAGGTGCGTCGCAGTGCCGAGCCGACCCGCGTGACCCGCGCGTCGCCCCCCATGGTGATGTCCAGACCTTGGCCGCCGGTGGTCATGGTACGCAGCTTGAGGATGGTGAACGGGCGGCCCCGGGCGCCCACCCGCTCCTGACGGAACAACGCCGGCCCGGGACTGGTCATGCGGATCACGACCATGGCCGCCAGGACGACCGGCGCGGTCAGGACCAACGCGACCGAGGCGACGACGACGTCGAGGACCCGTCGGGCCATGCCGACGCGCGCGGCATCCTGCTCGCTCACCCTGTCCCCGCCGCCACGAAGATCACGTCGAACTGCTGGGACGCCGCGCTCACGTCGTACTGCAGACCCACCTGGAGCGTCGAGGGCGTCATGTGCGTCCACAGTCTCGCTCCCCTGGCGCGCCGTTCCTGCAGGGCTCGGGTCAGAGCGTTCGGACGAGCCTGCGGATCGGTGATCGTGACGAGCTCGCCCTGGTAGTGCTGCGCCCAGGTCCAGATGTCTGCCGCCTTCGCGCCCTCCGCGAGGGGGATGTCGACGTACGTGTGCACGTCGGCCTCGGCCTGCGCGATCCCTGCGGTGTATCGGCCCGCGTGAGCCAGCGCCTTGCGCGCCTGGAGCGTCACCCTGCTCCCCCACCGCCGCACCGCCTCCTGCCAGCACTGGCGCATCGCGTCGTCGCGTGAGGAGCCCTGAGCGGCATACCAGCTGTTGTCGTGCAGACCCGTGCTGAGGTCGATGACGTCGACTCCAGACGCGGCATAGCCATCGACCGCAGCGATCGAGGCTCCGGGGGTGATGCCTCGCGCGGTCGCCCCGCACACCCGCATCTCCGACGTGGCGTGCGCCGTCCACGACAGGCAGCCCAGCTCAGGCACCACGACATCGATGAGCACCTTGGTCGCGGGCATGGCCGTGTGAATATCGGCGACCGCCTTGCGCAGCACCGCGGCGGCCTGGGCCGGGGTCGTTCCGTCGTGGTAGCCGAGCTCGTCGGCGACCTTGATGCCAAGCACTCCCGGATGGCGCGCCAGCGCGAGCGCCGCATTGAGGACGTAGTGGTACCGGGTTGGACCTGCCAAGTAGGCCTTGACGAAGTCGGACTCGATCCACACCCCCGTGCCGCGGGCGTGGAGGGCGTCCACGAGGCCGGCGTACCGGCTATCAGGGGTGGGGGTCGCCCCGGCCGCGGCCGCCGAGGGGGCCGACTCGGCGCCGCGGGAGACCGCTTCGGTATATCCCCCGACCACGACAACACCCAGGATGGCGAGCACGCCGAGGGCGCGCCTGACGCTCATCGCGCACCTACCGTGAGGTGCCGCATCACCAGCAGGGTGCTGAGATCGGTGAGCAGGTAGGCAACGGCGCTGGCAACGGCCGCCCCGACCACGCCGAAGTGCGGGATGAGCAGCAGGTCCAGCGCCAGGGTCGCGAGCAGGCCGACCCCCTGCACCAGGGAGTTGGTCCCCGGGCGTCGCGTGCCCAGCAGGTAGCCGCTGGCCAGGCCACCGGCCGGCGACGCCACCAGACCCACGACGATGATCACCGCGGGGACCACCGACTCGACGAACTCATGTCCATACAGCGCCGGCAGGAGCGGGCCGGCGGACAGCGCGATCACCCCCGCGCCCACGATGCCCAGTCCCGCCAGCCAGGGCAGCTGGTGCCGGAGCATCCGCATCGAGGCCACCGCACCCTGTCGCGCGATGCGCGGGTAGCTCACCCAGGTCACCGCAAGGGCCGGCAGCTTGACCAGCTCGGCGAACTTCGATGACACGGCATACACCCCCAAAGGACCGGGCCCTGCCATCGAGCCGAGCACGATGAAGTCCAGGCGCAGGTTGAGCAGCCCGACCACGCCGCCGACCTGACCGAGCAACCCGAACGTCACGATCGTTCGAGCCAGCGCGCGGTCGGGGCGCCCAGCCAGCCGCATCCCCCGACGATGAACCTGCTGGGCGAGCCGCAGCCAACCGGCGCCAGCGACGGCGACATCGGCGACGATGAGCACCACGACCAGGAGCAGCGGGCCGCGCAGCCCGAGCAGGTAGGCGATACCGAACGCCGGCAGGAAGGCCGCTTCCTCGGCGGCGGTCACCACGTTGGACCCGTAAGGGTCGTCCAGACCCTGCAGGCTGGACTTCGCCACCGCGAGCGGCAGCTGGGTGCCCACGCTGACCCCGGCGAGCACCATGACCAGAGTGGTCGTCGTCGGCAGCAGGATCGAGTGGATCACTGGCAGCAGCACGAGCCAGGCGACGCAGCCCAGGCCGATCCCCGCGCCGAGCACGGCGATGATCGTCGGCCACAGCCTGGCCTCCCTCGAGTGGGGGCCGGCGAGGAAGTAGCCCATGGCCCCGGGTAGGCCACAGGCGGCGAGGACCCCCACCAAGCCGGGCACCACGCGCAGCAGGGCCAGCACCCCGACGTCCTGGGCGCCGCCGACCCGCGCGACCACGATCGTGCCGAGCCCCAGAGCGACCACCGCCACGAACCGCGCGGAGATGTTGTTGAGGACGGCTCGCCCGGGGATCCGCGCCGAGGCGGCACGAGTGGTGGGGCGCAGGTGCATCAGCATGTCATCGCCTCCCGGCATCCGACGTTTCCGCCTCGGCGGTGTCGGCACGGATCAGGTCCAACCCGGCGAGCAGGCCCAGGAAGGCCCACAGGTGGCGGAAATGGAGCACCTCGTAGAAGGCGCCGGACACCAGGAACGCAGCGCCCATCGCCACCAGGAACTGCGGTGACGGCATCCCAGCGGTCAACGCCCCCCAACGCCCCCGTGCCGTCCCGCCGGCCAGGCGCTGGAGCCGCGTGGCGACCGTGGTGAGCAGCACCACCAGGCCGACGGCGCCGATCGCGCCGAGCTCGAGAACGGTGGCGACATAGTCGTTGTGCGCCTCCTTGACGTAAGGAGCTGGCATGGCGGCGAGGACGTTCTTCGTGCGGCCTGGCCCGATGCCGACCAGGTTGCCGCTCCAGTACAGCCGCACCCCTTCGGCGAAGAGCACCTGCCGGTCGGCGCTAGAGGAGTCACTGCGACCGAAGGAGTCGTGTAGCACCGGTCCGCTCGCTGCGGCCTGCTCCTGCAACGACGTCCAGTTCACCGAGGTCAGCAGCAGACCGGCCCCGACCAGCAGGACACAGGCGAGCCCGGTCGCCGCGACCGGCCCACGGGAGCGCCACCGCCCCACGATGAGCCCCGCGACGACCCCGACGACCATCCCGACCAGCGCCCCGTTGGAGCCGGTGAAGACGATCGCCATCGCGATCGCAAGCACCGCCGCGGTGCGCGGCAGCGGACGGCGGGGATGACGTGACGCGAGGACCAGGAACAGGCAGGCGACGAAGTAGTTGCCGGCGAGGTTGGGGTCACCGAAGGTCAGGGCCGAACGCGATCCGTCCCTGAGGGTCTGACCAGCCAGCCACGAGATCCCCGCCAGCCTGCCGAGGATGAGCAGCGAGGCGCAGGTGACCCCGCTCCAGCACCAGGTCGCGCAAATGAGCCGGACGAGAGAGCGGTCGGCCCGCACCGCGCTCGCGATCGTTCCAGCCCAGAGCAGCAGGAAGAGGTCCTGAGCGAGCGGCGCGGTTGAGCGCACGTCGGCGTTGGCGAGCGCTGCGATGGCACCCCCCGTCATGAGCAGCCACATCCCCAGGGCGTAGGGCAGGTTCACGCGAACCCCGTTGCGAGACAGCCACAGCAGGACGCCGCCCATCGCCAGGACAATCGGCAGATCGGCAGGAGAGGTGTTACCAGGCCCGTTGGGCACGAGGACCGGCATACAGGCGATGGCGGCCGCGATGGTGAGACGCAAGGACGGCGACGCCGGAGTCACTTGACGCACCGGCCGCCGGGTCGGCGCGGCCACGCGCCCGACTGGGGCGTTCGCGGGCTGCAGGGTCGTCGTCACGAGCCCACCTCCGCGAGCAGCCGCGCGTGGGCGCGGGCGAAGTCTGCCTGGTCGCTGCCCCCCGCGACCTGGCCCAGCCCGACGATCACCGCGTCCCGCCAGGAACCCCGAAGGGGCCCTTCGCCAGCAGCGGTGGTCGCGATGAACGCGCCCACACACTCGGTGTACCACCCGCGACCCCGCAGCAGGTAACGAACCGGCTCTCCCCAGGCTCCCGCGGTCAGCCCAGGGTGGCCGTGGACCGACGCGCCGGACGTCGTGTGCCGGTCGAGGTAGAGGGTGTACGCGAGAGCGAACCGGACCCTGTCCCACAGGGGGGACACGCCGAACTGGGTGTGCTCCCAGTCGACGACCCCACTCACCGCCGGGCCCGACCGGAGGATGTTGCCGCACCAGAAGTCACCGTGCGCGACGTGCGTCGCGTCGAGCTCTCCGAGGCGTTCACGGGCCTGGCGGCAGACCGTCGCTGCAGCTGCGCCCACCTCGTCGTCGGGCCAGCGGGCGGCCACCTCGTCGGCAAAGCGGGGCTCTGCCTGCGCCGGAACCGCAATGTCGCTGAGCCTTGCGAGCCAGGCCTGCGCCGCGCGGAAGTCGGCCTCCACGCTGCGACGCCGGCTGGTGTGGTGCCAGCGGTGGTAGTCGACCGCCAGGGGCCGTCCCCGAGCGACCGTCGTCACGAGCAGCGTGCCGATCTTCCCGTTGTCGTGCAGGGCGATCCGACGGGGAATGGTGCCTCCCAGGAGCGCGTCGTCGAGCTCGGCGAGTCGGTCGAGAGCAGCTGCCTCGGCGCGAACCGACACCGCAGCCCCGGGGGTCAGGGCGACCTTCACCGCCAGTGTCGGGGCGCTCTCGCCCGCCGGGGTCGCCATCACGACCGCCTTCGGGTTCTCGTCCTTCGACATCGCCACGACCGCCAGGCGCGTCCGGCCCGCGGGCAGGTGTTCGCGCAGCACCTCACTGACGGCCAGCAGGTCTGGTGCGCCGACTGCGGGCTGCGTCACGGTGCTCATGGCCGGTGCGCGAGGACCATGCGCCCTGGAACGAGACGGCCGACCCACCGCAGCATTGCCCGGTGGCGGCCGAGATGGGTAGCGGCGGTCAGCAACAGCGAGCCGGTGGACCGACCAGGGGGCACCGTGGCGAAGGCGTTCCAGAACCACCTCATGCTCTCCACCGAGTCCTCAACGACGAAGGCCGGCTCACTCAGGCTCGGGAGGACGACGAGCTCGCGGTCGACGACGAGTCCGGCGTCCCTGGCCAGCAGCCGTACCCGCCGGGGGCTGAGGCGCCGGCCGTCGAGGAGCACGAGCTGCGCGCCGTGCTCCAGGCGAGGCAGGTCCACGCCGGAGACGGGGTGCGGGCCTGAGACCGTGACGACCGGAGTGCCCGTCGGCACCAGAACTGCCAGGGCTGCGTCGACGGCGCTCATGACGCCCTCCCCAATCCGGTCACCGGGGTCAGGACTGGACGCCTCTTCTGCTCGGGGGTGTAGACCTCGCACAGCGTCTCGGCCAGCGTGCTCGCGTCATAGCGGGTGCCCAGGGCCGAACGAGCCCGGTCGGCCCACGCGGCTGCCTGCCGCGGGTGGGTCAGCGCGTGGTCCAGAGCACCGGCGAGCTGCGCCGGATCCTGCGGCGCGACGAGCAGACCGGTCACCCCGGGGACGACGGCATCGGAGACGGCGTTCACCCAGGTGGCCACCACCGGTATGCCGCAGGCCTGGGCCTCGACGATGGCGCACGGTAGCCCCTCGTACCGGCTGGACATCGCGAAGACGTCGAAGGCGGGCAACAGCTCAGGCACGTCCTCGCGGTTGCCGAGCAGCCGCACCCGGTCACTGATCCCGAGCGCCCGTGCCCGACCGGCGGACTCCTCGAGGAGCGGACCGCCGCCCACCCAGACGAGCACAGCCGGGGCCGTCATCCGAGCCAGTGCCTCGAGCATCACGTCGGGCGCCTTCTGGAAGTCCAGCCGGCCGACGGTGCCGACGATCGTCGCGTCGTCGGGCAGGTCCAACAGTGCCCGCGCCCGGGCCCGCGAGGCGGCCGAGACGGTTACTGCGGCTGCCTCGACGGCTGGTCCGATGGTGACGAGCTGGTCAGGTCGGACGACCCGACGCCGCAGGGCCTCCACGGCGACCCCCGTGCCGACCGCGAGGTATGCGTCGGTCAGGCGGGACAACCTCCGCTCGGTGCGGATGTAGGCCTGCCGCGCGGCGGCCGACTGGTAGTCGTGCCAAGGGAACCCGTGCAGCGTATGTACGATCCGAGGGACGTCGGCCCGGGACGCGGCCACGCGTCCGAGCACCCCCGCCTTGGCGCTGTGCGTGTGCACCACATCGAAGCCCCCCGAGCGGAGTATGCCGTGCAGCGACCTCAGCGCCCGCGCGTCCTGGAGCGGGCTGATCGGCGAGACCAGGTCGGGCACCACGACGACGTCCACGCCCTGGGCGCGTGCGGCGTCGAGGAGGACGTCTCCCGACCCCACGATGAGGGTGCTGCGGTACAGGTTCTGGGGCAGGCTCACCGCGCCTCGCACGGCAACCCCTCCCGCGCCGGCGACGCATCGGGTGATGATGTGGGCCACTCGCTGGGTCATGCGCGCACTCCCGTGCTTTGGTTGCCCAACGCGACCTCCGCGGTGTGCGTGGTCCAGACCCGCTCGACGAGGTCCACGAGTTCGACCAGCGACGTCCCGGGCCGAGCGGGCAACACCACTTCCACACAGCGGGCCTCACCGGCGAGTCGTTCCGCCTCGCGCTCGATCGCCGGATGGGCGGGACCACGCCCGGTCCCGAGGGCCAGGGTCGCGGCGAAAGCCCAGTAGCGGCGCAGCTCCCCCGCCGCGTAGGTACCCGCGACCAGGGCGCGGGCCGCCTCGTCCCGCGGGACCGGCCGCGCGGTCGCCCGATCCCCGAGCCCGCGCCGCAGCACGAGGACCACCGAGGGCCGGACCCACGGCTCCCGCCGATCCCAGGGCCGCTCGACGCGGCCGTGCGGCATACCCCGGCCGTGACGCGCGGCCGTCGAGGCCTCGACGCGCCGGGGCTCGGGCAGCCCATGGAGTCGCTCGCCGTCGTACACACAGAGGTTGTCGCTGACGGGCGTGCCGTCCTGGGGTGCCAGCCCGGACAGGAGTGTCGACTTGCCCACTCCTCCGGGGCCTGCGAGCACAACGCCGCAGTCCCCGAGCCGGGCGGCCGAGACGTGCAGCGGCACCCCGCCACGAACACCCATCCACCACAGGGCCGGATACTGCAGCAGCGCCGCGCGCCACAACAGCTCGGTCCGGCCTGGGGCCGCCAGCCGCAAGGCACGATGGCTGGCACCGGGTCGGGGCCGCGCCGTCACCGCCAGCCCTCCCGATCGTGGCTCGACGAGCAGGTCGAGTCCGCTCCCACACGCATCGGTGAGCACGACGCGGGTGCCGTCGGTGACAGCGCCCCGGGTCAGCGGCAGCATGCCGCGTAACACGAAGGGCGCCGTCGAGGCCTCCACAGACACCACCACGTCGGGGACCGAGGTCACAGGACTACTCGCTCCTCCGAAGGCGTTCTCGGCCAGGCGCCGCCACGATCCCGACGCCGCGTGGATGTCGAGGGTCAGCCCGCACGACTGCGCTCGCAGGCTCACTTCATCATCCGCGTCTTCGGTTTGGCTACCGCGCCGTTGATCGTCGCGGATGGCTGCGGAATGGGTGCGCGGGTGGACGCCGGCGGCTCGGACATGAACGGGGCTGCGTGCTGGCTGCGCTTGGCCGGGTCATGCCGTCCGAAGAACCACGGACGACGGAACGTCAGGACCCCGACGATGGGCCAGCCCATGGTCTCGGCATACCGGGACAGGTCGTTCAGGTTCCGCTGAGCCTCGATCGTCGGGCTGAGCGCGATGACGACGGTGCCGGTTTCGCCCTGCCAGGTTCCGTCGGCGGAGAGGGGCGCGCTGACCGCGGCGGCGGAATGCTCGATCCGCAGACCGGTCAGCGACTCCAGGTCCGTCGCGATGCGCGCCGCCCAGCGTTCGTGGCGCCGGTCGACGGGCAGGAGCACCACTGTCCCGTCGGTGAAGCGGCGATCGACCACGGCCGCCGCGCGGCCGAACTCACGAAGGGCGCGGGCGCCGTTGGGGCTGTCGAGGGCCGTCGTGGGCAGATGACCGAGCAGGGGCGCGCCGAGCTCGGCGGCAACCCACCGCCGACCGCGCACGTGCGGCCGCACAGCCTCGAGGATCGCCGCCAGGCCGATGCCGACCAACAGGCCGGCAAGGCCAGCCAGCGCGACGAGCTGCCGCACCTTCGGGCCCACGGAGTCAGGCAACGGCGAGGCCGGATCGAGCAGGCCGATGCTCGAGCGCTGCGATGAGGTGAGGGTGAGGTCCGAGCGCTGACGCAGAAGGTCCGTCAGGGTCGGGGCCACGGCCGCGATCCGGGCCTGCAGCTCGAGCACCAGTCCGGGGGGTGCGACCGCGAGCTGGGCGATGAGCTTGTCGCGGTTCTTCGTGAGCGCGTCAATCTGGTTGTTGAGCGCCGTCATCTGGGCGGCGTCGCCCTGGTGCGAGGTGTTGGCGTAGCTCAGGGCCTGCTGCACAAGGGAGTTCGCGGCAATGACCGAGCGATCTGGGTTGGTGGTGACCACCGAAATGTCGTTCACCGTCGAGACGCCGACGCGGGTCACCGTGATCGAGTTCGTGGCGAAGAGCGTCGGGTCACCCGGTATGCCGGCAGCCGACATCGCGTTCTTGACCATGCTCGGAGTCGTGATGACGCCCTGCAGCCACTGGGTGGCAGCATCGGCCTGGACGTTGGTGCTGGCCAGTCCTCCGGACATCTGGATGCGGGCGGCCGCCGCGTACAGGGTGGGCTGATGAGCCCCGTACACGGCAGCGCCTATCGATGGCAGGAGGACGCACAGCCCGATCAACCACCAGTAGCCCCCGACCATTCGCCTGAAGGCTTCGTCGACGCGCATGAGCTCCTCTTTTCCAGAAATGACTAGTGCAGAACGGCGAACGGTCGCATCCGCGCCACCGGGCGGACGATCCGATGAGTGGCGAGCACCGACATGGCGGCATTGACTCCGGCATCGTCGAGGTGCTGAGCGCGCGAGGGCGCGGTGTCGTCGTAGCGGAACCGCAGGGTGTAGCGCCCGGCCGGGTCGGAGCGCGAGGTCCCGTCCTTGGCGAACTGGTCGATGACGGTCCCCGCACCGTGGCAAGCGGAGTGCAGGCTTTGCGCACTCGACTCGCCCGCGACCGCGAGGTAGGACGAGGTCCGGTGCGTCCCAGGCAGCAGTACCGCCTGCCCGGTCTCCGCAAAGGTCGTGCCGGGCCGCATCCGGGACGCGGGAAAGGCTCGGCAGGAGTTGTGCCGATGCACAATGGCCCGCTCGCCCGCAACGTCCTCCTCGTAGATGGAGTTGTGCGGGGAGTCGACCACCAGGCTGCCCGGAGCCCCACCGAAGGCCTCCGCCGCGAGAGTGCGCAACGCCTGGTAGGTGGCCATCCGGAAGGCGTACCCGTAGTTCATCGCCGCGGCGTTGGCGAGCATGAGGCGCTGCCCCTCCTCCGAGTCGAGGCTGACCGGCGGGCACGCCGAGCTGAAGAACAGGCGCATCCGCTCCCGCACCTGCTCCACCGACCTGGACGTCGCAAGGTGGAACAGCGGCTTCTGCACTGCCATGGCGGCCCTCATAACGCGGGCAGTGTCACGCCGACGGGCGAACAGGTGACCGATCTCGCCGGTCAGGACGCCGCCGCCCGCGTGGTACTGCAAAGTCAGCTGCCCCTGCCGGATGCCCAGCGCTGTCGCGGCTTGTTCGTCGAGGATCTCCTCGACCTCCTGCAGCTCGACGAAGTGGTTGGTCGGACCGACAGTCCCGAAGCGCAGCCTGGCCAGCTGCCAGGTGAGGGCCGGAATCTCCGAGACGAGCCGCTCGTCACCACCCCAGCGAGCCAGGTCGATCCTGCCGCCCTCCTCCACACGCTCGAGCTCGGCCGGGTCGACGCCGTACCGGTCCACCGCGAAGTCGGCACCCCCGGTCGCCGCGCTGATGACGTCGCGGTACGACAGGTCACGCCGGTTCGTCGTCGGGTAGGGATACCGCTCGCGCACCCGACGGTAGAAATCGCCCACTGCGGCGTCGCTTGGACGGTCGCAGTTGAGCGCGATCAGGGCCATCCCGCAGTTCACCGACGAGCTCGTCAGGGTGGGACGGATCGTCCCTGCCGTGGCCACGGCGATGCTGGACGGCATCTCCATGGCCGACTTGTGATGGAAGTCGGGCAGCACGACCGGCGGGGCCGCCAGGTCCATGTCGAGCGTGGCGCGGGTGAGTGAGTCGACCAGCTCCTGGTTGGCCGGCACGTGTTCGCTGTCGAACACGCGCGCGGTGCGGTCGGTCGGATATCCGCGCAACGGCTCGTCTGCGCGCCCTGCAATGACATCGATCTTCACGAGGCGTACCTGTCTGTTCGTTGGCTGTCGGCCGACATCAGTAGTCGTCCGGGTAGGGCGCGGGGGTCACGAGGTCGAGCGCGCCGACGGGGTCGGGGCGGTACCCGGGCAGCGCGTCGCCGAGTCGGCTGCGGACCTCGTCCGCGGCGTTGCGGCGAGCGGCGTCGTACAGCGAGGCCAT
>DASYGI010000442.1:0-2661 GCA_035999925.1 Pedococcus sp.
CGGGATCGCGTCCGAGGTCGTCCACAAGCACAGCGAGCGCGAGGAGGGCGACCAGAGCATCGTGGACCTGATCCTGGCGGGCGAGGTGGCCATGGTCGTCAACACGCCGTCGGGGTCGAACGCCCGCGCCGACGGGTACGCCATCAGGGCTGCGACGACGTCGATGGACCGACCGATCATCACCACCGTGCAGGAGCTGGCCGCGGCGGTGCAGGGCATCGAGGCCCAGCTGCGCGGCGAGTTCACCGTGAAGTCCCTGCAGGAGCATGCCCGCGACCTCGACCTCTACGGCGTGGGAGGCGGGGCGTGACGGCCACGGACGCGACCACGGCGTCGGCTGCCAAGACCCGTTCGGGGGCCGCTGGGGTGGTGCAGGTGACCGGTGAGCTGATCGCCTCGCGCCGTGTCGGGGCCTACCACCACCTCACCTTCGTCGCTCCTGGACTCGCGGAGTCCGCGCGCCCGGGTCAGTTCGTGGCCCTGGCCATCGGCGGTGACGACGGTGCTCACCTGTTGCGTCGCTGTTTCTCCATCCACAAGGTCAGCCCGTCGGGAACCTATGGCGGAACCGTCGATGTCGTGGTCTCGGCGGTGGGGCCCGGAACGTCCTGGCTCAGTGGGCTGCGGGCGCACGACGAGGTGGACATCGTCGGGCCGTTGGGTCGCCCGTTCCCGCTGCCGAAGGAGCCCGTGCCGTGTGTCCTGGTCGGCGGCGGCTATGGCAGCGCACCGTTGTTCTGGCTCGCCGAGGCGTTGCGAGCGCGCGGCTGCGCGGTTGAGCTGGTGCTCGGCGCGGCCACCGAGCAGAAGCTCTTCGGTGTCCTCGAGGCGCGCCGGGCGGCTGATGGGGTGACCGTGACGACGGACGACGGTTCGGCGGGAGCTCGCGGCTGGGTGTCCGACGTGCTGCCCGAGGTGATCCGCCGCAGCGGGGCCGCGGTCGTCTACGGCTGTGGGCCGATGGCGATGCTCGAGTCGGTGACCCGGATCGCGACCGCCGAGGGCGCCGTGGCGCAGGTCGCGGTCGAGGAGTCGATGGCCTGCGGCGTGGGCGTCTGCATGACCTGTGTCCTGCCGGTGCGCGGCAGCGACGGGGCGACGCGGATGGTGCGGTCCTGCGTCGAGGGACCGGTCTTCCGCGGGGACCGGGTCCGGTGGGAGGCGTTCGAGGGTGGCACCTGCCGGGTGCCTGACGACGCCGTGGGAGCCCCGCGGCTGGGAGGACACTGATGGGTCTGTTCACGAGCACGCGGCATACCGAGGCCGCGCCGTCCACCCAGCTCGACACCGACCCGTCCGTGGACGGATCGGTCGACATGTCGGTGGAGCTGGCTGGGGTGCACCTGCCCAGTCCGATGATGACCGCGAGCGGGTGCGCCGCCAACGGGCAGGAGCTCGCGCGGTTCTTCGACCTGCGCGAGCTGGGGGCGTTCGTGACGAAGTCGGTGATGGCGGAGCCACGGGCCGGTCGCGGTACACCACGCATGGCCGAGACCGCCTCGGGGATGCTCAACTCCATCGGCCTGCAAGGTCCGGGGATCACGGCGTTCGTGGAGAAGGACCTCGCCTGGCTCAAGGCGGCCGGGGCCCGGACCCTGGTCTCGATCGCGGGCAACACGAGCGGGGAGTTCGCCGACGTCGCCGCGACGTTGCGCGCCAGCGACGCGTTCGACGCCGTGGTCGGCGTCGAGGTCAATATCTCCTGTCCCAATGTCGCGAACCGTGGGCTGGTGTTCGCCTGCGACCCGATGGCCAGCGCGAAGGTCATCGCGCTCGTGCGGGAGCAGCTGCCGCGGGACATCCCGATCTTCGCCAAGCTGACGCCTGACGTGACCGACATCGTCGCGGTGGCGCAGGCATCGGTGAAGGCTGGCGCGGACGGGCTCACCATGATCAACACGTTGCTGGGCATGGTCATCGACACCGACCGGCTGCGTCCCCAGGTCGCCGGGGTGACGGGCGGGCTGTCCGGTCCGGCGATCCGGCCTGTGGCCGTGCGGGCCATCTGGCAGACCCGGGCCGCGATGCGCGAGGGCAGGCTGCCCACCGTCCCGATCATCGGCGTCGGCGGAGTGCGGACCGGACGGGACGCCCTGGAGCTTGTCGCGGCGGGGGCCAGCGCGATCCAGGTCGGCACCGCGACGTTCAACGACCCGACCGCGCCGGTGAGGGTGGGGCGCGAACTGCGAGACCTGCTGCAGGACAGGGGCTTTGCCCGGTTCAGCGATGCCGTGGGTGTCGCGCACGAGAGATTGGCGTGAGCATGGACGAGTGGACCGGCCTGACCTTTGGGGAGCGCCTGCGGGCCGCGGTGGATGAGAGATTGGCGTGAGCATGGACGACTGGACCGGCCTGACTTTTGGGGAACGACTGCGTGCCGCCATGGACACCCACGGGCCGCTGTGTGCGGGGATCGACCCGCACCGCGCGCTGGTGGAGTCGTGGGGACTGCCGTACGACCTCGACGGGCTCGCCGCCTTCACCGAGGCGTGCGTCGAGGCCTTCGCGGGCGAGGTGGCTGCGGTCAAGCCGCAGTCGGCCTTCTTCGAGGTGTTCGGTTCGCGGGGCATCGCCATCCTCGAGCGCGCGATCACTGCGCTGCGCGAGCGCGGCACTCTGGTCATCCTGGACGCCAAGCGGGGTGACATCGGCTCCACGATG
>DASYGI010000443.1:0-5834 GCA_035999925.1 Pedococcus sp.
AACCCGCTGAACTTCGAGACGTTCGACTCCCTCGTCGTCCCCGCCGACAGCTCTGCTGCGGCCGAGATCGCCGCCGCGCTGCCGAACTCGCACGTGCTCAAGGCGTTCAACACGACCTTCGCGGGCACGCTGACCGCGGGCACGGTCGGGCCGGTGCCGACCACCGTCCTCATCGCTGGTGACGACGCCGATGCCAAGGCGCTGCTCGCCGGCGTGGTCACCGCGGGCGGCCTGCACGCGGTCGACGCCGGGTCCCTGCGCCGGGCGCGCGAGCTCGAGTCGCTGGGCTTTCTCCAGCTGACGATGGCCGCCGCCGAGAAGATCTCCTGGACCGGCGGCTTCGGCGTCATCGCCTGATCCGCAGTCCCCACGCTCACCCGTCCCCAGGAGTCCGCGATGACAGCCCCTCCGTTCCGCAACGGCACCGCCGCCGCGGACGCCCGCATCAGCCCCGCACACCCGTTCGCCGCCCACTTGCGCCGAGCGGCCGCCGCGGAACGGGCGAACAGCCACCGGGTCTGGACTCCTGAGGACGGCCCGATGCCGAGCCTCTACCTCAGCCACGGCGCACCGATGCTGTTCGAGATGGCCGGCTGGATGACCGAGCTGTACTCCTGGGCCCGGCGGCTGCCCAAACCGAAGGCCATCCTGATCGTCTCGGCCCACTGGGAATCGGCCCCGCTGGCCATCAGCAGCAGCCGGCCCGGCGACCTCGTCTACGACTTCGGCGGGTTCGACCCGCTGTACTTCCGGATGCGCTACGACACCCCACCCGCCGCCGACCTCGCAGCCCAGGTCAGCCGGCTCATGCCCGACACCGAGCCGCTGCACGAGCATCGGACCCGCGGCCTCGACCACGGCGCCTGGGTCCCGCTGAAGATCATGTATCCCGATGCCGACATCCCCGTCCTGCAGCTCAGCATGCCGACACACAACCCCGACCGGCTCCTGGACCTCGGCCGGCGGCTGCGCGCACTGCGCGACACCGGCGTCCTCGTGGTCGGCTCGGGCTACATGACCCCCGGCCTTCCCTACCTGGACTGGGCACATCCGGACAAGGTCCCGGCCTGGTCGACCGATTTCGACCTCTGGGCCAAGGACGCACTCGCCCGGGGCGACCTCGACACACTGTCCGACTTCCGCGCCCAGGCACCCGGCATGCCATACGCCCACCCCACCGTGGAGCACTTCACCCCGCTCTTCGTCGCCCTCGGCGCCGCGTCCGACCCGAGCGCACCCCCCAGCACCGCCATCGACGGCTACGCCATCGGCCTGGCCAAACGCTCGGTCCAGGCCGCCTGAACCTGGTCGGCGCCCCGCCTCGCACCAACCCATCGGAGTCACCCCATGACCACCGCCCTACCGGAACCTGTCGTCCTCACCGCCGGCAACGCCGATCCCGTCGCCCCACTCGTCGTCCTGCTACACGGCCGAGGATCCAACGAGCGCGACATCATCGAACTCGCCGGACACCTCCCGCCGAGCGCGGCATACGTCGCGGTCCGCGCCCCCATCACGGAAGGACCGGGCTTCGCCTGGTTCGCCAAGCGAGGCATCGGCCGACCGACACCGGAATCGCTGCGACGAAACATCGACTGGTTCACCGCCTGGCTCGACACCTACGCGCCCGGACGTGAGGTCATCCTCGTCGGGTTCAGCGGCGGCGCAGCCTTCGCCGGGGGCCTGCTGCTCGACCAGCCCGCGCGCTACTCCGCCGCGGCGATCCTCTACGGCACGCTGCCGTTCGACGCCGGTGTGCCCATCACTCCCGGTCGCCTCGCCGGCATCCCCGTCTTCATCGCGCAGGGCGACCAGGACTCCGTCATCCCGCGTGACCTGCTCGACGCCACCTGGGACTACCTGACCAACCCCTCCGGAGCGCCCGCCTGGGCCACCCACTACCCCGGCGGCCACGGCATCACGACCGGCGCGCTGTCCGACCTCGCCGGCTGGCTGCATTGGCGTCTCACCTACCTGGCCGAGCATGGTCCAGGCTCCGGCCTCGACGCCCGTGGCCGAGCCTTCCCAGCGGTGTGCTGCCCGAACGGAACGGCCCACGTCCGCAGGTGAGCACGAAGACGCCGCAGGAGCAGTTGACCCAGAACAGCCCACCACTCCTGCAGGAGAAACTCTTCGCCCGACTGTCGGCGCTGCCGCGCGTGGCGACGCGGCCGTCGGCCATCTCCGTACCCGGAGCGCGCGCATTCACGCTGACGCACGGGTCGGGCCCCCAGAACGCGTTCCTCGTCCCCCAGGTGGGCGAGTTCGCGCACCTGCACCCGTCCTACGACGGTTCCTTGCACGTCGCCCTACCGCCACGCATGGCCGCCGACGTGATCACCAAAGGTTGGGGCGTGGCCCACCCGCTGGCCGGCCTTCGGGTCACGCCCGGGATGGTCATGATCTTCGGTCCGCGGACCGAGCCCGAACTCGACGTGGTCTCGGCCGTAGTGACCTTCAGCTGCTCTTGGGCTGACAACGGAGCACCACGGGACATCGCGCTTGGCGTCTGACGCCTGTCGCACGACCGTCGGCCAACACGCCCGCGCGACGGCGCGGCCGCGCGCGTTACGGCGCCCGCCCAGCCTGCAGCCATCGACAGCGCCAGCACGTTGGCGATCCGGCGCCGTCCGGCACTGATCATGACTGCCCGCGCGGATCGCCGACGCGCATCGTTCGGTTGCCGACACGCATGTGGCGGTCGAGGACAGCGAGGGGTCGCCGGTCAGGCCGGCGCCAACCACGCCAGCGCGGCGACGACCATCGCTTGGGTCCCGGTGTCGAGGGTGGGCTGGATGACGGGCGCGAAGGTAGGGGAGTGGTTGACCGGGATGTCCTGGGAGATCCGCCCGGCGGACTCGGCGGCCGCATAGGTGTCCGGGTCGATGCCGCCGATCCCCCAGTAGCTGTACGGCGCGCTCAGCGCGTGCGGGAGGTCGCTGAAGTCTTCGCTGGCGGTTTGCAACGGCAGATCGTGCACGCGGTCTCCGAAGAAGCCGTCGAACGCGACGCGGACCTTCGCAGTCGTATCCGGGTCGTTGTCGGTGGGTGGGAATCGGTCGAACAACTCGATGTCGGGGTCTCTCGGAGACTGCGACGCCTGGCATTCGGCCGCGACGATGCGGCGCACCGCGTCCAGGATGTTGGCACGGGTCTGGTCGTTGTAGCTGCGGACATTCAATTCGATCACGGCGTGGTCGCTGATGACGTTGCTCTTCGTCCCGGCCTGGATGCGGCCGACGGTGAGGACGGCCGGATCAGTGGGGGCGACTTCGCGTGACACCACGGTCTGCAGCCGGACCACGATCATCGCGGCCAGGACGGCGGGGTCGACCGAGGCCTGCGGCATCGACCCGTGGGCACCACGGCCGTAGACGGTGATGCGCATGCTGTCGGCGGCGGACAGGACCGGTCCCGGGCGCGTGGCGACCTGCCCGGCAGCGAACGGCAGGACGTGCTGGGCCAGCGCGACGTCGACGTTGCCGACAAGGTCGGCTAGTCCGTCCTCGACCATGCGCGCAGCGCCATCGCCGAGCTCCTCGGCGGGTTGGAACAGTGCGATCACCGTTCCCGACCACGTGTCGGTAGCCCGCGCGAGCAACGTGGCTGCCCCGAGCAGGCAGGCGACGTGGACGTCATGCCCGCAGGCGTGCATCACCGGCACGTCGCCCTCGCTGCCGTCGTTCGCGGTCTCCTTGCTGGCGTACGGCAGGCCGGTCTGCTCCTGTATGGGCAGCGCGTCCATGTCTGCCCGCAGCAGGACGGTCGGCCCGGCACCGTTGCGCAGGATCGCGACGACCCCGGTCCCGCCGACGCCCTCGTGCACCTCGTAACCGCTGCCGCGGATCCGCGCGGCCACCCCGGCGGCGGTCCGGCTCTCCTGATGCGACAGTTCCGGGTGCTGGTGGAGGTCGCGATAGAAGTCCTGTTGCCAGCCGCGGATCTGGTCCAGGCCAGCCAGAGCCGAGTCTGTCCGCGAGTCCATGGTCATGGACGCCTCCCGCTGTCGGTGCTGTCGTCCACCCTGCCCTTCTCGTCGTGGATGCGGTAGCGCGCGGGTACGGCTCGCGTCGGTGACCACGCATCGGCGCTGGGCAAGATCCAGTGGCGCCGGCGTGCGACCAGGCACAATCCCGCGCCAACCACCACCACGGCGGCCAGTGAGCCTGCGGTCGGATACCCGTCGTGCTGCAGGGCCACGAGCACTCCGCCCGCCACCAAGGCGCAGCCGAGCTCGGCAGGAGGCGCGAGCGCGGGAGATGCGACGGCAGGCGTGCCGTCGGACGGGCCGGGGCCGGGAACGGGATGGTTGCCGCCGGGGACGTGGCCGGGACGGTAGGTGCTGTGGGATCAGAGTCCGCACCGCGCAAGGTGGTGGGAAGAATCCCACGATGAAGTGTCCGAGGGGGGACTTGAAGGCGTCTTAGGCACCGCTATGGCTCAACAATAACGGGTCTCGAGGCGAGAGGCCCCAGAACACGGTGGGTCCGAAAGTGACCGAGTGGGCTTGAGTGGGTCGGGGGAGCACTCCGGGAGTGCCATGGCATTCCTGTTGATCTTGCCTGGATTCGATGCTCCACCGGACACGGATGGGGCGTTCGGGGACTTGGTTGGGTGTCCGCGCTACAGGCGAAACAACCAGACTGCTCGGGGGTCGGTGGAGTACAGGTCTGGCGCCCAGCTGACGATGTGTGTGCCTGGCTGTCCATCGACCCGGAAGCAGACTCGGCCCGCAGCGGTGCCGTTGTGTACGAGTTGGCCGCTGTCGATGCTTTGTGTGTAGATCAGGAGCGCGCCCTTGACGTTGCCGTCGGGCGTCTGGATCGAGAAGTCGAGGTCGTTGTAGTCCTGTGTGGCTGTGTCCCGGTTCAGCAGACGCACGCTGGAACACAGACCCTTCGCGCCGTATCCCGCATCGTCCACGACATGGAGCCTGCCGAGGGTCATCGTGAAGCCGCTGATCCGGGCGGCGCCATTCACGGCCACGATGTCGTTCTCGCGCCGGCCCGGGTACACGAGCCGAGGTCTATTGGTCGTCGCCCTCGCCGAGGCAGGGACGCTCGTGCGGGGCGCCGCCGAGGAGACCGTGACCGTTGAGGTCGTTGACAGTGGTGCTGGGCGAGCCGGTGCTGACGTGGCAGGTTGAGATGCTGCCGCGTTGCGCCGGTGGGCTTCGCGCTTCTTCTTCGCCTGTTCGGCTTGGTAGTTGGTGACGGCACCAATGATCAGGAACGCGGCCAGCAGCGGAATGGAGATTTTCGGGTGTGCCCGCGACCACGCCCACGCTCGAGAAAGCAACGGCCGTGTCAGCCGCCATGCGCGCCTTGCGAGGTTCATGGCCCCGGAGCGGTGCGATGGGCTGGGCATGATCGTCTCCAGTCAAGGGGTGCCGTTGGCGGAACGTATCGGGTCGGGTGGCTCACTTGTTCACGGCGTGACGGTGGCCACGACCAGATTTCGATCTACTCGTTCGGGTGGTCCGCCTTGCTCGGACTCCCGAACTGGTCTGGGAGAGCTCCTGATCCGAACGGGCCGCCATTCAGATCACACGAGTGTGGCCCAGTCTCGCTGCACGCTCACCATCGACCCAGCCGCGTAGGCGCGGGCCCAGGTCGGCGCGAAATACATCGGCAGGAACGTGAGAAGGACTGAGATGAGGCCCCCCACCAGAATGACGAGTATGACCCGCAGGTCCTGGTGCGTGAGGACCGCGACGAACGCGCCGATGATGGACGCGGCCACCCCGAGCGTGAAAACGATCCACGCCAATGCAGTCAGCATCTGGGCTGCGCGATCGAGCCGTCGTGCCGCCCGCAGTTGGCGGCTCAGCAGTT
>DASYGI010000444.1:0-8200 GCA_035999925.1 Pedococcus sp.
CGCACTTTCAGAGCTACATCGCGGATCCGGCGTCGGTGTCGGCCGTGCGGTATGGCACCCGGCATACCTTCCTGCTGGCGGCCAACGTGATGTCCGCTGATCTGTCGCGCTTCGTGCCCGCCCCCCAGAGCCAGCCCGAGGGCGACGCCGCCGTCGGGGGCGGGACCGGAGGCGCCGGAGCCGTCGGAGAAGCCACGCACGGGCAGGGTTAGAGTCTGGGGATGGCGGTCAACGACTTCGATCCTCCGGACCGGTTCGTCGCCGGGACAGTGGGTCCTCCAGGGCAGCGCACCTTCTTCCTCCAGGCCAGCGCCGGGCGCCGGATCCTCAGTGTCTCCCTGGAGAAGCAGCAGGTGGCGGTCCTGGCCGAGCGCATCAACGACCTGCTCGACAGCTACGCCGGGGGAGCAGGGGGCGACCATGCGGCCACCGAGGTGGTCGACAACGCACCCCTGGACACGCCTATCGAGGACGACTTCCGGGTCAACACGATGAGTCTGGCGTGGGACGAGTCGAGGGGCGTCGTCGTCATCGAGTGCCTGGACCGAGACCCCGACAACCCCGTCGAGAACACTGAGCCGGAGATCCTGGTCGAGGAGCCGCGGCTGGTCCGAGTGGTGCTCACCCCGGACCGAGCGCGGGCCTTTGCTCGCCGCGCCCAGTCCATCGTCGCCGCGGGCCGGCCACCGTGCCCGTTCTGCGGGGGACCGCTGGAGACCGAGGGGCATATCTGCCCCCGCGCGAACGGGTACAAGCGCTGACCGAGGCCCAGGCCCAGCGCCCGTCGCCCCTCGACGTCCTCACGTCGGACAGCCTGGAGGTCATCGGGCGTCTCGTCGACGCCTCCAACTTGGCTCTGCTGGTGCGGCTGGGAGACGACCCCGGACTGTTGGCCATCTACAAGCCCATGGTCGGCGAGCGTCCACTGTGGGACTTCCCGGACGGGACCCTCGCGGGTCGCGAGGTGGCGGCCTGGGCGATCAGCTCGACGGGCGGCTGGGACATCGTCCCCGAGACGGTGCTGCGCACCGGTCCGCATGGTCTGGGCTCGGTGCAGCGCTGGGTCGGCGACCCCGAGCAGGAGGCGGAGTATGCCGTCAGCCTCACCGCGCCCGGAACGGTCCCGGACGGATGGCTCGAGGTCCTCGAGGGCGAAGATGCCCGCGGCCAGCCGGTCGTGCTCATCCACGAGGACTCACCTGGCACCCGGGCCGTCGCCGCATTCGACGCCGTCATCAACAACTCCGACCGCAAGGGCTCGCACCTGGTGCGCGAGGGGACCGCTCTGCGGGGGTTCGACCACGGCGTCAGCCTGCACGAGGACGACAAGCTGCGGACCGTCTTCTGGGGCTTCGCGGGCGAGCCGCTGTCCGCCACCGAGCTCGCCCGGATCTCTCGGGTCCATGACGCCGCCGTGGACGACGACTCGTCGCTGCGCGCCCAGCTCGACGAGCTGCTGACAGGTGCCGAGATCGAGGCCCTGGTCCGCCGCTGCCGCAGCCTGCTGGACCGTGCGGCCTACCCGCGTCCCTCCGGAGGATGGCCGGCCATTCCCTGGCCGCCCTTGTGACAGAGCCGCCGTGGGGCCCCCGTAGGCTTCGTCCGTGATCTCCTGGCCCGCCCCGTTCATTCCCGAGGTGCCGGGGACCGGCCATCCACTGCGGCTGTACGACACCAGTACCGCGGTGGTGCGCCCGGTGAACCCAGGACCGACCGCGCGGATGTATGTCTGCGGGATCACCCCGTACGACGCGACCCACCTGGGCCACGCTGCGACCTATGTGACCTTCGACCTCGTTGGCCGCGTCCTGCGCGACGCGGGCCATGAGGTGACCTACGTCCAGAACATCACTGACGTGGACGACCCACTGCTGGAGCGGGCCAACCGCGACGGCGTGGACTGGCAGGACCTGGCGGCCGAGGAGATCGCCCTGTTCCGTGAGGACATGACGGCTCTCGCGGTGATCCCACCCGACCACTACGTCGGCGTCGTCGAGAGCATCGAGCCGGTCGCGGCGGCGGTCCAGTCGCTCGTCAAGCTCGGGGCGGCCTACTCGGTCGACACCCCGGACTCCACCGCCGGCGACGACCTCTACCTGGACGTGTCCGTCGAGCCTGGATTCGGGAGTGTGTCGAACTGGACCCGTGAGCAGATGCTGGCCGTCTTCGCAGACCGTGGCGGCGACCCTCAGCGGCCCGGCAAACGCGACGCGCTCGACCCGCTGCTGTGGCGGGCCGCCCGTGAGGGCGAACCGTCCTGGGAGGTGGACGGGCTCCCAGCCGGGCGACCGGGCTGGCACATCGAATGCACCGCGATCGCGTTGGACCACCTGGGCATGGCGTTCGACGTCCAGGGCGGTGGCACGGACCTGGTGTTCCCGCACCACGAGATGAGCGCCACCCAGGCCGTGGCGCTGACGTCGGAGCGGCCGTTCGCGCGGACCTACGCGCACCAGGCGATGGTCGGGCTCGATGGCGAGAAGATGAGCAAGTCCAAGGGAAACCTGGTCCTGGTGTCCAAGCTGCGGGCCGATGGGGTCGACCCCATGGCCATCCGGCTGGCCCTGCTCGACCAGCACTACCGGACCGAATGGTCCTGGACGGCTGACCTCCTGACCACGGCCCAGGACCGCCTGGACGCCTGGCGAGCGGCACTGTCGGTCAACGCGGGGCCGCCGGTGGAGGATGTCGTCGCAGACCTGCGAGCCCGCGTGGCGGACGACCTCGACACCCCTGGCGCTCTGCGGGCCGTGGATCGGTGGGCCCAGCAGTGTCTGCGCCGCGGTGGACGGGACGTGGGAGCTCCCGGCGTGCTGGCCCGCACCATCGACGCGGTCCTCGGGGTTCGCGTCTAGCTGGGCCCCTCCTGGCCACGGCGGCGCAGGTAGCGCTCGAACTCCCGGGCGATGGCGTCCCCGCTGGCCTCCGGCAGGTCTGCCGTGTCCTGGGCCTCCTCGAGGGACTGGACGTACTCGGCGACCTCCTCGTCGGTGTCAGCCAGCTCGTTGATACCGCGCTCCCACGCCTTGGCACCGTCCTGGAGGTCCCCGTGCGGGATCGGAGCGTCGATCAGCTCCTCGAGTCGTGAGACCAGCGCCAGGGTGGCCTTGGGTGACGGGGAGTGACCGGCGTAGTGCGGGACCGCGGCCCAGCACGAGATCGACTGCAGCCCCGACTGGCTGGCCGCGTCCGCCAGAACCCCGACGATGCCCGTGGGGCCCTCGTATCGGCTCGGCTCGAGGTCGTACCGGTGCAGCACGTCCTCGTCGTCGGAGGTGGCGGTCACCGGGATTGGACGGGTGTGCGCCACATCCGCCATCAGGGCGCCCAGTGTGAACATCGTCGTCGCGCCCACCTGCTGGGCGAACTCCATCAGCTCGATGGTGAAAGCTCGCCACCGGAAGCTCGGCTCGATGCCCTGGATCAGCACGACATCGCGGTCCAGCCCAGTCGGACGTGCCACGAGGATCCTCGTGGTGCGCCAGTGGATTCGGCGGCGGCCCTCGTCGAGCACGACGCGCGGCCGGTTCACCTGGAAGTCGTAGTAGTCCTCCGGGTCCAGGGCAGCGATCGCTTCGGCGTCCCAGACGTCGACCAGGTGGTCCACGGCGGCCGTGGCCGCCTCGCCCGCATCGTTCCAGCCCTCGAAGGCGGCGATGACGATCGGGTCGTTCAGCTCTGGAACGTCCTCGAGCTCGATCACACGGTTCTCCTTGGTGCCGGGGGTGGCGGGCGGCGGGGCAGTCCCCTCACGTCCAGCCTACGCACGCGTGCCAGCCCACATGGGGAGGCTCCGTAGGGTAGTCACCGTGACTTCGCCCGACGCCCATTCCGACGCCCCCTCCGACGCCCGCGCAGCACTGCGGGACGTTCGCCCCGGTGCGCTTCCGGCTGCCGTCCTGTGGGACATGGACGGCACCCTGGTCGACACCGAGCCGTACTGGATCACCGCCGAGCACGCCATCGTCGAGGAGGCCGGGGGAGTCTGGAGCGACGAGTACGCCCATCAGCTCGTGGGGAACGACCTCATGGTCTCGGCCCAGTTCATCCAGGACCACTCGCCGGTCGAGCTCGAGCCCCTCCAGATCATCGAGGAGCTGCTCAAGCGCGTCATCGCCCAGGTCCGCGAACACGTGCCGTGGCGACCCGGCGCGGTCGAGCTGCTGACCGCCTTGGGCGAGCAAGGGGTGCCCAACGCCCTGGTGACCATGTCCTGGCGCTCGCTCGCGGACGCGGTCGTGTCGGCTCTGCCGGAAGGGACGTTCGCGACCGTCATCACCGGCGACGAGGTCGAGCACGGCAAGCCACATCCCGAGCCCTATCTCGCCGCGGCGGACGCCCTCGGCGTCGCTGTGGCCGACTGCATTGCGATCGAGGACTCCCCGACCGGGGTGCGCTCCGCCGTGGCGGCGGGAGTGCCCACGCTGGCAGTGCCACACGTGGTGCCGGTGCCGCTCACCGCAGGCGCGGTTCAGGTGCCGAGCTTGCTCGGTCTGGCGCCCGTGGACCTGCGTCTGCTCTTCGACGGGGCTCGTCAGTCGTCGGCCGGGACGACCTGACCGGAGACTGTCGGGTCGAGCGCCAACAGCGCGGCGTCCTCGGGCAGCGGCGGCGGCGTGCCACCCCAGGCCGGACAGAGGTGCCGGAAGTCGCACCAGTCGCACAGCCGCGACGTCTTGGGTCTCCAGTCACCAGTGAGGGCCGCACGCTCGATGGCTGCCCAGACAGCTTTGAGGTTGCGTTCGAGGCTCAGGAGGTCGTGCTCGTCGGGGCTGTAGCGGACCACCTCCCCGTTGCCCAGGTAGACCAGCTGAAGCAGGGTCGGGATCTCGCCGCGCAGACGCCACAGCACCAGCGCGTAGAACTTCATCTGGAACAACGCCTTGCCCTCGAAGAGCTCACTGGGTGACCGACCTGTCTTGTAGTCGACCACCCTCATCGCGCCGTCCATCGCCACGTCGAGCCGGTCGACGTAGCCGCGCAGGACGAGCCCGTCGACGTCAGTCTCGACGTACAGCTCGCGCTCGGCGGGCTCGAGCCGGGTCGGATCCTCAAGACCGAACCACGTCTGGATCAGGGCCAGCGCCTGGGTGAACCAGGTCTCCTCGGTGAGCTGTTCGTCATTGGCGATCATCGCGGCCAGCTCGGGCTCCTGCTCGACCAGAACCTCCCACTGCGGCGCAAGGAGCGCCTCGGCGGCCTCGGGTGTGCGCTCGTGGGCCGGCAGGTCGAACAGTCGCTCCAGCACCGCATGCACGAGGGTGCCCCGAGCCGCCGCGGGACTCGGCGGTGCGCTCAGCTTGTCGATCGTCCGGAAGCGATAGAGCAAGGGGCACTGCTTGAAGTCCGACGCGCGGCTCGGAGAGAGGGCTGGAACCATGACCACACCGTATGCCGCGGCACCGACAGCAGTGCGCCGCCCTGCACAGGCATACACAGGCTCGACGGCATACCCCAGCTCAGTCCTGGGGCTCGTACCCCAGGTTCGGGGACAGCCACCGCTCTGCCTCGCGCACCGTCCACCCCTTGCGCTCGGCATACTCCTCGACCTGGTCGCGCCCAAGGCGACCCACGACGAAGTACTGCGACTGGGGATGCGAGAAGTACCAGCCGGAGACGGCGGCACCCGGCCACATGGCCATCGACTCCGTCAGTTCCATGCCCGCGTTCTGCTCCACCTGGAGGAGGTCCCACAACAGCTGCTTCTCGGTGTGGTCCGGGCAGGCGGGATATCCAGGCGCGGGCCGGATGCCGGTGTACTTCTCGGCGATCAGGTCGTCGTTGCGCAGGTGCTCGTTCGGCGCGTATCCCCAGAAGTCATGCCGCACCCGCTCGTGCAGACGCTCGGCGAACGCTTCGGCGAGCCGGTCGGCCAGTGCCTCGAGAAGGATCGCGCTGTAGTCGTCCATCGCGGCCTTGAACTCCACGATCTTGTCATGCGCGCCCAGCCCTGCGGTCACCGCGAAGGCGCCGATGTGGTCGGACAGCCCCGTCTCACGAGGCGCCACGAAGTCGGACATCGCCCGGTTGGGCACCCCCTCGCGGTGCTGGCCCTGCTGGCGCAGCGTGTGCAGGGTCGTCGCCACCGTCTGGCGGGACTCGTCGGTGTAGACCTCGATGTCGTCACCGACGGAGTTGGCCGGGAACAGCCCGATCACGCCGTTGGCCCGCAGCCACTTCTCCTCGATGAGCCGGTCGAGCATGCGGTTCGCGTCCTCGTAGAGCTTGGTCGCGGTCTCACCGGTGGTCGGGTTGTGCAGGATATCGGGGAACCGACCCTTCATCTCCCAGGCGAGGAAGAACGGCTGCCAGTCGATGTAGCCGCGCAGCTCCTCGATCGAGTAGTCCGTGAAGGTCCGGACGAACTGGGTCACCGAGCGGTTGGGGGCGCCTGACTGCCGGCGCAGGAGCTCCTTCTCCTGCTGGGCGACCAGGTGGGGCACTGGTGGGCGGTAGCCGGACCAGTCGATCGGGGTACGCCGCTCGCGAGCCTTCTCGATGGAGACCAGCGGACGTTCCGTCGACTTGGCGGCGTGACGGGTCCTGAGGGCGTCGTAGTCCTTGCTCACCGTTGCGAGCAGCGCCGGGCGAAGCTCGTCGGAGAGCAGCTGTGCCACCACCGGCACCGACCGCGACGCGTCCTTCACCCACACCACCGGACCGTGGTACTTCTGGTCGACCTTGACCGCGGTGTGCGCCCGGCTCGTGGTCGCGCCGCCGATGAGCAGCGGGATGTCGAAGCCCTGGCGCTCCATCTCGGTGGCGAAGTTGACCATCTCGTCGAGGCTCGGGGTGATCAGCCCGGAAAGCCCGATCACGTCCGCCTTCTCAGCCCTGGCGGCATCGAGGATCTTCTGGGCCGGCACCATGACGCCGAGGTCGACGACGTCATAGTTGTTGCACTGCAACACCACGCCGACGATGTTCTTGCCGATGTCGTGGACATCGCCCTTGACTGTCGCCATGACGATCTTGCCCTTGGCCTTGGCCGCGGCGACCTCGGCCTCGGTCTTCTCGGCCTCGATGAACGGGATGAGGTAGGCGACCGCCTTCTTCATCACCCGGGCCGACTTCACGACCTGGGGCAGGAACATCTTGCCGCTGCCGAACAGGTCGCCCACGACGTTCATGCCGTCCATGAGGGGGCCCTCGATGACCTCGATGGGACGGCCTCCGCGGGCCGAGATCTCCTGGCGCAGCTCCTCGGTGTCGGACTCGGCGTACTCGTCGATGCCCTTGACCAGGGCGTAGGTGATGCGCTCGCCGACGGGCAGTGAGCGCCACTCCTCGACGATGGCCTCCTGCTTGGTGTCGCCGGTGTTGAACGAGTCCGCGATCTCGAGGAGCCGTTCGGTCGAGTCGGGGCGGCGGTTGAGGATGACGTCCTCGATCCGCTCGCGCAGCTCGCCGTCGACCTGGTCGTAGACGACCAGGGCGCCGGCGTTGACGATGCCCAGGTCCATCCCGGCCTTGATGGCGTGGAAGAGGAACACCGCGTGGATGGCCTCGCGCACCGGGTTGTTGCCGCGGAACGAGAAGGAGACATTGGAGACGCCGCCCGAGACCAGCGCGCCGGACAGGTTCGCCTTGATCCAGCGGGTGGCCTCGATGAAGTCCAGGCCGTAGTTCGCGTGCTCCTCGATGCCCGTGGCGACGGCGAAGACGTTGGGATCGAAGATGATGTCCTCGGCCGGGAAGCCGACGTCCCTCGTCAGGATGTCGTAGGCCCGCCGGCAGATCTGCGTGCGGCGCTCGAGGTTGTCGGCCTGGCCGTCCTCGTCGAAGGCCATGACGACGACGGCGGCGCCGTACTTGCGGCACAGCCGGGCCTCGCGGAGGAACTTCTCCTCGCCCTCCTTCAGCGAGATCGAGTTGACGATCGACTTGCCCTGGACGCACTTGAGCCCGGCCTCGATGACCTCCCACTTCGAGGAGTCGATCATCGTGGGCACCCGGCAGATGTCGGGCTCGGTGGCGACCAGCTTCGTGAAGCGGTCCATCGCTTCGACGCCGTCGATCATCCCCTCGTCCATGTTGATGTCGATGACCTGCGCGCCGGCCTCGACCTGCTGCCGGGCGACGGCCAGCGCGGCCGGGTAGTCACCGGCCTTGATGGCGTGGAAGAGGAACACCGCGTGGATGGCCTCGCGCACCGGGTTGTTGCCGCGGAACGAGAAGGAGACATTGGAGACGCCGCCCG
>DASYGI010000445.1:0-5746 GCA_035999925.1 Pedococcus sp.
GAGTGGATGTCGGCGGCACCCTGTGCCACCGCCTGCCGGTCCCGCATGACCTCGGCGAGATCCTCGGAGTGGACCCGCGCGACAAACAGCTCCTCGTGGTCTCCGGGAGTGTCCGGAGTCAGACCGAGGATGCGATAGAACTCCGCGCTCCACTGGGTGACCCCCGTGGCCGGGTCCCACTGCCAGCTCCCGATATGCGCCATCTGCTGCGCGTCCTGCAGCTCATCGTTGCTGTGTGCCAGCTGCTCCCCGTTGGCCTCCAACCGCAGCAGCAGCGCCTCGTTGCGGGTCCCCAGTCGGTACAGGAAGAACGCCAGCAGCAGCATCGCCACGAGCATGGCAGCCGCTGCGGTGATAGTCCCAGCCACGGCCTGCGTCTGCCGGGCATCTGCCGCGGCGGTCTCGGCTGCGGCCTCTCGCGCCAGACTGTTCGTGAGCGCCGTCTGCGGCCGTTCGAGCACTCGGAAGGAGCTCTCGAAGGCCCGGAGCTGCCCGCGGGCCGCAGTGGGGTTGCTCGCCGCTAGGTCCACCAGGGTCGCACCCTGCGCGGCATACGCCTGCAAGGAGGGCCGCAGCCGGTCGACGGTCGCAGCCAATGCGGCCGGCAGTGCGAAACCGTCGAGGCGATCAAGGTCGCCGTTGAGCTCAGCGACGTGCGCGTCCACTGACTGGTCCAGAGCCGGGACCCCTCCGGGGGCACCCGCACCATTCAGGACGGCAGCGAGAACGTCGGCATAGATGGCGTCGTGAAGGGTGTCTACGTCCTGCTGGTACCTCTGCGCCGTCAACAGGCGGACCGCGTTGCTGTGAGCGCGCTGCACCTGGGCGAAGCCGGTCAGAGCGGTCCCCACCACCAGCAGCGGCAGCACTACCGCGACCACGGCGGCCAGCAACAGGCCGCGTCGCAGCGCACGGCCGCCAGCTCGGCGAGGCGGGCGTGGCGCGCGGCCCCATTTCACGCGGAACCCTCTCCTGCTTCAGTGGCCGGCCCGTCCACACCGGGATCGGCCTTCCCCCGGTCGGCCTTCTCGGGATCGGCCAGCGCCACCCGAAGCCGAGCGACCAGCTGCTCGCCACCCTCAGCCCGGACCGCGGGGGCCTCGGGATCGTCGACGGCACCCAGCAGTGTCTCCAAGGCCCGGCCGAGCTCGCTCGCCTCAGCGAAGCCGAACGTCCCCGCAGACCCGGCCAGAGAGTGCGCGGCGCTGCGTGCGCCGACGCGCAGGTCGTCGTCGAGGGCACCCTCACGCATCGCGATGAGGGCGTCGGCGATGACCTCGACCCGGGCGAGGTTCGTCGCCCTGGCGCGGTCGCGGAAGCCCGCCATCGCGCCCGCCATGGCGCGCTCGGCCGCCAAGGCGCGCTGGTCGGCCTCGCCGTCCGGGGCGGCCTCGATGGCCGTGCCGTCGGGGCCTGGTCCGGCCGCCATCACGACCACCCCAGCAAGGTGGACAGCTCGGCCGGGAGCAGCATCGGGTCGAAGGGCTTGCCCAACACACCCCGGACCGGCAGTTCGGCGAAGGTGGCGCGGTCAGCCGCTTGGACCTTGGCCGTGAGCAGCACGATCGGGATGCCAGCGGTTACCGGGTCGGCGCTCAGCGCGACCGCGGCGGTTGGACCATCCATGCCGGGCATCATCACGTCCATGACGATCGCGTCCGGCAGCTCGGCGCGCGCGCGGTCGAGGCCCTCTTGTCCGTCGGCTGCAGTGAGGACAGTCCAACCCCCCACCACCTCGAGGCTCATCTGGGCAACTTCGAGGATCAGGGCATCGTCATCGACGACAAGGATTCGGCGGCTCACATTTCCCTGGGGATGAGCCGGGGTGACCCCACTCATCTGCCGGCCGAGTGCCGTCGGAGGGTCTTCGGGGCCATCTGACCAGTGTGCCCGACCCTGCCCGCATTCGCGTCCTTTTGGGGGCAGCCGATCACTGGCCGCGCCGCCTCAGGACTTCCACAGGTTTGAGGTCCTTGAATACGGGGAAGGTGCGGGCGTCTGTGCCGAGATTCGAAGGAGGAGCAGTGAACGGAGTCAAGTCCCTGTGGGCGTCCGTGCAGGGGGATCCGGTGTTCATGCGGCGCGTGAACGGCTGGCTGGCCGTCTTCTGGATCGCGATGATCCCGATCTCCATGTGGAGGGGCTGGCTGAACTCCGTCGTCTACGTGTCCGCGCTCTCCCTGTGGGCCTTGGTCTCGGGGCACTGGTCGGCATGGCAGGCGGCCCGGGTCGAGGTTCAGCAGCAGGCCGACGCCGAAGCCGCGAAGAAGACGAACGTCGCCGAGGAAGTTGTCGAGACGCTCGTCCAGAAGACGGAGATCCAGCCCGAGGCGGCGTCCTGACGCCCGCCCCGGGCTGTCGTGGGCTCCGTCCCGTTAGGCGATGACCGCGTCAACGACCTTCTTCAGCGCGCTCGGCTGAGCCGGGCTGCGCGGAGCCTTCTTCTTCGCCGCAAGAAGCTCCGCACCGAGCTCTTGGAGCTGCGTCCGGCTTAGGCCGTCGCGGACCTTGGGGAACCAGTCGTTCTCCTCTTCGTCCATGTGATGCCGGACGTTCTCGATCAGCACTGTGGTCTTGGCCTCGAAGCGCTCGTCCTTGGGTGACATCACCGAGAGCTCTGCCACCAGGACATCGGCGACGTGGTGCTCCTCGTACGACTCCAGGACGTCCTGCTCGAGATCCGGCAGGAGCTCGCGCACCGCGGGGTACATGACCTCGTTCTCGATGTAGGTATGCGCGGTGAGCAGCTGGATCACCTTGCGCACGATGGCGCCCTTGCGCGCCTTGGTCGTGGACTTGGTCTCGAACTCGCGGAACAGCGCGCGAACTTCCTTGTGGTCGTTGCGCAGCACGACGATGGCGTCGGTGGACATGGTGCCTCCTGGGCAGGTTGAACATGGGTGGACGGCTGGGTCGGTGGGATGGGCCTGATCCACCCCTACCCCGCCGAGCCGGGTTCATGCGGATGCTCCGGGGGTGGCATAACCCACAGAAGGTTGCATTCGTTACTGGTGAGTAGCACGATGGATGTTACCGGCCAGTACAGGTCGGCGACCACGTCACGACGCGGAGGTACCCAGTCATGGGCCACTACAAGAGCAACCTGCGAGACCTGGAGTTCAACCTCTTCGAGGTGTTCGGCCGCCAGGAGGTGCTGGGTCACGGCCCGTACGCCGACGTCGACCCGGACACCGCCCGGGAGATGCTCAAGGAGGTGTCCCGCCTGGCCGAGAACGAGCTGGCCGAGTCGTTCGCCGACTCCGACCGCAACCCGCCGGTCTACGACCCCGCCACGTTCTCGGTGACGATGCCCGAGGCGTTCAAGAAGAGCTACCAGGCCTACGTGGACTCCGGCTTCTGGGGCGTGGACGTGCCCGGCGAGCTCGACGGCACCGTGGTCCCGCCCAGCCTGAAGTGGGCCATGAACGAGATGGTGCTCGGCGCGAACCCCGCGATCGCGATGTTCGCCGCGGGCTACTCCTTCGGCAAGCTGCTCTACATCCTCGGCAACGACGAGCAGAAGAAGCTCGCGCGCTGGATCATCGAGAAGGGCTGGCACTGCACGATGGTGCTGACCGAGCCCGACGCCGGTTCGGACGTGGGCGCCGGTCGGACCAAGGCGACCGAGAACGAGGACGGCACCTGGAACATCACCGGGGTCAAGCGCTTCATCACCTCGGGCGAGTCCGACATGGTCGACAACGTGGTGCACTTCGTCCTGGCCCGCCCGCAGGGTGCCGGCGCCGGCACCAAGGGACTGTCGCTGTTCATCGTGCCCAAGTACCACGTCGACCTCGAGACCGGTGTGCTCGGCGAGCGCAACGGCGCCTACGTCACCAACCTCGAGCACAAGATGGGCCTGAAGGTCTCCACCACGTGCGAGATCACGTTCGGCGACAAGGAGCCGGCGGTCGGCACCCTGCTCGGCGACACCCACGACGGCATCGCGCAGATGTTCCGCGTCATCGAGCACGCCCGCATGCTGGTCGGGACCAAGGCGATCTCGACCTTGTCCACGGCATACCTGAATGCTCGCGACTACGCGAAGGAACGGGTCCAGGGTGCGGACCTGACCCGGATGACCGACAAGGAAGCCCCGCGCGTCACCATCACCCACCACCCGGACGTGCGCCGCTCGCTGATGACCCAGAAGGCGTATGCCGAGGGCTTGCGTGCGCTGGTCGTCTTCACCGCGACGCAGCAGGACATCGTCGACCAGGCCTTCCTGGAGAGCGGCTCGGAGGAGCTCGTCAAGGACAGCCCTGCGGAGATGGCCAACCGGGTCAACGACCTGCTGCTGCCCATCGTCAAGGGCGTGGGATCCGAACGCGCGTGGGTTCTGCTCGGCACGGAGTCCCTGCAGACGCTGGGCGGGTCCGGCTTCCTGCAGGACTACCCGATCGAGCAGTACATCCGCGACGCGAAGATCGACACGCTCTACGAGGGCACCACCGCCATCCAGGGCCTGGACTTCTTCTTCCGCAAGATCATCCGCGACAAGGCGCAGGCCCTGTCGCACATCGCCATGCAGATCCAGGAGTTCGCCAAGGCCGACGACGGAAGTACGTTCCTGCGCACCGAGCGGGAGCTGCTCGGCAAGGGACTCGAGGACGTGCAGGGGATCCTCGGCTACATGGTCGGCGAGCTGATGAAGTCCGACCCGCGGCAGGAGGGCAGCGACCTGGCCAACCTGTACAAGGTCGGCCAGAACACGTCGCGACTGCTGCTCTCGGCGGGCGACCTCGTCATCGGCTGGCTGCTCCTGCGTCAGGCCGAGGTGGCCCAGGCGGCCCTGGCAGGCGGCGATCTCTCGGCGAAGGACAAGGACTTCTACGAGGGCAAGGTCGCCGCGGCGTCGTTCTTCGCACGGAACGTGCTGCCCAAGATCGCCGCCGAGCGTCAGATCGCCGAGGCGACTGACAACTCCCTGATGGACGTGGCCGAGTCCGCCTTCTGAGCAGGCGCTGATCCTCTGACAAGCGAAAGGTCACTGCCCCGCTGGGGCAGCGACCTTTCGCTTGTGGTGAGTGCGCTCGTGGTCAGATCTCGCGACGGTCGACGTCGACCTCGTCCACGCGCGTTCCGGTGGCGGGGTCGGTGTGGCTGACCCGGCGCGACGAGTAGCCGCCGCCGACAGCCCGTCGGGTGACGATGAGGGACAACACGATGGCCAGCACGCCGGCGGCCATGCAGATCCAGCCAATGGCGTTGAGGTCCACTGCGCCAACAGAGGCATGGAGGGCGAAGGTCAGGATCGCCCCCACGACGATGAGGAAGATGCCCAGTCCGATGTACATTCTCGCTCCTGTGGTTGCGGGTTCGGGGAATGACCCGGTGCCACGACTGTAGCCCGTCGAAGCCCTGACCTGCGGGAACGCCGGAGTTGGATCCGTTCGCGCAGCATCGAGGGTCCTTGTTGGCGGTGACCTACGTTCGCGTACCTCTGTTGCGGTTCGAACATATGTTCGATACTATGGGTGCCATGGGGGGAGTTCTGACTCAGTTGCGACCGGTCGCGACGCTTGCGGCGGGCGAGGCGCTGGACACGGTGCATCGCGCTTTGGACGAGGTCGCGGTCGGGTCGGGGGTCGCCGATCCCACGAGGCTGATCGGGGAGGCTGACCGTGCCATCGCCCGGCTGCAGGCGCTGCGGCTGGACCTGGTGCGGGCGGCCGACCGAGCTCAGGTGTCGGCCGCGTCAGGCGCCTCGGGGACGGCGGCGTGGCTGGCCTCCGCGACGCGGGCT
>DASYGI010000446.1:0-3359 GCA_035999925.1 Pedococcus sp.
CGGGCCATCGCCTCCGCGTAGGTCATCCGCGGGAACGGCGACGGCAGCTCGACCCCGATGAGCGCCCAGATCTCACGGATCAGGGCCTCGCCGAGCTCGATGACGTCGTCCTGCTCGACGAAGGACATCTCGATGTCGAGCTGGGTGAACTCCGGCTGGCGGTCCGCGCGGAAGTCCTCGTCGCGGTAGCAGCGCGCGATCTGGTAGTACCGCTCCATCCCGGCGACCATCAGGAGCTGCTTGAACAGCTGCGGGCTCTGCGGGAGGGCGTACCAGGACCCGGGCGCCAGGCGGGCCGGGACGAGGAAGTCACGAGCGCCTTCCGGGGTGGACCGGGTCAGGGTCGGAGTCTCGATCTCGACGAAGTCGCGGGCGCCCAGCACAGAACGGGCGGCGGCGTTGACCCGCGAACGAAGGCGCAGGGCCGTGCCCGCCGAGGAGGCGCCCGGACGGCGCAGGTCGAGGTACCGGTACTTGAGCCTGGCCTCTTCACCCACGCTGACCCGCTCGTCGATCTGGAAGGGCAGCGGCGCGCTGGGGTTGAGGACCTCGATCTCGCTGGCGATCACCTCGATGTCGCCCGTCGGCAGGTCGGGGTTGGCGTTGCCTTCGGGGCGCTGCGTGACCTCACCCACCACCCGGATGCAGTACTCGTTGCGCAGGTCGTGCGCGCCACCCTGCTCCAGCACCTCGTCACGCGCCACCACCTGGGCGATCCCACTGGCGTCGCGCAGATCCAGGAACGCGACGCCGCCGTGGTCGCGACGGCGGGCCACCCAGCCCGTCAAGACGACGGTCTGACCGACATGTCCTTGCGAGCCGGCACGCAGCGTGCCGGCCTCATGGCTGCGGAGCACAGAAGATCCTTTGAATCGGGGGGCTGGTCGAGCGCGCCCATCCTACGGACCGGGCCCGACGGCATACGAATCGGTTTCGTCGAGGGTTCGCCGCGAGGATCTGGTCGAAAGCTCAGCCGAGCAGGTCTCCGTCGACGTACACCCAGCGGCCGGCCCGACGGATGAACCGGCTGCGTTCGTGCAGCACCCCGCCGCTATGGGTGGCCCGAAACTCCACCTCACCGAAGCGGTCGTCCCACCTGCCGTCGGCGGTGCCCAGCACCGTCAGGTCCAGCCAGCGGGGCGACCGACTCGCGTCCAGCTCGGCGGGCCTCGTGCGCGGGTGCCAGGTACGCAGCAGGTACGAGGTGTCGCCGACCACGTAGGCCGCATACCGCGAGCGCATCAGCTCCTCCGCGGTCGCGGCGTCGCGCTGACCATCGTGCAGCGCCCCGCAGCACCCGGGATACGTATCGCCGCGCCCGCAGGGACACGGCTCTGGCACCGCCAGCGCGCTCATGCAGCCCGAGCGGCGATGTCGAGGGGACAGTTCGCGAGATCCATGGAGGGAGCCTACGACCATCCGTGCCGATCAGCCTGCTCTGGCGGCTAGGTCCCCGCGCGGTATGCCGGGTGCCTGGGCCAGGCAGCCTCGGCTGGGCGCAAGGTCGACCAGCCCAGCTCGCGGGCGGCCAGGGCCGCCAGCGCGGCAATGGTCAGGGTCGAGTTCTGCACCCTGCCGGCGAGCACGGCGTCGCGGACCTCCTCCAGAGCGACCCAGGCCAGCGGCATCCCCAGCTCTTCGCCGTCGCGTCGGTGGCGCTGCCCGTGCGGAACCTCGGCGAGATCGCGGGCCAGGTAGATCCGAAGCGCCTCGTCCAGGCCGCCCGGAGAGCTCAGGTAGTCGACCAGCACATGCCAGGTCGAGGCGACAAGGTCGGCCTCCTCGTGCAGCTCGCGGGCCGCCGCGCGATGTGGCGGCTCGCCGTCGACATCGAGCAACCCCGCCGGGATCTCCCACTCGAAGGCGCGCGCGGGATGACGGTACTGCTGGATCACGCAGAGCCGGCCCTGGTCGTCGAGCGCCGCGATCGCCACGGCCCCCGGATGGCGGACGTACTCGCGGGTCACCTCGCCGGCGTCGCCGAGGTCGACCCGGTCCCGCACCACGTCCCAGACCATCCCCTTGAGGGCGACTTCCGAGTGCAGCACCGGACGGGCTTCCACCCGGTCGGCCAGCTCGCGACCCGGGCCTGCCGTCAGGGCCTCGACGGGCTCGCCGGACACCGTCAGGCGTTCGCGTCGGCGGCGGCCCGTGGGCGCTCCACCTCGACGAGGCGGGCGGCGCGCTGGGCGTTGATCGCGGCCCCGACCAGCCCCGCGAACAGGGGGTGCGCCCGGTGCGGGCGTGACTTGAACTCCGGGTGCGCCTGCGTCGAGACGTAGTACGGGTGTACCTCGCGGGGCAGCTCGACGAACTCGACGAGGTTCTTGTCCGGAGAAAGGCCCGAGAACACCAGACCGGCTCGCTCGAGCTCCTCGCGGTAGCCGTTGTTCACCTCGTAACGGTGCCGGTGCCGCTCTTCGACCGAGACCGCGGCATACGCCTCGGCCACGACCGATCCCTCGGCGAGCTTGGCCGGGTACGACCCCAGCCGCATCGTGCCGCCGAGGTCCCCTGCGCCCTCGACGAAGGCCTTCTGCTCCTCCATCGTGGCGATGACCGGAGCGGGCGTCTGCGGGTCGAACTCGGTCGAGCTCGCCCCCGCGATTCCGGCGACGTTGCGGGCGTACTCGATGACCATGCACTGCAGACCCAGGCAGATGCCCAAGGTCGGTACGCCCTTCTCGCGGGCCCACTTCAGCGCGCCGAGCTTGCCCTCGATCCCCCGCACCCCGAACCCACCCGGGACGAGCACCGCGTCGACCCCACCCAGCGCCTTCTGCGCTCCGGACTCGGTCTGGCACTCGTCGCTGGCGACCCAGCGGATCGAGACCTTGGCGTCGTGGTGGAAACCACCGGCTCGCAACGCCTCGGTGACCGAGAGGTAGGCGTCGGGCAGGTCGATGTACTTGCCGACCAGGGCGATCTCGACGGTGTGCTCCGGGCTGTGCACCCGGCGCAGCAGCTCGTCCCAGTCATGCCAGTCGACGTCGCGGAAGTTCAGGCCGAGCCGGCGGATGACATAGGCATCCAGCCCCTCCTTGTGCAGCACCTTGGGGATGTCGTAGATGCTCGGCGCATCGACGGCCGCCGCGCACGCCTCGGTGTCGACATCGCACATGAGCGAGATCTTGCGCTTGATGCTCACCGGGATCTCGCGGTCAGCGCGCAGGACCAACCCGTCGGGCTGGATACCGACCTGGCGCAGCGCCGCGACGGAGTGCTGGGTCGGCTTGGTCTTGAGCTCGCCGCTGGGCGCCAGGTACGGCACCAGCGAGACGTGCAGGAAGAAGACGTTGTCTCGACCGATCTCGTGGCGGACCTGCCGGGCCGCCTCCAGGAACGGCAGCGACTCGATG
>DASYGI010000447.1:0-25457 GCA_035999925.1 Pedococcus sp.
CGGGATGGGAACGCGTCGGGGCGCTGGCGTGTGAGCTTCTCGAGGAGCACGCTCGCCACGGGATCGAGGAGATCGCCCGCGGCGTCCCGGCGGACGCCGGGGGCCACGCGGTCAGTGCCCTGCGCAGGCAGGTCTGGGGGCGTCTGACGCCGACCACGCCGCCGGTACCGTCTGGGGGTGCCTTCGCGGCGTACGTGCTGGGGTTCACCGAGCCGGGCACTCAGGCGACCGTTTGGGCGCACGGCCGGTGGACGCGGCTGTCGGCCCCGCACGGGCACGTGCTCGTGCGCGGCGCCAGTGCGTCCTGACCCGCAGCCGAGCGAGCAGCTGAGCGAGCAGCCGAGCTAGCAGTCCCGCCAGCTCAGGAGGCCGAGTCCCCGATCCGGGCCCCGGCGATGACGGCGAGCGCGGCGACGGCTGACAGACCCAGCCACATCCGCACGTAGACGGGGATGTCATGGCCAGTGCTGGTGTGCAGCGCGGCGAACACCGCGCCCGCAGCCGCGATCCCGAGCACCGACCCGAGGACGTCGGCGAGCTGGAGGGAGGACGATGTCGAACCGTGCTCGGAGGCCGGGGTCAACAACAGCGACAGCACCGACAGGCTGGCCGTCCCGAGCCCCATGCCGGTCCCGCAGGCGGCTAGGGCGAGTGCGGCCAGGTACGGGTTCCACGCGAAGAACGCGATGGCCACCAGGGTCAGCAGGCCGCCGCTGAGCAATGCCCCGCCGACCGACACGAGCTGTCCCCGCCGTCCCGCCCAGCGGTCCCGGCCCTGGATCCAGGACCCCGTCGACCACCCCAGCGAGCCCACCGCGAGGATCGCCCCCGCGGCACCCAGCGACAGGCCGCGCTCGTCGACGAGCATCAGCGGGACATAGGTGATGGTGCCGAAGAACGACGACGTGAACAGGAACCGCGCGATCATCACCGAGGGCAGGCCGCGACGCATCAGCCAGGTGCCTCGGGGGAGCAGGGCGGGCGCCGTCAGCCCCACTCCGAGCAGTCCCAGACAGGCCGCGAGGAGGCGGGCCGACCAGCCCGACTGCAAGTCCTGGGTGCCCCACTGGAGGGCGCCCGCCGATGCCGCGATGAGCAGGCCGAGCCAGGCGGCGCGCACGTGGGCGCGCGGGGCCACGCCACCGCCCGACTCGTCAGCCTGCTCCACCTGCTGGGACTGCGCGACCTGTTCGTTCAGCCCGGCAATCTGGTGCCTGCGGGCCGCCACCAGGACCAGGGCCACTGCCACCGGCACGACGACCATCCAGAACACCCAGCGCCACGACCAGGTCGAGGTGACCCAGGCGGCCACCGGTGGACCCAACAGAGAGGGCAGTACCCAGGCCGCCGAGATGACGCTGAACACCTTGGGGCGCAACGATGCCGGGTACGCGCGACCGATGAGGACGTAGGCCGCGACGACGATCAGACCCCCGCCGAGCCCCGCCACCGCCCGACCGCTGAGGAACGTCCCGAACGAGGTGGCGCTCCCACAGATCCCGCAGCCGATCGCGAACAGGACCTGGCCGGCATACAACGACGGGAGCGGGCCCGAGCGGTCGCACCACACTCCGGCCACGACGATTCCCAGCAGCTGGGTGGTGAGCATCACCGAGAAGGTGAGCCCGTAGGAGCGGACCGCCGCGAGGTCGCGGGCCGCCGCGGGCATCGCCGTGGAGACCGCCATGCCCTCGAAGGCGATGACGGTGATGAGCGCCACCAGAGCGACCGACACCAGCGCGTATGCCGGGTGGAAGGCCCCTCCCGATGCGGCGACCGCCGAGCTCGTGCCGGCGGTCCGGTCCGGGGTGGGGGCGGTCATCGGTGCAACGGTACGCCGCGCTCGGCCAGCACCCGGGCCAGCGTGTCGATCCGGTCGGAGACGATCCCGTCCACACCGAGGTCGAAGAGCCGATGCATCTCCTGAGCGTCGTCGATCGTCCAGACATGCAGATGCTTGTCCGACAGGTGCGCGCGTTGGACCAAGCCGGGCGTCACCAGGTCCAGACGGCGGCCGCCCATGACGTGCCCCGTCGGAACCTGAAGCACCGGGGCGGGGGAGCGCAGCCAGGACGCCACCAGCCGCGGCGCGAACTTGAGGGCGGCGACCTCGGAGAGGCCGGCCGCGGTGGCGAGCTCGGGTCCGAGCAGCCGGCGCATGGTACGCAGCCGGCGGTCGGAGAACGAGCCGACGCAGACCCTCCGCAGCGCCGCGTGGCTGCGGATCACGGCCGCCAGCGGCTCGAGCGCCGAGGCGGCCTTGACGTCGATGTTGAAGCGCGCCTCGGGGAACTCCTCGAGCAGGTCCGAGAGCCGGGGGATCTCCTCGGTGCCGTTGATGCGCGCCTGGCGCACCGCGGCATACGAGAGGTCCTCGACTCGGCCCTCGCCGGTGCTGACCCGCTCGAGCGAGGAGTCGTGGATGGCCAGGACGACGCCGTCGGACGTGGCGTGGACGTCGGTCTCGAGGTAGCGGTACCCCAGCTCCACCGCGCGCCGGAACGCCGCGAGCGAGTTCTCGATTCCCACGTTGGCGGCGAGCTTGGCGCCACCCCGGTGGGCCAGACCAATGGGTCTGCGCGCGTCGAGATAGGCGAAGTCGGCGGCTCCCACAGGGTCAGTCTGCCGTGGGAGCCGCCGCCACGGTCAGAGCGAGGCCCAGACCGTGCTGTCCGTCGGCACGTCGCCATCCGCGGTGAGCGGCCCGGAGGCGACCAGCACGGACGCCCCAGCGGGCAGGGTCACCGGGTCACTGCCGAGGTTGGTGACGACCAACGTGGCCGACTGGTCGGCGGGAGCGGTGTTCACCAGGGCCACGACGTCCGCGCCGAAGCCCTCGGCGAGCTCCAGGGCCCCCACTCCGAGCAGACGTTCGCGGCGCAGCTGCAGCAGTCGCCGGTAGAGCTCGAGCGTGGAGCCCTCGACGCCGTCCTGCTGGTCCACGGCATAGTCACCGTAGATCGCGGGCTGCGGCAGCCACGTCGCGTCGGTGGGGCCGAAGCCGAACGAGGGGGCGTCCTTGGTCCACGGGATCGGCACCCGGCACCCGTCCCGGCCGATCTCCTTGCCGGCACTGCGCACGAACGTCGGGTCCTGGCGGAACTCGGCTGGCATGTCGGTCGAGTCGGGCAACCCGAGCTCCTCGCCCTGGTAGACGTAGGCGCCTCCCGGGAGGGCGAGCATCAGGGCCGTCGCCGCCCGGGCCCGCCGCAGGCCCAGCTCGCGGTCAGGCTGGGGGTCCTGCGCGCTGATGCCGTTCGGACGACGCTTGCCGACCGGCAGACCCAGCCGCGAGGCGTGCCGGACGACGTCGTGGTTGGACAGCACCCAGGTGCTGGGGGCGCCCACGCTGTCGGCCGCCGCGAGCGAAGCCTCGATGACCTCGCGGAGGTCCTTGGCCCGCCACTGCGTCTGGAGGAAGTCGAAGTTGAAGGCCTGGTGCATCTCGTCGGGACGCACGTACCGCACGGCGCGCTCCTGCGGGCGCACCCAGGCCTCGGCCACGAGGATGCGCTCGGGCTGGCCGTAGCTGTCGAGGATCTTGCGCCAGGCGCGGTAGACCTCGTGGACGGCATCCTGGTCCCACATCGGGGGCTTCGGGGAGCCCGGCTTCACCTCACCATCGAGGATGTGCAGCTCGGCGTCGTAGCTGGGCAGGCCGGGCTCCTTGACCAGGCCGTGCGCGACGTCGACCCGGAAGCCGTCGATGCCCCGGTCCAGCCAGAACTTCAGGATCGCCTCGAACTCGGCGCGCACCTGGGGGTTGTCCCAGTTGAAGTCAGGCTGCTTGACGTCGAACAGGTGCAGGTACCACTGGCCGGGGGTGCCGTCGGCCTCGGTGACGCGCGTCCAGCCGTCTCCGCCGAACACCGAGTGCCAGTCGTTCGGAGGCTCGTTGCCCTCAGGGCCGGCGCCGTCGCGGAAGATGTAGCGATCCCGCTCCGGGCTGCCCGGCCCGGCGGACAGTGCCGCCGCGAACCACTCGTGCTCGTCCGAGCTGTGGTTCGGGACGAGGTCGACGATGACCTTGAGCCCGAGCTCGTGAGCCTTGGCGACCATGGCGTCGGCGTCCTGGAGCGTGCCGAAGAGGGGGTCGATGTCGCGGTAGTCGGCGACGTCGTAGCCGGCGTCCGCCTGCGGCGACTTGTAGAAGGGGCTGAACCACACCGCGTCGACACCCAGCGCCTTGAGGTAGTCCAGACGGGCGGTCACGCCGGGCAGGTCGCCGATGCCGTCGCCATCGGCGTCGGCCCACGACCTCGGGTAGATCTGGTAGATCACCGCGTGGCGCCACCAGGAGGCGTCGCGGGAGTCGGCTGCATGGATCGGGTGCGATGTGAGGGAGGTGGTCACGGGCATCAATGCTCCACGATTGCGCCGACGATGCGAAACCGGGTCCTGCGGGTGCTCACACTGTGAGCCCGGTCATCCCGCGCAGCCTCACTCCTCGAGCGAGTTCACCATCGAATGGGCGGCGCGCTCGAGGTAGTCCCGCAACAGCAGGTCGTTGGCGGGCGGCAGGTCGAGGGTGTCGACGGCCGCCATCATGTGCAGCAGCCAGCGGTCGCGCTGGGCCGGCGTGACCTTGAACGGATGGTGGCGCATCCGCAGCCGAGGATGACCCCGCTGCTCGGAGTAGGTCGTCGGCCCTCCCCAGTACTGCTCGAGGAACATCAGCAACCGGTCCTCGGCCGGCCCCAGATCCTGCTCGGGATACAAGGCCCGCAGGGGCGGGTCGCCGGCCACACCGCGATAGAACTCGGCCACCAGCCTGCGGAACGTCTCGTGGCCACCGACCTGGTCGTAGAAGGTGCCGAACCGGCCGTCCGCCCCCGGGCCGGCGCTCATCGGGTCACCGGACCGAACGGAGACACCGCGGGCGCCTGGATGCCGTTCTCGTCGAAGGCAGCCTTGACTCGTTCGCGGATCTCGCGCGAGATCCCGTACTGCTGCTCGGCGACGGTCTTGACGATGACGCGAATGGTGACCGCGGAGCCGGTGATCGACTCGACCCCGACAACCTGGGGCTCCTCGAGCAGGACGTCATGCCACTGCGGCGACGCGTCCAGCTGATGCACCACCTCGCGGATCAGCGGGATGACCTTGTCGAGGTTCTCGGAGTACGAGACCGGGATGTCCACGGTGGCCGTGGAGGAGCCCTGGCTCTTGTTGCCGATCCGGATGATCTCGCCGTTGCGGATGTACCAGATCACCCCCGACCCGTCGCGCAGCCGGGTGACGCGCAGCGTGACCTCCTCGACGGTGCCGACCACGGTGCCGGTGTCTATGACGTCACCCACGCCGTACTGGTCCTCCAGAATCATGAAGATCCCGGACAGGAAGTCCTTGACCAGGCTCTGGGCCCCGAAGCCCAAGGCGACCCCGCCGACCCCGGCGGAGGCCAGCAGCGGCGCGAGCGGGACGTTGAAGATGTCCATCACCGTCAGCACCGTGATCAGCAGGACCACCAGGGTGACGACGCTGCGCAGCAGCGAGCCCATCGTCAGGGTGCGTTGGCGGTGGCGCTCGTGCGCGGCGCCGGTCGCCTGGGCCAGCACCCGGCGAGCGCGGCTCGGTTCGGCCGAGCGGCGGGCCTCCGACTTGGCCAGCGTGACGTCCACGACGCGGCCGATGGACCGGATCAGTGCCCAGCGCAGGAGCAGTGCTCCGAGGATGGTGGTGACGACCTTGAGCGGCGTCCCGGAGAACCAGTTCCAGGCCTGGACGAGCGTCTGGTGGTCCAGGGTCGGGTAGGCCTCACGCATCGGCATCCCTGGCCTGGGCGCGCAAGGCCCGCGCCATGCCGTCGCGGTTCTCTGCGACGAGGCGGACCAGCCCGGCGGGCGCGTCGGAATGGTCGTCGAGCCACCGTTGCGAGGCGTCCAGCAGCTCACGGTCGGCCAGCAGCGTCGGGTAGTACGACACCAGGATCGCCTCCGCGATGGCGTGGGTGCGCGACTGCCAGACCTCGAGGAGGGCGTCGTGGTACGTGACGATGTACGGCCGCAGCACCTCGGGGTCCATGGCCTGCGCGAAGCCGAGTCCCACGGCCTCGACGACGGTGTTGGTCAGCGTGTCGCCCTCCACGCCCTCGGACCAGGCGCGGGCCTTGGCCTCCGGGGTGGGCCGAGCGGCCAGGGCCCGGGCGGCTCGCTCGCGGCCGGTGGCGGTGTTGTCGCGGGCCTGCTCGGCGACGATCTCCTCCTCGGTGGCCTCGCCGCACGCAGCCAGCGAGGTGAGCAGTGTCCACCGCAGGTCAGTGTCGATGGCCAGCCCGGGCAGCGTCTGCGTGCCTTCCAGGAGCCCCCGCAGGTATGCCGCGTCGTCACCACCGTGTTGCAGCGCGGCATACGCACCGACGAGCTGGAGCTGGGCGTCGCTGGCCGGCTCGGCGGACTCGGCGAGGGCACGCAGGGCCGAGGTCGTCTCGGCGAGGGTCTCGTCGCGATGCTCGGGGGACACGTACAGGCGAACCGTCGACTGCAGCTGGCCGAGCACGGTCTTGAGCAGGGTGGAGTCCTTCTCACCGGGCAGCGAGGCCAGCGCCAGCCGAACGAAGTCGCGGCCGGGGATCTCGGCGTCCCGGGTCATGTCCCAGGCGGCGCCGAGGACCAGCGCCCTCGGCAGGCTGTCCTGGAAGCCGAGCGGGTAGGCCAGCGCCGTGGCCAGGGAGCGCTCGTCGAGCCGGATCTTGGCGTATGCGAGGTCGTCCTCGTTGACCAGGAGCAGGTCAGGGGCGGGTCTCCCGACGAGCTGCGGCAGCGGGGTGGACTCGCCGTCGACATCGAGCTCGAAGCGGTCGGTGCGCACGAGCTGTCCGTCGCGCACCTCGTAGAGGCCGACCGCCAAGCGGTGCGGACGCAGCGTCTCGAACCCCTCGGCGTAGCTCTGCTCGATGGCCGCGGCGCTGACCAGCCCCTGGTCGTCGGTCTCGACCACCGGACGCAGGGTGTTCACCCCGGCAGTCTCGAGCCACACCTTGGACCAGGTGCCCAGGTCGCGGCCCGAGTTGCCCTCGAGCTCGCTGAGCAGGTCCTCCAGCGTGGTGTTGCCCCAGGCGTGCTTGGCGAAGTAGGCGCGCAGTCCCGCGACGAAGGGCTCCCGACCGACGTAGGCCACCAGCTGCTTGAGCACCGAGGCGCCCTTGGCGTAGGTGATGCCGTCGAAGTTGACCTCGACGTCCTCGAGGTCACGGATCGGCGCGACGATCGGGTGGGTCGAGGACAGCTGGTCCTGGCGGTAGGCCCAGGACTTCTCGGCCGCGCTGAAGGTCGTCCAGGCGGTGCGCCACTGGGTGGCCTCGGCCTGGCAGGTCGTCGACGCCCACTCCGCGAACGACTCGTTCAGCCACAGGTCGTTCCACCACTTCATGGTGACGAGGTTGCCGAACCACATGTGCGCGAGCTCGTGCAGGATGGTCACCGCACGTCGCTCGACCAGGGCCTCGGTCACCTTGGCGCGGAACACGTAGACCTCGTTGAAGGTCACGGCACCCGCGTTCTCCATCGCACCCATGTTGTACTCGGGCGTGAAGAGCTGGTCGTACTTCTCGAACGGGTAGGCGCAGTCGAACTCGTTCTCGAAGAAGGCGAAACCGCGCTTGGTGCAGTCGAAGATGTTGTCCGCGTCGAGGTGTTCCAGCAAAGACTGACGGCAGAAGATGCCCAGCGGCACCGTTCCTTGCCGCGTCGAGACCTCGTCACGCACCACGGCATACGGTCCGGCCACCAGGGCCGTGATGTAACAGGACATCCGCGCGGTGGGCGCGAACGACCAGGTCGCGACGCCGTCGCGGACCGGGGTGGGCTCCGGGGTGGGGGAGTTCGAGACGACCTGCCAGTGCGCTGGCGCCGTGATGGTGAATGAGTACGTCGCCTTGAGATCGGGCTGCTCGAAGACGGCGAACATCCGTCGCGTGTCCGCGACCTCGAACTGGGAGTAGAGGTACACCTCGTCGTCGACCGGGTCCACGAAGCGGTGCAGGCCCTCACCGCTGTTCATGTATGCCGCCGTCGCCTCGACCGTGAGCGTGTTCTGCTCGGCCGTGGCCGGGATGGTGATGCGCGTGCCGTCGAAATGGTCGGCCGGGTCGAGCGGCTCGCCGTTGAGCGTGATGGCCTGCACCGACGGGGCGATGAGGTCGATGAAGGTGGACGCTCCGGGCTGGCTGCTGGAGAAGGCCACCGTCGTAGTGCTCGCGAAGGTGGAGTCCGACGTGGTGAGGTCCAGCTCGACGTCGTAGTGGTCGACCGAGACGACGGCTGCGCGCGCGACGGCCTCGTCACGGGTCAGGTTCTTGCCGGGCAAGTCGTACTCCTGAAGGGGGCGAAATGGGTCGTCGCCATCCTCGCATGGGCGGTCCCCGCGGCAGGCACCGCTTAGGTCTCGCACGCCCGAGATGGCAGGATTGGGTGGTGACTTCCGACAAGAGTGCTGTGTCCCGTACGTCTGCAGAGTTCTGGTTCGACCCGGTATGCCCGTGGGCGTGGATGAGCTCCCGATGGATGCTGGAGGTCGAACGGGTCCGACCGGTCGAGGTGACCTGGTCCGTGATGAGCCTGGCCGTGCTCAACGAGGGGCGTGACCTGCCCGAGTCGTACCGCGAGATGATGGAGCGCGCGTGGGGTCCGGTGCGCGTGATCATCGCTGCGCGCGAGGTCTACGGCGACAAGGTGGTTCGTCCGCTCTACGACGCGATGGGCACCCGGATCCACCTCGAGGGCGAGCGTGACTACACGGCTGTCCTGGTTCCCGCGCTCGAGGAGGTCGGGCTCGACACCTCGCTGGCCCGGTTCGCCGACAGTGACGAGCACGACGAGCTGCTGCGGGCCAGCCACCAGCGGGGGATCGACCTGGTCGGGGACGATGTCGGCACGCCGGTCATCTCGGTCAACGGCCAGGCCTTCTTCGGACCCGTCGTCAGCCCCGCCCCCAAGGGCGAGGCCGCCGGGAAGCTGTGGGATGGCTGCCTGCTGGTATCCGCCACGCCCGGCTTCTTCGAGCTCAAGCGCAGCCGGACCGTCGGTCCTATCTTTGACTGACCGACTTCGAGACTGACCGACTTCGACTGACCCCAAGGAGCACCCCGATGCGCGTCCACCTCGGCGGCGACCACGCGGCATACGACCTGTTGGGCGAGCTGGTCTCGTTCCTGGAGGCAGAAGGCCACGAGGTGACCAACCACGGCCCGCACGCCTACGACGCCGAGGACGACTACCCGGTCTTCGTGTTGCGGGCCGCTGAGGCTGTCGCCGCAGACCCGCAGTCTCTCGGCGTGGTGCTCGGGGGCTCCGGAAACGGCGAGCAGATGGCGGCGAACAAGGTCACCGGGATCCGCGCGGCCCTGTGCTACAACGAGGAGCTCGCGACTCTGGCCCGTGAGCACAACAACGCCCAGGTCATCGCGATCGGGGCGCGGATGACCGCTGTCGAGGAGGCCAAGGGCATGGTCGTGGCTTTCCTGGCCACGCCGTTCTCGCAGGCCCCGAGGCACCAGCGTCGGATCGACATGGTCGCGGCCTACGAGCAGGACGGCCGCCTGCCGGCTATGGAGTGAGCGGCGCTCCGGTGATCCTGTGATCTGCAGGCTCGGCCCGTCGCTGCCCGTTAGGCTGATGCCGGGTCGATGGGGAGAGCCCACCCGCACACCCGCAGGAGCCCCTGTGCTCTCGCCCAGTCAAAGGACTTCTCGGACGTGGACGTCGACCGCACGGTGCTGGCCCGCCGCTCACTGATGAGCCGGGTCCAACGCAACCGGTCGCGCTGGATGCGCTGGCACGACTGGGAGACCGCGATCTCCGTGGTCGCGGTCACCGCCGTCCTGTGGTGGGCGATTTCGACCTGGGTGTCGGTCGTGCCGTTCTCCGCCTTCGTCCCGGTCGCGGTGGTCGCCGGGCTGTTCCTGTCGCCTCGCCTGCTGGCCCTGGTCGACACGTTCATCTTGTTCGCGGGAGCCGCGATCATCGTGGAGCGGGTGCCGATGGCCTCGCTCTATGTCGCCTACGGCGTCTTGGCGACCGTCATGATCATCATGTTCTGGGTGGCGACCTCGCGCGCGCGGCTCGGCGTCCAGGGCAACCTCGGGGAGACCATGTTGGTCGACCTGCGCGACCGGCTGCGCACCCAGGGCGAGCTGCCGGACCTGCCGCCGGACTGGGGGGCCGAGCTGTCCGTGCTGTCGGCGTATGGAGACTCCTTCTCCGGAGACTTCGTGGTCACCAGCAAGACCGGCACCACGTTGGAGCTGGCGCTGGTCGACGTGTCGGGCAAGGGCATCGCCGCAGGGACCCGTTCACTGCTGCTGTCCGGGGCGTTCGGCGGCCTGCTCGGGTCCATGTCGGTGGACCGGTTCCTCCCCGCGGCCAACTCCTACCTGCTGCGGCAGAACTGGGACGAGGGTTTCGCCACCGCTGCGCATGCCGTCATCGACCTGGACACCGGCGAGTTCAGCCTCGGCTCGGCCGGTCACCCGCCGCCGGTGCGGTTCTCGGCGGGGTCCGGGCGCTGGGAGATCCTCGAGGGTGACGAGGGACCGGTGCTGGGGGTCACCGAGGGGCTCGACTTCCCCCGGACCCGCGGGGTACTCGGTCGCGGGGACGCCCTACTGCTCTACACCGACGGCGTGATCGAGACCCGCAACCGTGACCTGCTCGACGGGATCGACCGCATGCTGGGGACCGCCGAGCGGATGATCGCCGACGGGTTCGAGGGGATGGCGGCCAAGATGTGCACCGCTGCCCGCGCCGGCGAGACCGATGACCGCGCGGCCGTGCTCGTCTGGCGACGGTGAGCCCTCTGCGTTGGCTGAAGCGCTGGCGCTGACCCGCTGCTCCTGACCCGCTAGGCGCGGGTCCCCGCGGCAACCCGACGGCTGATGTCCGCGCACTCCACGCAGACCGACTCGGGGATGACGCCCAGTCGCATGAGCCACCCGAACACGATGCACCCCACGCAGATGCCCCCGATCGACTCCAGCGCGGGGAACACCACCATCACGAGCCCGATGGCGATCACGGGGACAGTGCTTCCGGCCAGCCAGAGGACGGCGGCCGCCGTGGTCAGGACGGCGCCGATCGCTGCCGCGAACCGCTTGGGCGGCCCAGCCGTGTACCGCGGCGGCTGGGACACTCGTGGCCGCACGAAGCGCTGCACGAACCGCGCCACCGGACTGGTCGACGGCCCCCAGCCGGCACGCAGTACGAAGTCGACAGCGAGCACGGCATACAGCCACCACTGGTGGAAGGCGAGGGCCGCCACGGCGAGCACCAACACCACGCCGGCAATGAGACGGACGGTGACATCGTCGACGATGTTGGGGAAGCGGGAGATGCGCATACGAACCATTATGGATCACATAAGGAGAAGTTATCTACCATGGCGGATCACGTACGCAGCTACAACGCCCGGCGAGGTCGCCTCTCCCCGCTCACCGTGGAGCGGCTCACCGTGCTCGGCGCGCGGCACCAGCTCCCCGAGGGATCCCTGGACCCCGTCGCGGCGTTCGGGCGCGAGGCCCCCGTGGTGGTCGAGGTCGGATGCGGTCATGGTGCGGCCGCGATCGCGTACGCCCAGGCCCACCCCGACCATGACGTGGTCGCAGTGGACGTGTTCCCCCCGGCCCTGGCACGGATGCTCGCCGAGGCGGACCGTCGTGGCCTGGCCAACCTGTGGATGCATCGCGGGGATGCCCTCCTGCTGCTCCAGGACCGCGTCCCGGCTGCGTCGCTCGCGGCGGTGCACCTCTTCTTCCCCGACCCGTGGCCCAAGGCGCGACACGCCAAGCGACGCTTCGTGGCGGCGGCCACGCTCGACCTGGTCGCCGACCGGCTGAAGCCCGGCGGCTCGCTGCTCGTCGCCACCGACCACGACGGGTATGCCGCGCACGTCCGGTCGGCGTTCGCCACGCAGGAGCGGTTCACCGTCACCGAGGGAGATCGCCCGCTCTGGCGGCCCGACGACGGTTTCGAGGCCAAGGGGCTGGCCGCAGGGCGGAGCGTCAGCGAGTTTCGGGCCACGCTGCTCTGAGGCGCATCCGAACCCCGCCGATGGGGCCTCCCGTCGCCTCGGGAGAACGGACATTCTCGCGACTAGATGGGCGCTTGTGGCCCATGAGGCGTGTGAGGCATGGCAGTCTAGTGGCGGTTTGGGTGCATCCGTAGCCGAACGAAAGCTGTTAGAGGTTTCCGTATGCCGATGTCGATTGGTCTCGTCCGTACTGCGCTGTCTGTCGCTGCCCTCGTGGCGCTGGCGCAACCGAACGCCGTGCTTGCCGCCGAGACGGCCTCGGCGACCGCCGCGCCGATGGCGTCGACGGGGCCGACACACAAGGTCAGCTACGGGGGAGTCGCCCTCCAGGTCCCGGCCGCATGGCCGGTCGTCGACCTTCGGGCGAACCCGCACGCGTGCGTCCGGCTCGACCAGAACGCCGTCTACGTCGGCGAGCCCGGGTCGCAGCAGGACTGTCCGGCCCATGCCGTCGGCCACGCGAACACCATCTGGCTGCATTCCACCGGGACGCCCGGCGCCGATGCTCCGGCCTCCCTCCCGGCGAAGGTCGGTGCCCTCACGGCGAAGGTGGGCTCCGACCCCACCGCGCACGCCGGCACGGTGCAGTTCTCGCACCAGGGAGTGCAGGTGGAGACCTCCTGGGCGTCGGACTCCCGTACGGTCGATTCGGCGCTCTCGACGGCGACGGCCGCCGGCTCGACCCCCGCACCCACCACGCCGGCACCAGCAACCCCGGCGCCCACCACGCCGGCACCAGCAACCCCGGCGCCCACCACCTCGGCGCCAGCGCCGGCCGCCCTGCCGTCCCCGTCGGCAACGACCATCGACGCCTCCAACGCCGCGCTGGTGTCCGCCACTCCCACCGGCGGCTCGACCTTCACCGGCATGGGCTTCGACACGTGCGCAGCGCCGACGGCCGCGACCATGCGCTCCTGGCTGTCCTCGCCGTACCGCAGTGTGGGGGTCTACATCGGTGGCTCGATGCGCGCCTGCGGCGACGGCAACCTGTCCTCCTCCTGGGTCAACCAGGTGACCTCGATGGGTTGGGGACTGCAGCCCATCTACGTCGGCCCGCAGGCGCCCTGCGTCTACCAAGGTGGTCTGGCCACGATCAACGCCAGCCAGGCAGCCGCCGAGGGCAAGGCCAACGCCGACGACGCGATCACCCGCGCGCAGACCTTCGGGATGGGCGCGGGGACGCCCATCTACTACGACATGGAGGCGTACAACACGTCGGCCTCCGGCTGTTCCGCAGCGGTCATGAAGTTCATGTCCGCCTGGAGCAGCGAGCTGAGCGCGCGCGGCTACTCCTCGGGCGCCTACGGCAGTAGCGACTCGCTGATGACCGACCTGACCAGGTACATGGGCTCGACCGGGTTCGTCCCGCCGGCCAACGTGTGGTTCGCGCACTGGAACGGACTCCAGAACACGTCGGACTCGGCGTCCTACCCCGGATTCTCCGACGCCTACTGGACGAACCATCACCGGCTCCACCAGTACAGCGGCGGCGCCACCCAGACCTGGGGCGGCGCGTCCATCAACATCGACGCGTCGTGGGTGGACGGGCAGGTTGGGGGAGTCGCCGTCCCCGTCAACTACGGCACCGGCGTCGTCGGTCCGGGCAGCGCGGGCTTCTCGTTCACCGGCACGATGGACTACTGGCGCCCGAACGCCCCCCAGGGCCTCAAGGGCATGGCCTACTGGACCTACTCGAGCGGGTCGACCGAGTTCAACGGCGCGTCCTGGAGGCCGCTGCTGCGCCCGGGGCTCTACACCGTGCGTGCCTACATCCCGGGCAACAACGCCTGGGCGGTGGCACCGTATGTGATCCACTCCGCCGACGGCACGACGACGCGGTCGGTGAACCAGCAGACGATCAGTGGCTACACCACGCTCGGGACCTTTCTGTCGAGCGCGACCGCGCCGCTGTGGGTCCACCTGGGGGACAACGACGGGGGCTCGACGACCTCGCCGCCCCAGCTGGGCGTGGACGCCATGGCGTTCACCCTCGCCGCCACCCCTCCGGGAGCGCCAGGGTCGGTCCATGCCTCGGCCGGGACGCACCAGGCAACGATCACCTGGTCGCCGGCAGCCCCCAACGGGAGCCCGGTGACGTCCTACCGCGTGAGTGCGTCTCCAGGTGGGGCGAGCGCCACCGTGTCCGGCAGCTCGACCTCTGCAGTGGTCCCGGGGCTGAACAACGGGACCCCGTACACCTTCACGGTCACCGCCACGAACGCGGTCGGCTCCGGCGCGACCTCGGCACCGTCCAACAGCGTCATCCTGGGGCAGTACAGCCCGCACGACTGGGACGGTGACGGCCATGCCGACGTCCTGGCTCGCGACGGCGGGGGGAGGCTGTGGCTCTACCCGGGCGACGGAGCCGGTGGCTGGCTGGGCACCCGTCAGGTGGGCAGCGGGTGGAACGTCATGTCGGCGATCGTGGCTGCTGGTGACTTCACCGGAGACCATCATCCGGACCTGCTCGCGCGAGACAGCAGCGGGCACCTGTGGCTCTACCCGGGCGACGGAACCGGTGGCTGGCTCGGAGCCCGTCAGGTGGGCGTGGGTTGGAACGTCATGACCGCGATCGTCGGTGCCGGTGACTTCAACGGAGATGGGCATCCTGACCTGTTGGCTCGGGACGGCAACGGGGTGCTCTGGCTGTATCCCGGGGATGGCGCTGGCGGGTGGCTGCCAAGGCGTCAGGTGGGCGCCGGCTGGAACGTCATGACCGCGATCGTCGGGGGCGGTGACATCAACGGTGATGGACACGCCGACGTGCTGGCTCGGGACGCGAAGGGTGTCCTCTGGCTGTATGCCGGTGACGGGTCCGGTGGGTGGTTGCCGCCGCGTCAGGTCGGCGCCGGCTGGAACGTCATGACCACCATCATCGGTGGGCGCGACTTCAACGGCGACGGCAAGATGGACCTGCTGGCCAGAGACGGCAACGGCATCCTGTGGCTGTATGCCGGCAACGGCTCCGGCGGGTGGCAGGCACCTCGCCAGGTGGGCAGCGGCTGGAACACCATGACAGCGACGGACTGACCGCATGTCGCCGCTCGTCAGGTCACCGCTCGTCCGCAGGCACTCATCCAAGCGAGGGATTCCGATGAACAGATCTGCCGTATCCACGGTTGGCACGGTCCTGGTCGCGTTCGCCCTCACGGCGTGCGGATCCTCGGGCAGTGCCGGCGCGTCCTTACCGTCGGACTCCATGACGAGCACCACCAGCACGTCACCCACGGACACCACCAGCGCGTCCCCGACCACCTCGCTGTCCCCCCCGGCGTCGCCGACCTCGACTTCGGCCACCGGAACCACCAGGCCGGTGCCCCCGATCACGGCTATGCACGCCTGCCGGCCAGAGGATCTCGGAGTGGCGGCCGGCCGCAGCCTGGCCACCAGCGGACACGTCGGGGTGACCATCCTGTTCCGGAACGTCTCCCGGACCGGCTGCACGCTCGAGGGCTATCCGGGGGTTGCCGGCCTGGACGCGCAGGGGCACCAGGCCGTGCAGGCCACGCGGTCGACGAACGGCTACCTCGGCGGGACCTATGGCGTCCGGAACATCATGGTGGCGCCCGGGGCGTCGGCCTCGGCGATGGTCGAGGGCACCGATGTTCCCAGTGGGATGGCCACGTCCTGCGCGACGTACCCGGCCCTGTTGGTGACCGCGCCCGGCCACACCGACTCGCACGTCGTCCACGTGTCGGTGCCGGGGTGCTCGGGCCTGCAGGTGCACCCGGTCGTCGTCGGCACCAGCGGCCGGCCTTAGGCCGCAGGCCAGCCCGCCGCGAGCCGACCGTATGATCGATCGGCAGGATCTCTCGACCGAACGGCTGGATCACTCATGGGACATCGCGTCGAGCAGCGGCTGGCAGACAGCGAGCCCGACCATCACCACCCTCACGCCCCACATGACCATGGGCATGACCATGGTCACGACAAGCATGACCATGACCAGCATGGCTGGTGGGCTCGGGTGCGCCATGCGTTGTCCGAGCTGACCGGGGGGCACTCGCACGACTCCGCCGACCAGGTGGACGAGGCGTTGGAGGCGGACGCCGCGGGGCGTCGAGCGTTGGTGATCAGCCTCGTCGGTCTGGGCGCGACGGCCCTGGTCCAGGGTGTCGTGGTGTCCGTCTCGGGGTCTGTCGCGTTGCTGGGCGACACCATGCACAACGTCGCCGACGCCCTGACTGCGGTGCCGTTGCTGGTCGCCTTCAGCCTGGCCCGTCGACCCGTGACCAAGCGGTTCACCTATGGCTACGGACGGGCCGAGGACCTGGCGGGCCTGTTCGTCGTGGCCATGATCACCCTGTCCAGCGCGCTCGCGGCATACGAGGCGGTCACCCGGCTGCTCCACCCGCACGCGGTCACCCACCTCTGGGCCGTCGCGGCGGCCGGGCTCGTGGGTTTCGCGGGCAACGAGATCGTGGCCGGATACCGGATCCGGGTCGGGCGGCAGATCGGTTCTGCCGCCCTCGTCGCCGACGGCCTGCACGCTCGCACCGACGGCTTCACCAGCCTGGCTGTCCTGCTGGGCGCTGGGGGAGTGGCGCTCGGCTGGACCTGGGCCGACCCGGTGGTCGGCCTGCTCATCACCGTGGCCATCCTCGGAGTCCTGCGCAGCGCCGTCGTCCAGGTCGGCGCCCGGTTGATGGATGCCGTCGACCCGGGACTCGTCGACCAGGCCATTGCGGCCATCGCCACGGTCGAGGGTGTCCAGTCCGTGCGTGACCTGCGGATCCGATGGATCGGTCACACGCTGCGGGCGGAGGCGGACGTCGTCGTCGACGCCCAGCTGAGCGTGGGACAGGGCCACGACCTGGCGCATCATGCCGAGGAGCACCTGCTCACCTACGTGCGCCGGCTCACCGCCGCGACCATCCACATCAGCCCCTCGGACGCGCACCTCGGCTAGCGCTCGACCGTCGTGCGGCGAGCAGCGCCGCTACGGTGAACGCGTGACGGTCGACCTCTTCGCGGGCATCCCGGTCAGCGACTACCCGCGCGCCATCGCCTGGTACGGGCGGCTGCTGGGGGCCGAGCCCACGTTCCTGCCCAATGCCACCGAAGCGGTGTGGGAGCTGGCCGAGCACCGCTTCCTCTATGTGGAGCTGCTGCCCGAACGTGCGGGCCACGCCCTGCAGACCGTGTTCGTCGACGACCTCGACGAGCGGGTGGCCGGCATCAGTGCCAGGGGACTGGAGCCCACAGCGAGGGAGGCGTACGACAACGGGGTGCGTAAGGTCGTCTACCGCGACCCCGACGGCAACGAGATCGGCTTCGGAGGAGCGGAATGAGAACGAAGTACTCGCACTGGTCGCAGGTGCCCACGCGATGGAACGACAACGATGTCTACGGGCACGTGAACAACACCGTGCACTACGAGGCTATGGACACCGCGATCAACCGCTGGATGATCGAGCAGGGCGTGCTCGACATCCACGGCGGGTCGTCCATCGGCTTGTGCGTGGAGTCGGGCTGTCGCTATCTCGCCGCGGTGGAGTACCCGGAGGTGCTGCTGGTGGGGCTTCGCATCGCCGCCCTCGGAACCTCGAGTGTCACCTGGGAGGTCGGGATGATGCGCCACGGGGACGACCTTCCCGTTGCCGAGGGTCGGTTCGTGCATGTCTTCGTCGACCGTGCCACCAGGCGTCCCCAGCCCATCGCCGGCGAGCTACGTGCGGCGATGGAGGGCCTGCGAGCATCCGAGACCGAACAGGTCGAGCCGTGAGGATCGAACCGTGAAGATCATCGGGGCGGTGTTGGAGGCGACCGGGATGCCCGCGCCGTATGCCGCGTCGCGACCCGTTCGGATCGCCGAGCTGGACCTGGACGCCCCCGGACCGACCGAGCTGCTGGTCGAGCTGGAGTGTGCCGGTCTGTGTCATTCCGACCTGTCGGTGGTCAACGGGACCCGGGCCCGGCCGGTACCGATGCTGCTGGGCCACGAAGCGGCGGGGATCGTCCGCGAGGTGGGCGCGGAGGTGACCGACCTGCGCGAGGGCCAGCGCGTCGTGATGACGTTCCTGCCCAGGTGTGGGCGCTGCTCGGCCTGCGCAACGGATGGGCGGCTGCCCTGCGTCGAGGGAAGCAGGGCTAACACGGCGGGCACCCTCCTCAGTGGCGCGGTGCGGCTCTCGCGGTCGGGGGAGCCGGTGCTCCACCACCTCGGCGTCTCGGCGTTCGCCAGCCATGCGGTCGTGGATCGCCGCTCGGTCGTGCCCGTGGACGACGACGTGCCCGCCGAGGTGGCCGCGGTGCTCGGCTGTGCCGTACTCACCGGCGGTGGCGCCGTGGTCAATGCGGGTCGCCCCCTCCCGGGACAGCGGGTGGCGGTCGTCGGGCTGGGCGGCGTCGGGATGGCCGCCCTGCTGACAGCCTTGGCGAGCGGGGACAACGAGGTCGTCGGCATCGACACCATCCCCGAGAAGCTGGCCCAAGCCTCGGCGCTGGGGGCCACCCAGGCCTGGACGCCTGCCCAGGCCGTCGAGGCCGAGTTCACCGCCGACGTGGTCATCGAGGCGGCCGGGAGCGGCCGGGCCTTCGAGGGCGCGGTGAAGCTGACCGCGCCCGGCGGCGTCACGGTCACCGTCGGGCTCCCCGCGCCGACCGACCTGTCGGCGATCTCTGCACTGGGCCTGGTCGCCGAGGCGCGCACCATCGTCGGCAGCTACCTCGGTTCAGCGGTCCCGGAACGCGACATTCCGCGGTACGTCGAGCTGTGGCGAGCTGGTCGGCTACCCGTGGAATCCCTGGTCTCGCACCGGATCTCGCTCCACGACCTCAACGAGGGCATGGACGACCTGGCGGCAGGCCGCGCCGTGCGGCAGATCATCGAGCTGGGAAAGGGTGGCGCTCAGCCTCGCAGAATGCTGCCGATCGCGGCGCCGACCGCACCCGCGCCCAAAGCGGTACCGGTGTTGTCCGACCCGCCGACCGACCCGGACTCGCCGAGGCCGTAGAACCCGGACTGCAGGCCGACCCGGCCCGGTCCGGTGAACCGGTTGAAGACCAGGTTCCCACCGCCACCGAAGATCCCCATCTTGAGCCCGAAGACCTTCTGCTGGTAGCCGACCGTGCGGTCCCGGTAGACCCACGAGCCCGGCTCGACGTCGATCGTCTCTCCCTGGGCAAGGGTGATGTCGAAGACGTTGCCGTGGCCATGGAGCCACACCACGCCGCCGTGCTGGTTGGCGGTGAACGTGTCCTGGAAGAAACCCTGGGAGCCGAACATCATCGAGCCGATGCCCTTGATCCGCTCGAAGCTGTACTCGACCGTGGCCGTGGCGGCGAGGAACTGATGTTCACGGACGAGGATCTCCTGGCCCGCGGCGAGCGCCATCGGGATGATCTGCCCCGGGGTGTCCCGGCTGAATGCGATCTCGCCGGCGCCGCGGGCCTCGGTCATGAAGATGGGCAGCCCCCCGATCGCGCGTTTGAAGGCCCCCTTCATCGGGTGCAGGGCAACGTCGATCGCCGGCTGCTTCCACAGCACGACGTGGTGCTCGAAGTACACCGGTACCTGGCCGTTGAGTGCGAGATGCAGGACGGGTACGAGCTCGCCCTCGATGCGGTACCCGACTCCGGGGCCGCTGCCTTCGAGGACGGTGCTGGGGTGCAGTACAGGGGTTGGCATGTGCGGGTGCTCCTCGGTTGGGCGAACCTGACCCACGATCCGTGCGGGTTCTTGCCACTGTGCCAAACAACGCAGCCGTCCGCAGCGAATTCAGGCTCGTGCGCTCCGCCCGGTCAGCAACGAGCGCAGCGCCTCGGCGCCGCTGGTGGTGGCCAGGATGACCTCGCCCTGCGCACAGCGTGCGATCACCTCGGGAAGTCGCTCCCCAATGCGTCCCTTGGCCAGGTACCCGGTAGCCCCCGAGCGGACGATCGACGCGACGGTGCTCGCATGCGTGTCGGCCGAGATGGCGACGATGACGGGGGGCGGCGTCAGCGCCGCCATCTCGGAGACCGCGGGAGCCCCGCCGGCCGGCATACGCACATCGAGCAGGGCCACGTCGACGGACAGCTCGTCGGCCAGGCGGACCGCTTCTGGTCCGCTCGTCGCGGTCGCGACCACGACGAAACGGCCGTCCGCCTCGAGCGCGCTGACCAGAGCCGAGAGCATCTGTGGATGGTCGTCGGCAACGAGGACACGGACCTGGGACACGGGCCTGCCTGACCTGGCTGGGTTGGTCGAGACTCCATCATCCGACCCGGGGACATCAAAGGGCTGGTGCTGGTGTCGGGGGCGGCATGGTGCATGGATACTAGGCCCAGAGGTGAGGCCGTGAACGGTGTGAACCAGGAGTACAGCCAGCCGATCCGGGTGCTCATCGTCGATGACCACGAGGTACTCGCGGCGAGCCTGGCCCACGTCCTGGATGACGAGGCCGACATCGTCGCGGTCGGGCTGGCGGCCACGCTGTCGCAGGCGCGCGCCAGGATCGTCTCGGCCTCGCCCGACGTCCTGATCCTGGACCGTCGGCTCCCCGACGGCGACGGGGTCGAGGCACTCGCCGAGCTCAAGTCGCTGCGCCCGCACATGAACGTCCTCGTGCTGACCGCCACGAGCTCGGACGACGTCCTGGTCCGCGCCCTGGAGGCTGGGGCCGCGGGGTTCCTGTCGAAGACCCGCAGCCTTGCCGAGGTCACCACCGCCGTCCGAGCGGCTGCGCAGGGCGAGGCCAGCATCTCCCCGGAGATGTTGGCGCGGCTGCTGCCCAAGCTGACCCGGGTGCCCGGACCCGATCCGGCGCTGACCCGCCGCGAGCAGGAAGTGCTGGGGATGCTGGCGCACGGGCTGTCCAACGCCGCCATCGCCGCAGAGCTCAGCGTCAGTGTCAACACGGTGCGCAACCACGTCGCCAACCTTTCGGCGAAGCTCGGGGCGCACAGCAAGCTCGAGGCGATGTCGATCGCGATCCAACGCGGACTGCTCGCGGGTCCCTGACGGGGTCTCAGAGCGGACGGAAGCCGCTGCAGACCAGCCGTAGCTGGGTGATCGCGCCGTCCTGTTCGCTGTAGTACGCCACCTGCTCGACGACCGAGGGACCCGACTCAAGGTCGACCGCCAGCCGGTAGCTGACCTTGGCGACATCGCCGACCAGGTCGGTGTCGACCGCACGGATCTCGGTGATCGTCGTGTCAGGCCCGAACCAGGTGCCCAGCACGATGTCGACGACCTCCTGGGGGGTTTGCGCGTCCCAGAACCTGCGCGGGGTGACGGCCCGGAAGGTTACCGGGGTGCTGAAAAGGGCCCGCAGGCCTGCGGGGTCCTGGGCGGCGATCGCCCGAACGAGCCGCGCGCTGAGGGCGGGGCCGGTAGCGGCGCTCGGGAGCTCAGTAGCTGAAGGTGTTGGCCGGCTCATCACCGATCCACCCCCACATCTGGACGGTGCCACCCAGCTCGGCATTGGCCACCAGGTCTCCCTTGTCGAGGTGCCTGGCGTCGAAGCAGATCGGGCAGGTCAGAAAGCGGCCGCCGGCTGCGGCATACCGGCGCATGAGGTCCTCCAACGGTGGGCAGCCCTCGCACGCGGTGCCCCTCGCCACGTCGCCCGTGACGAGCCGAACGGCTTCCTTGGTCAGGAACATCAGGGTGGGGCGCTGTGACTCGGCGGACCCAACGGCGACCAGGAAGGCCACGGTGACCTTCTCGGCATCCTCGAGTCCGGTGGTCAGACTGACCACTGACTTGGTCTTCATGGTGGCTCCTTCGCTCGGCGCGACCCGGGGGCGATCGATGTTCGGATCGATGCGGCGATCGTGCCTCGGTCAGGAGCCCGCCGTCATGGGGCAGCTGCCCCATCTTCCGCACTGTCGGCGAGGCCGTGCTCAAGGGCGAACAGGGCGGCGCCCGTGCGGTTCGTCACCCCGGCCTTGAGATAGATGTGCTCCACATGGTTGCGTACCGTCTTGGGGCTGATGACCAGGCGATGCGCGATCTGCGAGCTGGTCAAGCCGCGCGAAAGCAGCCCGAGGATCTCCACCTCGCGGGCGGTGAGCCCGGCCGGCCCCCAGGTGCGGCGCCCGCCCGCGTGCCCGGCCACGGCGAGCACCGCATCCACGGCCGCGCCGTCGAGCCTCCCAGCGGCCACCTCGTCGCGCAGTCGGGCGGTAGCCCGGTCGGCGTCCAGCGCCGGTCGGTGCGGACGGTGCTCGCGTGACCCCCGGTAGCTGTCCGCGGCCGCCAGGATCCGTTGGGTCAGCGGCAGCGCCGAGCCGCCGACGCCCCGCGGGTACCCCGACCCGTCGAGGCGCTCGCGGTGGGCCTGGGCGGTGGCCGCCACGGCCTCCAGGCCACGAACCCGGTCCAGGATCCGCCCGGTGAGGTAGGGGTAGAGCCGGACTCGCTCCCGGTCGGACTCGGTGAGCGGTCCTGCCTTCTCCCACACGGAGTTCGGGACGCCCATGCGCCCCAGATCGTGCACCAGCCCCGCCTGTCGGACCCTGGCGATATCGGCCTGGGAGCACCCCATCCGGGTCGCGGCAGCCGCGGCCAGCTCGGCCACGGCGCGGGAGTGCCCCACGGTGAACGGGCACTTGAGGTCCGCGAAGTCGCCGATGGCACCGAGCAGGGCGTCCAGGTCGCCGGCGCGCAGCACGACGTCGTGGTCGGGTGCCAGCTCGAGCGCCCGGGCCCAGACGTCCTGGTCGGGAAGGGCGTTGAGCTGGTCCCGACATCGGACGAGGGCCTGGACCAGCGAGGGATCGAACTGGGTGCCGCTGCGCTCGGTTGCCATCGCCAGCGCGCCGGACGTGCCGTGGGTGCGCTGGTGCACCTCGCAGGTCTCGGCCAGTTGGACCACCCGCGTCGCGAGGGGGATCTCGTCGCCGCGTCGGCCTGCGGGCAGCCCGCTGCCGTCCCACCGCTCGAACGCGCTCTCGACGGCCTCGCCCACCGCGCGGTCGAGCCCGATCCGCTCGGCCATCAGGCCCGCGGACAGGCAGTGCGAGTGGATCAGGGTGGCCATCCGGGTCCGAGGCGCCAGCATGAGCGTGAGCTGCAGCTGGGTGCGCCGGATGGGGGGCTGGCCGGTGCCCGCTCGGTGCAGGAGGTATCTCAGGTAGGGCAGGCCGGACCAGTCGAGCTGGTAGCTGTCCCGACGCATCGCCAGGTCGTCGCCGAACCAGCGGCTGAACTCGTGCGAGTCCGCGTGACATCCGATCCACAGCACGAGGTTCGTGTAGTAGACCGTCGCCCGCTGCTGCGCTGACAGCTCCAGCTCGTCGGCCAGCATGGCGGCCACCAGCGAGGATCTCAGCACATGCTCCATCGGCAGCCCGAGCCCGAGGTCGATGGAGATCGACAGGGCAGCCAACACCTCGGCCCGGCGTACCCCGGTCCGGTGGCCATCGGTCAGCGCCGACATGGCGAAAGTCTGGCACTCGGGCGCCGGCTGCGACGGGGATGCCGCGTGACGCTTGGTGACGCTTCGTGCGTGGAGCGGGCGACGAGAATCGAACTCGCGTAGTCAGTTTGGAAGACTGGGGCTCTACCATTGAGCTACGCCCGCACGGATCGGTGGTCCCGTTGTCCGGGTGGCCGATCCGAGGGGTTAGCCTAATGCCCGCGATCGCGTGAGCCGAAATCGGCTCGCCGCCGCGGGGTATGGCGCAGGTTGGTAGCGCGTCCGCTTTGGGAGCGGAAGGCCGCCGGTTCAAATCCGGCTACCCCGACAGATTTTCGACGAGTGGTTCTTCTAGATTCCGTACGCTTCGAGCACCCGCAGCCAGATCTCACTCATCGTGGGATACGACGGCACCGCGTGCCAGAGCGTCGTCAGTGGCACCCTGCCGACGATGGCCACGGTCGCGGCGTGCACGAGCTCGGCTACGTCCTGACCGACCAGCGTCACCCCGACCAGTACGCCGGCGTCCTCGTCGACGATCGCGCGGAGCTGCCCTTGGTATCCCTCGGCCTGCAGGCCCGAGCCCGCCGCGGAGTCCATCGGGACGTCCACAACCCTCACCCGTATGCCGCGGGCGCGGGCCTCCCGCTCGGTCAGCCCTGCGCCGCTCACCTCGGGATCGGTGAAGACCACCTGAGGCGGCCCCAGGCCGGTCGCGAACGGTGTGGTCAGATCCGGATCGGGGTCCCGACCGGCGGCCCGCGCGCCGATCAGGTCGCCGGCGGCCCGGGCCTGGTACTTGCCCATATGCGTGAGCAACGCGATCCCGTTGACGTCGCCCACGGCATACAGCCAGGGCACCGTGGGCCTGCTCGGATCCGGCTCACCCCCGTGACCGAGCGCCACCTCCATGCGCTCGTTGACGACGACGTAGCCGTGCTCGTTCGTCCTCGCGCCGACGCTGTCGAGGCCGAGGTCGGCGGTCGCCGGGACCCGCCCGGTGGCGACGAGGAGCTCGTCGACCGTCAGCGTGGTCGCGTCGTCGAGGGCAAGCGTCACCTCGCCTGACGGCCCGCGGCGGGAGACCGATGTCGCGCTGACGCCGAACCGCAGGTCGACGCCGTCCCGGCGCAGGGCGTCGGCCACGGCCTCCCCTGCGAAGGGCTCGTTGCGGGCCAACAGACTGGAGCGGCTCAGGACGGTGACGTTCGACCCGAGGGCGGCATAGACCTGTGCCATCTCGCACGCCACCACGCCGCCGCCGAGGATCGCGAGCCGGTCGGGGATCACCCGGGAGGTGGTGGCTTCGCGGTTGGTCCACGGGTGGGCGTCCGCCAGCCCGGGGATGTCAGGGAGGAAGGCCCTGCTGCCCGTGGAGAGGACGACCGCATGCCGGGCCTCGAGGCGGCGGTCGCCCACCTCGACGGCCCGCTCCCGGACGAGCCGGCCGACGCCGCGGACCAGCGTGATCCCCACGTGGTCGAGCCAGCCGACCTGACCGCCGTCGTCGAGCGTGTCGGTGGTCCCGACCCGGTTGATCCAGGCATCGCGACGGGCCAGCACCCCTTGCGGGTCGAGCCGGGCGCCGACCGAGCCTTGGACGCGCTGCGAGGCTCGGGTCGCGTGAATCGGGCGCAGTAGCGCCTTGCTCGGTGAACACGCATAGAAGCTGCACTCGCCCCCAACGAGGTGCCGTTCGACCAGGGCCACGGTCAGCCCCGCCTTGCGCGCACGGTCCGCGGCGTTCTCTCCGACGGGGCCACCACCGATCACGATGACGTCGAACTGTTCGCTCATGTGGCCCAACCTAGGGCGCTCGATCCGATGACGCCCTCGGGCGGCGCGAGTTCGGTCGCTGACGACACACCGGCTACGATGAGCCTTTGGCCCGGCCGCCGCGCCCATCGCCGGCGCAGGGCCTTCCCATTGCCCCACGATTCTGGAGTGCTTCGCAGTGAAGAGTGCCGTCGAGACCCTCAACCCGACCCGGGTCAAGCTGACCGTCGAGGTCCCCTTCGAGGAGCTCAAGCCGAGCCTCGACGCGGCATACGCGACCATCGGCTCCCAGATCCAGGTGCCTGGCTTCCG
>DASYGI010000448.1:0-12514 GCA_035999925.1 Pedococcus sp.
GCCCTGACCGGCAACATGTCCACGGGCGGGATCTCGGTGGACCGCACCTTCGACGCCCACCCGGACAACGTCGAGATCGCCGAAGAGGCCGCCCGCATGATCGGGCTCGACGTCGCCGGCATCGACTTCATCTGCCCCGACATCGCCTCACCCGTCCGCGAGACCGGAGGCGCGATCTGCGAGGTCAACGCCGCGCCCGGCTTCCGGATGCACACTCACCCGACCGTGGGCGAGCCCCAGTACATCGCCAAGCCGGTGGTCGACCTGCTGTTCCCACCCGGCTCGCTCTCACGCGTGCCGATCGTCGCCGTCACCGGCACCAACGGCAAGACGACGACGTCACGGATGATCGCCCACATCTTCAAGGGCATCGGTCGCAAGGTGGGGATGACCTCCACCGACGGGATCGTCATCGACGAGCGTCTGGTCTACAAGGCGGATGCCTCTGGGCCCCGATCGGCGCGCATGGTGCTGCAGAACCCCCGCGTCGACTTCGCCGTGATGGAGGTGGCCCGCGGCGGCATCCTGCGCGAGGGACTGGGGTACGACCGGAACGACGTCGCGGTCGTCACCAACGTGGCGCCCGACCACCTCGGCATGAAGGGCATCGACACCCTCGAGCAGCTGGCCGACGTGAAGGCCGTCGTGGTGGAGGCGGTGCCCCGCGACGGGTTTGCCGTGCTCAACGCCGACGAGCCCCTGGTGCGCAAGATGCGACGGCGGTGCTCCGGCAGCATCGTGTGGTTCTCCCTCGAAGCCCCAGGCAGCAAGGTCCGCGAGCTCATCGACGACCACTGCCGTCGGGGCGGGCGTGCGGTCGTCCTCGAACCGACCGAGCGCGGCGACATGATCGTCATCAAGCACGGCCGTCGCTCGATGCAGCTCGCCTGGACGCACCTGCTCCCCTCGACCTTCGGCGGGACCGCCAAGTTCAACGTGGCGAACGCGATGGCCGCCGCCGGGGCTGCCTTCGCCGCGGGCGCCGGTCTGCACGAGATCCGCCAGGGGCTTCGGACCTTCACCACGAGCTACTACCTGTCCCCTGGCCGGATGAACTTCGTCAACGTGCACAACGTGGACGTGTTCGTCGACTACTGCCACAACGCGCCCGGCATGCGCGTGCTGGGTGAGTTCGTCGAGGGGTATGCCGCGCAGAAGGCTGGCCAGGCAGAGCTCGGCAAGGTCTCCCGGATCGGGATGATCTCCACGGCCGGAGACCGCCGCGACGACGACATGCGCGAGCTCGGCGCCATCGCTGCTCGCCATTTCGACGTGGTCGTCGTCCGGGAGGACCAGCGGTTGCGCGGGCGCGTCCGGGGTGAGACCGCTCGCCTCATCGTCGAGGGTGCGCAGGCACAGATCGGCGTCGAGGGGGTTCGCTGCCGCCAGGTGGAGACGGTGCTCTCGGAGGTCGACGCCGTCCGACACTGCATGGCCAGGGCCAACCCCGGGGACGTGGTCGTGCTCTGCGTCGACAACCATGCCGAGGTCCTCAACGAGCTCGAGCTGATGACGCAGTCAGCCCAGCCCGGCGCTCACTCCGCGCATGGCATCGGCGACCCCGACCTGGACCCGGTGGAGCTGCAGTCCGAGGCCCAGGTATCCGGAGACGAAGCCGCCGCCACCGAGTCCGAGCCTGCACAGGGCTGACGGCTACCGCGCGCGCAGCTCCGCGGCATACGCGTGCAGAACCTGGCCATAGGCGAGGGCGTCCTCGTCCCCAGAGTGGTGCAACAAGGCATCGACCAGGTCCGCGACCGCCTGGTTGGCACGCCCGCTGTCCAACCCGGCTAGGGCCCGGAACGCCTCGACCGCGGTGCTACCCGGCCGCTCGACGGCCAGCTCGGTCAACAACGAGTAGGCCAGGTCCGCCTGCCCCACGACGCGCAGGCTCGAGGCGAGCTGGATCCGGGCACGGTGCCGGTACGGCTCGCGCAGGCCCGCCGCCAGCGCCTCACGGTACAGCGGAATGGCCTCCTGCTCCTGGCCGGCGGCGTCGTGGCTTCCGGCAAGCTCGTACGCCAGTCGGGGGTCGCCGGGACGTTGGGCACGCAGCCTGGCCACCGCTGCGGGCCGCGCCTGGTCGTCGGGCATCGCCCACAGCGCCGTGATCTGGTCCTCGAACTCATGCTCGCCCCTCGCCGCGACCACCTTGCGGCGGATGTCGTCGGGGGTGTCCGAGGTGGCGCCCTGCTGTGCCAGCCAGGCCGCGACCTGGAGCCGCTCGGAGTGACACATCAGGGCGACGACGTCGCCGTCAGCGGCGCCGGGGACCAGCGCCTGCAGCCCGCTGAGCTCGGTGTCGAACGACTCGATATCGGCGACGCCAGCGCGAGCCAGACCGGCCCGCAGGTGGCCCTCGAGCTCAGACATCGTGCGCCCGCGCAGGTAGTGCTCCTTGTGCGCGGCCACGATCCGGTCAGCACGGAGCCCGGCGAGCTCACCGATCGACTCCAGAAGCTCGTCCGTGCGGTCCCCCGCGAGCCCGAGGCCGAGATGGACCTGGCCACCGGGAGCCTTGAGGCCATGCGCGACGTCCATGAGCGCTTCGAGGCCGGCTTCGTTGTGCGCCAGGTCGACGATCACGGTAACGCTCGCGCCGTCGTCCCGGTGCAACGTGTACGTGTTCATCCGACCCGGGTTCAGCCGGTCGTCGGGTGCGAAGGTGCGCAGCCCCTCGACGACCGCCGGGCGCGGCAAACCCAGGCCCAGCGCAGCGGCCGCCCCCGCCAGGCAGTTCGCGATGTTGTGCACGGACAGCCCCGACAAGGTCGCGGGCACATCCAGGATGCTGACCAGACGGTCCGGGTCCTGGCCGCTCTCCAGCACCGTGATCTCACCGTCCAGCACGGTGATCGCGCGCCCGCCCTGGTCGAGCGACTCGCGGATGGCGGGTGCGTCGGAGCGCAGCGTGAACACCCATGGTCGGGCCTTGATGCCGGACCTCATGGCCCACACCCGGGGATCCTCGCCGTTGAGTACCACCCACCCCTTGGGCTTGGTGGCCTTGGTGACGATGGCCTTGACCTCGGCGAGCTGGTCGACAGTGTCGATGCCGTGCAGGCCCAGGTGATCCGCGGACACGTTGGTCACGACACTGACGTCGTTGGTCCAGACGCCCATGCCCCGCAGTAGCATCCCGCCGCGGGCCGTCTCCAGGATCCCGAGCTGGACCCCGGGTGCGGTGAGCACCCCGCGCGCGCCGGCGGGCCCCGAGTAGTCGCCCGACTGGACCGTCTCGCCCTGGACGACGATGCCGTCGGTCGAGGACCAGGCGGTCCGCAGCCCTGCGGTCATGCCGATATGGCCGAGCAGCCGCGTGGTGGTCGTCTTCCCGTTGGTGCCGGTGATCGAGGCGACCGGGATGGTGGGCTTGAGGATCGAGGGCCGCTCACCCGGGTCGCTCTCGCTGATCAACCGGCCGTGTTCCCCGACGACATCACCGCCATCGAGCCAAGCCGCCAGCACCGGACCGATGCCGTGGCCGAGTCCCTGCCCCCGGCCGCGCCGACGCCAGACGAAGGCCGCCACCACCTGGTCGGGGGTCTGACCGGCGCGCACGCGCACGCCTAGCCGAGACGTCCCACTGGCTTGCGCCAGCAGCCGCACGGCGCGCTCCACGACGCGCATGACGAACCGTTGGCGCTGTTCGGTGCCCGGTGAGCCTGGGCGCGCACTGCGGATCCCGATATGGCGGGCCAGCTTCAGCAACGTCGAGGTGTCGGCCTCGAGGTAGCCGGGCAGCTCTAGGCTGACCTTGATGGCCGGCCTGGCGAAATAGAGGTTGGGACCCTCGAGGACTCGGACTTCGCTGACCGCGACGGCGGACTCGGACGTCATGCAGCGGAGCCTAATCGTGAACGACGGACAATCCGGACTCGGCGGTCACCCCCGGTCACTCCAAGGGCCGGGCGGTCACTGTCCCATCGCGTGGACGCCACCGTCGACGTGGACGATCTCGCCCGTGGTGGCCGGGAACCAGTCGGACAGCAACGCAGCACAGGCCTTCGCGGCCGGGACGGCATCGTTGACATTCCAGCCGAGCGGAGCTCGCGTGTTCCAGGTGTCCTCGAAGGTCTGGAAGCCGGGGATCGACTTGGCAGCCGTCGTCCGGATCGGCCCGGCGGCCACCAGGTTGCAGCGGATCCCCTTAGGCCCGAGGTCGCGGGCGAGGTAGCGGTTGGTCGACTCGAAGGCGGCCTTCGCCACACCCATCCAGTCGTACACCGGCCACGCGAACTTCGCGTCGAAGGTCAGGCCGACGATGCTGCCGCCCTCACCCATTAGCGGAAGCGCAGCAACACCAAGACTTTTCAGCGAGTATGCCGAGGCGTGCATGGCCGTGGCCACGTCCTCGAAGGTGCCCTCGAGGAAGTTGAAGGCCCCCTGCGGAGCGAAGCCGATCGAGTGCAGCACGCCGTCGAGGTGGTCGACATGCTCCCCTAGCCGGTCCGCCAGGGACTCGAGGTGCTCGGGGTCGGTCACGTCGAGCTCGATGACCGGCGGAGTGCTCGGCAGCCGCTTGGCGATGGTCTGGGTGATCTTGAAGGTCCTGCCGAAGGACGTCAGCACCACCTCGGCGCCCTGCTCCTGGGCGATCTTGGCCACATGGAAGGCGATGGAGGAGTCCATGAGGACGCCGGTGATCAGGAGCTTCTTGCCCTCGAGCAGCATGGTGAGGTCCCTTTCGCGGGGTGAGAGGTGGTGACGCTTGGGTCAGTGGCCCATTCCGAGGCCACCGTCGACGGGGATGACCGCTCCGGTGATGTATGCCGCGTCGTCGCCGACCAAGAACCGCACGGCCGCGGCGACCTCCTCAGGCTGGGCGAATCGGCCGGCCGGAATCGTGGCCTGGTAGGCCTTCTTCCGGTCCTCGGGGAGCTCGGCGGTCATGTCGGTCTCGATGAACCCGGGGGCCACCACGTTGGCGGTGATCCCCCGCCCACCGAGCTCGCGCGAGATCGACCGGGCCAGCCCCACCAGGCCTGCCTTGCTGGCGGCATAGTTGGCCTGTCCGGGCGAGCCATAGAGGCCGACAACGCTGGAGATGAAGACGATCCGACCGTGACGCTGCCGGATCATCCCCTTGACGGCGCGCCGGGCACACCGGAACGCCCCAGCCAGGTTGGTGTCGAGGACGGAGTCGAACTCCTCGTCGCTCATCCGCATCAGGAGGGTGTCCTTGGTGATCCCTGCGTTCGCAACGAGCACGTCAACCGGGCCGCCGAGCAGCTGTTCGGCCTCGGTGAAGGCGGCGTCCACGGACGCCGAGTCGGTCACCTCGCACCGCACCCCACGCAAGCCCTGGGGCGGTTCGCCCGAACGATGCGTGACCACCACCTGGTGGCCGGCGTCGCTGAGGGCCTGCGCAATGCTCAGACCAATCCCGCGGTTGCCTCCCGTGACCAGCACGTTCCGGCCTGTCATGGACGTCCTCCCGGTGCTCGATGCCATCGGTCGCGACCCTATCGACTACCGACGGGTACACCGCATCGCGACCGGCATATCGTGGAGGGGTGAACCGACCGCACCGCGCGCACCACCCCGTCACCCCGGTGCAGTCGGTGACCTCGGTGCCCCAGTCCCTGGCCGAGGAGCAGGCCTCCCGGATCAAGCGGTACCTGATGACCATGGCGGTGCGCACCGTCTGCTTCGTCGGCGCCGCCGTCAGCGGCATGCGGGGTGCTCCGTGGTGGGTCTGGGGCAGCCTCGCCATCGCGGCCATCGTGCTGCCGTACGTCGCCGTGGTGATGGCCAACGCGGTCCGGCCACGCCCTCCGGGCAGTAGCGCACCGGTTCTTCCGGACGACGGCCCCGAGCGGATCGAGCGCTAGTGGCTGAGCTGACCTGCAGCGCCAAGGGCTGTCGAGCCCCGGCGACGTGGGCTCACCTGTGGAACAACCCCAAGCTGCACACCGCCGACCGGCGCAAGGTCTGGCTGGCGTGCGACGCCCACCGAAGCACGCTGGGCGACTTCCTCGCGGTCAGGGGCTTCCTGGTCGAGACGGTCCCGGCCGCTGAGATCCCGGCCAACGCCGGGTGACCGCAGTGCGGGGTGACGGCAGTGCCGAGTGACCGCGGTGCCAGCTGACGCTCCTCATGGCTACGATCCGAAACTCGACACGAGGAGGTGGACCCGTTGACCGATGGCAGCGAAGCCGGTCACTCGACCCGCGCGCCCGGACTGCGGCCGGACTATCCGCTGCGCACGGACCGGCTGATCCTCAGGCCGCATCGCGACGACGACCTCGACGACCTCCTGCGGTTCCACAGTGACCCCGAGGTCGTGCGCTACGTCCCGTGGCCGGTGCGCGACCGTGTCGCGACCCAGATCGCCCTCGAGGCCAAGAAGGACAAGGGCATCCTCACCGAACCCGGCCAGTGGCTGGTGCTGGCGATCGAGCTGGCGGACTCGGCCACCGTGATCGGCGAGGTCCTGCTCAAGTGGTCCAGCGACGAACATCGTCAGGGTGAGCTCGGCTTCGCCCTCGGCCGCGAGTTTCACGGGCAGGGGCTGGCTGCCGAGGCGGCGAACGCGGTGCTGGGGCTGGGGTTTGACGACCTCGGGCTGCACCGGATCACCGCCGTCTGCATCGAGGCGAACACGGCCAGCGCGCGGCTGCTGCAGCGGCTCGGCTTCACTCGCGAGGCGCGTCTGGTCGACAACGTCCATTTCAAGGGGAACTGGGCCACCCAGCTGGTCTACGCGCTCACCGAGGAGACCTGGCGAGCCCGACCTGCCACAGACGCCGGCTCGTCACGCGTGGCCCGGGACCTCGAGGAGATCCGGGAGCTCGTGAGGTGCTTCTTCGCCGCCTTCACCTCCGGGGCTGAGGTCGACAGCGGCCTCGACGCCCTGCGCGCCTCCCTGGTGCCGGAGGCGATCGTCGTGAGTACCGGTGGGCAGGGAGCCACGGTCTACGACGTCGAGTCCTTCATCGCTCCGCGTAGAACCTTGCTCACGGACGGCTCGCTGGTCGACTTCAGTGAAAGCGCCGCAAGTGGGCGCATTGACCTGTTCGGCGACATCGCCCACTGGTTCGGCCGCTACACCAAGGCGGGCCTGCTGCACGGCGCCACCTATGCCGGCGCCGGGATGAAGTCGATCCAGTTCGTGCGCACGGCGGACGGTTGGCGGATCAGCGCCGCGGCCTGGGATGACGAGCGCGACGGTCTCAGTGCACGGGACCATCAGGTCGGGGACCTAGCCGCTCCCGCGTGACCGGGCTCGCGTCGCACGGACGGTGGATAACCGGTCAGCCGCCGATCGCCGACATGGGGCGGTCGGGCTGGACGAAGTCAGGCGTCCCGATGCCGTGGCCTCGCGCCTTGCGCCACATCTCGCCCCTGATCAGGTCGGCCAGCTCGGCGTCGGTGGCTCCGGCACGCAGCGGACCGCGCAGGTCGGTCTCGGCCCGCGAGAACAGGCAGTTGCGGACCTGACCGTCAGCGGTGAGGCGGGTCCGGTCGCACGCAGCACAGAACGGCGCCGAGACGCTCGCAATGATCCCGACGGTATGCGGACCCTTGTCGACCCTGAACCGCTCTGCGGGCGCACTGCCCCGGTCCTCCGCCGGCAACGGTGTCAAGGTGAAGCGCTCCTCGAGCCTGGCACGCACTTCCTGCGCGCTGATCATGGTCGACGCGTCCCATCCGTGCTGGGCGTCCAGGGGCATCTGCTCGATGAACCGCAGCTCGTAGTCACGGTCCACACACCACTGGAGCAGGTCCCCCACGGACTCGTCGTTGATGCCGCGCATGGCCACCGCATTGACCTTGACGGGCGTCAGGCCAGCGGCAGCAGCAGCGTTGAGACCTGCCTCCACATCGGCCAGCCGGTCCCGACGGGTCAGGTCGGCGAACTCCTGCGGGTCGATGGTATCCAGGCTGACGTTGACGCGGTCGAGACCAGCCTGCGCCAGGGGACCGGCAAGCCGGTCGAGGCCGACCCCGTTGGTGGTCATGGCGATCTTGGGCCGCGGGTCGAGATCGGCGATCCGCCGCACGACGTCGACCAGCGACCGGCGCAGCAGGGGTTCGCCACCGGTGAGCCTGACCTGCCGCACACCGAGTCCCACAAAGATGGCGATCACCCGGACCAGCTCGTCGTCGGACAGCATCTCCGGCTTGGCCAGCCAGGGCAGCCCCTCCGCCGGCATGCAGTAGCGGCACCGCAGGTTGCATCGGTCGGTGACCGAGACTCGTAGGTCGCGGGCGACCCGACCGAACTGGTCGGCCAGACCTGTGGTTCCCGAGGCGGCGCGCGGCAGCTCGCGCACCGAGGGAAACGGCAGTCGGGTCATGCCCCCCAGCCTAGGCCGGGTACCGTGATGCGGTGTTCAGGGTGCTCATTTCGCGACGTTGGCTGGGCGCATTGGCCGTGGCCCTAGCCTTCGCGGCGGCGGCCTTCTTCCTGGGCCGCTGGCAGTGGGGCCGGTACGAGGACAAGTCAGCACGCGCCAACCAGATCAACTCGCACTACTACGCGACGCCACGCCCGGTGCAGGACGTGCTCAAGACGGGCCCCCTGCCCCCCAGCGCCGAGTGGACGCGGGTATCCATGCACGGCCGATATGCCGTGCAGAGCACCATGGTGGTCCGCAACCGTCCTCACCAAGGTGCCTATGGCTACGAGGTCGTCGTGCCGTTCGCCGACACGTCGGGGCGCACGGTGCTGGTCGACCGCGGCTGGGTGCTCAACGCCCAGAACGCCGCGACGCTGCCGAGCTTCCCCGCGGCACCGGGTGGCGAGGTCACGGTGACGGGGTGGCTGCGCCCCACGGAGCCGTCCCTGGGTCGCGTCATGCCCGCAGGCCAGCTCGCCAGCATCAACCTCACCGAAGCCAGCCGGGCGGTCGGCACCCCTCTGGGTGGTGGCTACGTCATCCTGCAGTCAGAGCGGCTCGCCGACGGCAGCTCGCCGCCCAGGCCGGTCTCGCTCGACCCCCCGGACACCGACCTGGGGCCTCACCAGGCGTATGCCTTCCAGTGGTGGCTGGGCATGGTCGGCGGGGTCGTGCTCGTCTTCTTCGGGGCGCGCCGCGAGTACCAGGAGTCCCTCACCGGGTCGGAAGACCACAGGGGCACCGCGACTGCCCGCCCACCCAAGCCCGTGAAGGTGCGCATCTGGGACGAGGAGGACGCCTAGACCGGTCGGTCAGGCCGGGACGTCGCTCTCCTGGTCTGCGAACTGGGTGGTGTACAGGTCGGCATAGAGTCCGCCGCGCGCCATCAGCTCCCGATGGGTACCCCGCTCGACGATGCGACCGTCATCCACCACGAGGATCTGGTCCGCACCTCGCACCGTGGAGAGACGGTGTGCGATGACCAAGGCGGTCCGACCGGTCAGGGCCTGGTCCAGGGCGCGCTGGACGGCCGCCTCGGACTCACTGTCGAGATGGGCCGTCGCTTCGTCGAGGACCAGCAGCCCGGGGCCCTTGAGCAGCAGTCGGGCCAGTGCCAGGCGCTGCTTCTCCCCACCCGAGAGGCGGTGTCCACGGTCCCCCACGACCGTGTCGAGGCCCTCGGGGAGGGCCCCGACGAGCGACCAGACTTGCGCGGCCTTGAGGGCCGCGACCATGTCTTCCTCGCTCGCCCCGGGTGCGGCATACGCAAGGTTGGCGCGGATGGTGTCGTGGAACAGGTGGGCCTCCTGGGTCACCACACCGACGACCCGATGCACTGACTCCAGCGTCGCGTCGCGCAGATCCATCCCGTTGATCAGGACGCGTCCGGCCGACGGGTCGTAGAGGCGCGCCACCAGGTTCGTGATGGTCGTCTTGCCGGCGCCACTGGGCCCGACCAGCGCGACGAGCTCTCCAGGAGCAACGGTGAAGGAGATGTCCCGCAGCACCACTCCCCCGCCCTTGCGGTCTCCTGAGGCGGTGCTCTCCAGCGAGGCCAACGACACCTCGTCTGCCGAGGGGTACCGGAAGGCGAGGTTCTCGACCTGCACACTGACAGGTCCTTGCGGCAGGCTGCGCGCCCCGTCCCGCTCGGTGATCAGCGGCTTGAGGTCGAGGACCTCGAAGACCCGCTCGAACGAGACCAGCGCGGTCATGACATCGACCCGGACGTTGGACAGCGAGGTCAGTGGTCCGTAGAGCCGGGCCAGCAGCGCGGTCAGCGCCAGCAGGGTGCCCACGGTCAGCTGGCCGCTGACCGCCATGAGGCCACCGAACCCGTAGATCATGGCTGTCGCGAGCGACGCCACCAGGGTCAGCGCCACGAAGAACACGCTGCGGTTCAAGGCGATCCGCACGCCCATGTCCCGTACCCCCGCAGCTCGGTCGGCATACTCCGCGTCCTCCCGGCGGACGTCTCCGAACACCTTGACGAGGAGCGCCCCAGCCACGTTGAACCGCTCGGTCATGCGGGTGCCGATGTCGGCGTTGAGACCCATCTGGGCGTGCGTCAGCCCGGCGAGCCGGCGGCCCATGTAGCGCGCCGGCACGAGGAAGAACGGGACCAGGGCCAGGGAAGCGAGGGTGAGCTGCCAGGACAGCGAAGCCATGGTGACGATGATCAGAGCCAGCGACACGACATTGCTGACGACGCTCGAGAGCACGGACGTGAACGCCTGCTGGGCGCCGAGGACGTCGCTGTTGAGCCGGCTCACCAGCGCCCCGGTCTGCGCCCGGGTGAAGAACGCGATGGGCTGTCGCAGCACGTGGGAGAACACCTCGGTGCGCAAGGAGTAGATCAGCCCCTCGCCGATCCGTGCGGAGTACCAGCGCTCGACGAGAGTGAGCAACCCGTCGCCCAACGCCAGAGCGGCGACCAGGAGCGAGAGCTCGATGACCACGCCACGGTTGTGGGGCGTGATGCCGTGGTCGATGAGCTGCTTAAGCAGCAGCGGCGTCGCGACCACCAGGGCAGAGTCGATAACGACCAGCACGACGAACAGCACGATCTCGCGGCGGAAGGGACGCCCGTAGCCGACGACGCGGCGTGCCGTGCCCGGCGCGAGCTTGCGATCCTTGACCGAGTCGTCCCGGGCAAGCGAACGCATGGCCATCCAGCCGGACATGCTCACAGGTTTCCTCCTTGGGGTTCAGGCGGTGGAACGCCCGTAACGTGTGGCCGCATTCCCGTGCCGCGTTCCCATAGTGCCCCGCGGGTCCGACAGTGATCGCGTCAGCCAGGGGTGCCCGTCACGCGTCTGTCGAAGGGCCTGCCGCGAGCGAGCTGGCCAGAGCGCGCAACAGCCGCGCCTGGGCCGCTCGTTCCAGTCCGGTCTGGGTGTCCTGGTCTTCGACGGCAGCCGAACGCACCAGCGGCTTCAGCTCCCGCAACGCGGCCTCCGGGGTCGCGAGCAAGGCGGCGACGAGATCGGCGACGGTGGCGTCGAGCTGGTCGAGCGGCACGGCCACGTTGGCCAGGCCGGTCCCCACCGCCTCGGCGGCTCCGACCGCCCGCCCGGTGGCACACATCTCGAGGGCCCGTGACAGTCCGACGCAGGCCACCAGAGGCCCGAGACCACCAAGGTCCGGCACCATGCCCAGAGAGGTCTCTCGCATGGCGAACTGCACGTCGTCCGCGACGACCCGCAGGTCCGCGGCCAGGGCGAGCTGAAAGCCGGCGCCCACGGCGGCTCCCTGAACGGCCGCGACGACGATGGCCGGCACCGCCGCCCATGCGGTGAACCCACGCTGGAACCCGGCGATGAGATCGTCCAACGCCACCGGGCTGTCCTGGGCGACCGCCAGCAGGTTCGGCTCACCCTCGACGGGGGTCGGCGCGAGCATCCGGCGGTCGAGTCCTGCCGAGAAGGCCGGCCCCTCCCCCTTGATCACGACCACGCGGACGGACGGATCCAGTCCCATAGCCACGGACTCCAGCGCCTCCCACAGGCTTGGCGTCTGCGCGTTGCGGCGTGCCGGGTTCGTCAACGTCAGCGTGAGGACCGCGCTGTCCGCATCGTCGACGTCGACCCGCAGGTGTGGGTGGGGGCTGCTCGACCGTGTCGTCACGCCGGGAGGCTATCGGCCCGCTCGAGCACCAGCGCCGCCACCGCCCTGGTACCCGCCAGCGCCCCGTGCACCATGGTGAGCCCCGCCCGCCCGCAGTACTGGGCCATCCGATCGCGCAGGATGCCCTCGGCGACCATGAACGACACGGCGACTGTCCGCTCGACCTCGTCCGGCAACCCGCGCAGAACGTCCTGCAGCGAGGACCCACCATCGAGGGCGGCAACGGCCCACGGTCCCCAGCCGTGTCGTGGTGCGGCAGCGATGGTGTCGGCGACGGTGAGCACGGCGGTACTGTCGCTCGAGCCGGCGGCATACAGGATGACCGCGGTGGTTGCCGAGGCGGTGATGCCCTCGGCGGCCAGGAGCTCCTCCGCCGCATCCAGGAGGAGGTGATGGGGACCCAGCGGATCGGCCAGCCCCACGTCCACACTCGAACCCCGCGACATCTCGGCCACCGCGCTCGGGACGTCCACGGCCGCGTGGTAGGCGCGGGTCAACAGCACCGGCACGACCACGGCTGGGCCCGAGAGGGCGGTCGCGGT
>DASYGI010000449.1:0-3969 GCA_035999925.1 Pedococcus sp.
CCGCCCAGCCGCTGGTCGGCCTCGTACAAGGTCACCGGCCCCTGGGTGCCCAGGACGTGGGCAGCGGTCAGGCCGGCGACTCCGCTGCCGATGACGGCGCGGCGTGGTGCTCGCATGGCACTCCATCCAGTGTGGTGTGGGGTCCTCAGAGGTACGTGGGTAGTTCGGGATGCGGCTCGTGGCGGATTGGCCAGGAATCTTGGCCTCGAATCCGAACACCCATCGTGTTCAAGGTTTGTATAGGCTTCAACGTGCTGATCATGACTCAGATCAAGCGTGTTGTCCAGCCTTTGTCGAAGGTTTGCGATACGCTGCAGCGGTGTACACCATCCGCCACGCGTCGGTGCTGACCGGCGTCCCCGTGGCGACTCTGCGTGCCTGGGAGCGGCGTTATGGCGTCGTCCATCCCGCCCGCACGGATGCCGGCTACCGGCTGTACGACGAGCGGGCGCTGCAGGTCTTGAGCGCCATGGCCGAGCTGGTCTCCGCGGGCTGGTCCCCGCGGCAGGCCGCTGAGCAGGTCGCCGCGGCCGACGGCGAAGACACCACCGAGGGCCTTCTTCGGTTCACGCGCAGCTCCGTCGACCAGCTCGAGCTCCAAGCGCTGTCGCGGGCCGCTGCCGCCCAGGACCCCGAGGCCGTCGAACGGGCCTTGGACGAGGCCTTCGCCGTCGACGCGCTCGAGGTTGTCGTCGACGGCTGGCTCATGCCGGCGCTACATCTGCTGGGCACCGACTGGCACGACGGTCGGGTCGACGTGGCCGGCGAGCACCTCGTCAGTGCGGCCGTCCACCGTCGGCTCGGCGCCGCCTTGGACGCGGCCGGCCGGGAGACCAGCGGTCCGCGCGTCATCGTCGGGCTCGGGTACGGAGTACGTCACGAGCTGGGCATCCTCGCCTTCGCCGTACTCCTGCGACGCACCGGGATCGACGTCGCCTACCTGGGCGCCGATCTCCCGACGGACAGCTGGGTGCAGGCTGTGCGACACCATCGGCCAGATGCCATCGTCATGGCCGCACCGATGGGTGCGGACGTGGTGGCGATCCGGGAAACGGCGGATGCGGTGCACGCTCTTGACCCGAACGTCCCCATCTATGTGGGTGGTTCAGCGCAGGCTGAGATCGGTGGCCCAGCCCGGCCGCTGGGCCACTCCCTGCGAGCAGCCGCCGAGGAGCTGTCCGCTGCAGTGGGCTCGAGCTAGCCGGCCTGCTTGGCCGCCAGCGCCTCGAAGTTCTCGTAAAGCTCGGGCACCCCAGCCTTGTCGCGCGCCTTGCGCGCGGCCGGCCCGACCTTCTCCCAGAGCCCGGAGATCCACAACCAGTCCAGCACCAGCGCGGTGTCGATCAGCCCGTTCTTGGTCAAGGTGCCGATGGTCTCCCCCCAGTTCAGGAGCCGAGACACGAGCACGTCGCTGACCTGCGCCGCCTCGGGGTCGAAGTCGTCGGCCCACACGGCGCGCGACGCCTCTTCGACGCCCATCATCGAGCCCCACTGCGCCAGCTGCACCAGCAGCGTGCCATCTTCCCGATCCGCCATTGGATCCTCCTCCGTGAGTGATCCCTGCTGCTCCGGCACGCTACTCCCGGCTCCGCGAACCGCTCTCCTACCGCTGCAGGAGCCGATACCGACTAGCGTCACTGGGGACGAATGGAGGTGCGCTCGTGGAGCAACCGCCGATCGACTCGCGTCCCGCCGCGGACCCGACCGACACGATGCAGGCCGTCACGCACGGCAGGTACGGAGATGCAGACGTCCTGCACCTCGCGAACGTGGCCCGACCGGTACCTGGAGCCGGGCAGGTCCTGGTGAAGGTGTCCGCAGCGGGACTGGACCGCGGGGTTTGGCACGTGATGACCGGGAAGCCGTATGCCGCGCGGCTGGCCCTCGGGTTGCGTCACCCCAGAAACCCCGTCCTCGGCCTCGACGTCGCCGGGACGGTCGTGGCGCTCGGGTCGGGGGTGACGCGGCTGGCCAGGGGCGACGAGGTCTACGGCTTCGGACAAGGGACCTTTGCCGAGTACACGCTGGCCCGTGAGGACAAGCTCTCCCCCAAGCCCACGAGCCTCACGTTCGAGCAGGCGGCGGCGGTGCCCGTCTCTGCGGTGACAGCCCTCCAGGCCCTGGAGTCCGGTCGGATCGCGGCCGGCCAGTCGGTGCTTGTCATCGGGGCTTCCGGTGGCGTGGGCGGCTATGCGGTGCAGCTGGCCACGGCGATCGGCGCAGAGGTCACCGGCGTGTGCAGCACGAGCAAGGTCGACTTCGTGCGGTCACTCGGCGCCCGTGACGTCGTCGACTACGCGACGCAGGACTTCGCGGACGGCCAGCACCGGTACGACCTGATCCTGGACCTCGCCGGCAACGCCACGGTTCGGCGGCTGCGGGCGGCGCTCAAGCCGTCGGGAACCGTGGTCATCGTCGGAGGCGAGGAGGGTGGCAGCTGGACGGGGAGCATGGACCGGCAGCTGCGTGCCCTCGCCGTGTCGTTGTTCGTCCGTCAGCGGCTGACCATGTTCCTGACCAAGCAGCTCGGAGCCGACCTGCAGCGCCTCACCACCCTCATCGAGTCGGGCGACGTCACGCCGATGATCGACCGCACCTACCAGCTCGAGGAGGTTCCCGAGGCGATGCGCGCTCTGGCTGCCGGGCAGGTCCGGGGCAAGGTCGTCATCACCGTCTGAGGGCCCGCCCGCACGTGGCCGCCGCGCCTGGTCACCCATTTGCGGGTTGCTCGTTCGGTAGGCCGCCCAGAGGCTGGGCGCGAAGCCCGCGGCTCGCCGGAGCATCCCTCGTAGCAGCTTCCGGCGAACTGCGGCGCCTGACCGGGGACGTCGCCCGACGCCACCCAGACGCCACCCAACTGGAGGATTCGAGTCATGTTGATGCATGTCGCGTGGGAGTTCGTCGACGTCTCTGAAGAGGGAGGAGCGCGCTCGTTGGCGGTCTTCCAGGGTTGGAAGCCGCCGGAGGGTGCGGACTTCAAAGGGTTCTACGGCTTCGCCGACTCCGACGGAGGCGTAGCCATCGTCGAGGTCGACAGCGCGGCGACCCTCGCCAGGACCGTCGCGCCGTTCACGCCCTGGCTGCGCTTCACGGCCAGGCCGATCCATCCCATCGAGGAGTCGGCTGCGATCGCCGGCGAGGGCATCGCCTTCAGGGCCACGATCGGCTGACTCCCCAGGCTGACCGCCCGGTCAGGCCCCCACGGTGGGGTCGCACACCGTCAGCCACCTGTGGCGACTAGCGTCTCCACGGACACCTGGAGGTGTGCTCGTGAACCACCGATCTCTCGACCGACGTCGGGCCGACGCTTCGGATCTCGACGCTGTGGTCGCCATCTTGGTCAGCGCCTTCTATGACGATCCGACCTGGAGCTGGGCCTTTCCGGATCCGTCCCAGCGCCGGGAGCAGCATCGGCAGCTGTGGACCCTCTTCGTGGAGGGGGCGATGCGGTACTCGTGGGTGTGGCTGACCGCCGAGGCCACGGCGACCTCGGTGTGGATTCCGCCCGACGGCACCGACCTCTCGACCGAACAGGAATCGGCGATGGAGACCCTGTTGGCCGGTTTGGGCCATGCCGGGTCACGGGCGACCCAGACGCTCGAGCTGTGCGAACAGGCCCACCCGCGGGACGTTCCGCACTTCTACCTCAGCCTCTTGGGGACCAGCGTCGAACATCGTGGGCGCGGGCACGGGCTCGGGCTGTTGGCGGAGAACCTTCGCCTCATCGATGAGGCCCGCATGCCCGCCTACCTCGAGGCCAGCAACACCGTGAACGTTGCGCTGTATCAGCGCTACGGGTTCGTGGTGCGCGACTCGCTGACCCTCCCCAGCGATGGCCCGCGGGTGGTCACGATGTGGCGAGAAGCCCAACCCACCGGGTAGTTCGGGGCCAAGGTCCTAGGCAGATCGGTGCTCGGCGGAGGCGCCCAGCAGCTGACGCGCCAGCTGGTCGAGGATCCAGCGTTCGTA
>DASYGI010000450.1:0-4418 GCA_035999925.1 Pedococcus sp.
CTGGCGCTGCGCGGGAACCACCGGGTACGACACGCTCCTGCGCGTCCAACAGGTCTTCCTCGACCCACGCGGCGAGCAGAGGCTGACTGCCCTGGCCGACGAGCTGCTGGGCGAGCACCAGGACCTGGTGACGATGGTCCAGGGCGCCAAGAAGCTGGTCGTCCGAGAGGTCCAGGCGCCCGAGGTCGCGCGGCTGATGCGACTGGTGGAGCGGATCGTTCCCCGCGAGGACCCCGGCTCACTCCGTCGAGCGCTGGAGTCTCTTCTGACGGCCATGGACCGTTATCGGGCCTACCTGGTGCCGGGGGAGCCGGCAGACCCGGCCCAGCTTGCCGTGCTGGCCCAGGCGGAGGCCCGCGCTGCCCAGTCGCTCGCCGCCCCGTCGCTCGCCGCGCAGTCCACCGCGCAGGACGATGGTGACGCCCTCGCGGTGGTGGCGCACCTGGTGGCCGGTGGTGTCGTGGCCGGCGCTGCGCCTGACTCGGCGGAGGCCCAGCACGAGCTCATGGTGCGGTTCCAGCAGACCTGCGGACCGGTGATGGCCAAGGCGGTGGAGGACACGACGTTCTACCGCCATGCGCGGCTCACCGCGCTGAACGAGGTCGGCGGCAACCCGGCCCGGTTGGGGATCGAGCCCGCCGAGCTGCACGCCTTCGCTGAGCGCCAGCTCGCCTCATGGCCGACGACGATGACCACCCTCTCGACGCACGACACGAAGCGTTCGGAGGACGTCCGAGCACGGCTGGGTGTCCTGGCCGAGATGCCCGACGAGTGGCGCTCGTGGGTACTGCGAGCCTGGGAGCTGGCGGCGCGCGCTCGTCGCGACCAGCTGGACGCCGCCACCGAGTACCTGCTCTGGCAGACCCTCGTGGGGGCGTGGCCGATCAGCACCGCACGGCTCCAGGAGTACGCCACCAAGGCGGTTCGTGAGGCCAAGGTGCATACCTCCTGGCTGGACCCCGACGACGCCTACGAGCAGGCCGTCGCCACCTGGGTCAGCTGGGTCACCACGGACCCGTCGGTCGGCGCGCACGTCGAGAAATGGGTCACCCGCTCGGCCCCGGCTACCCGGAGCGTCACCCTGGGCCAGAAGCTGCTACAGCTGGTCATGCCCGGCGTTCCGGACGTGTACCAGGGCGCCGAGCTGGTCGACCTCACCCTCGTCGACCCTGACAACCGCCGGGTCGTCGACTTCGCCCCGCGGCGCGAGCGGCTGACGCGCCTTGACGCGGGCGGTCACCCCGCAGACCTGGACGACGAGAAGCTCCTGGTCACCTCTCGCGCCCTGCGACTTCGGCGCGAGCAGCCGGGGTGGTTCACCGGGCCGGACGCCAGGTATGCCGCGGTGCCCAGCTCGTCCGAACACGCCCTGTGCGTGGGGCGCGGCGACTCCGATGGCATCAAGGTCGTGGCCGTGATGACCCGGTTCGCCCATCGGCTCGACGCCGCTGGCGGGTGGGGGACGAGCGTGGTCGACCTCCCAGCAGGATCGTGGCGCGACGTACTGACCGGCCGGACGCTTGCTCGCAACGACGGCGAGGCTCGTCTCGCCAACGTGCTGGCCGACCTCCCGGTGGCGCTGTTGGTGCGACATGGCAGCCTTGACCGCGATGAACACGCCTGAAGCGCCTGAACCTGCGCACCGTCGCACGCCCGAGCTCACAGTCTGGGCGCCGAATGCTCGAAGTGTCGAGGTCGAATGGTCGCTTGGCGGTGGCACCCCAGACCGAAACCCCATGCAGGCCAAGGGTGACGGCTGGTGGCGGTGGACTGCGCCTTCGGCACCCTTGGGACCGGACGCTCCGACGGCGCCAGACAGCCCGGCATACCCGGTGTTGGACTATGGCTTCCGGGTCGACGAAGGCGAGCTGACTCCGGACCCGCGCAGCGCCTGGCAGCCCGACGGGGTGCACGGTCTGAGCCGGTGGTTCGATGTCGGCGAGTACCACTGGAACGACGCGACCTGGGCCGGCCCGCAGCGCGGCGCCGGGCTCCTGGGTGGCGTCGTCTACGAGCTCCACGTCGGCACCTTCACGCCCGAAGGCACCCTCGACGCGGCGCAGAGCCGGCTCGCCCACCTCGTCGAGCTCGGGGTCGACGTCGTCGAGCTGATGCCCGTCGCCGCGTGGCCGGGTCGGTGGAACTGGGGATACGACGGCGTCGGCCCCTGGTCGGTCGTCGAGGCCTATGGCGGCCCGCTGGCCCTGCAACGGTTCGTGGATGCCTGCCACGGCGTCGGTCTGGGCGTGTGTCTCGACGTCGTCTACAACCACCTCGGGCCCGTGGGCAACTACCTGGCACGCTTCGGCCCGTACTTCTCCCAGGCGCACAGCACGCCCTGGGGCGAGGCGCTCAACCTCGACGGCGACGGCAGCTTTCACGTGCGGCGCTGGGTCGTCGACAACGCGCTGCGCTGGTTCGCGGGCTTCCATCTCGACGCCCTGCGGCTCGACGCCGTCCATGAGCTTCACGACGACTCGGAGCAGCATCTGCTCGCCCAGCTGTCGGACGAGGTGGCGGCCCTGTCGACCCGGCTGGGCCGACCGCTGGCGCTCATTGCCGAGAGCGACCTCAACGACCCTGTCACGGTGACGCCCACGCGGGCGGGTGGCCTGGGGATGGAGGCGCAGTGGGACGACGACGTCCACCACGCGCTGCATGTGGTCCTGACGGGTGAAACGCAGGGCTACTACAGCGATTTCGCCGGCCACTGCCGCGCGCTGCCTGACGGCGGCCCACTGACCGTGCTCGCCAAGACGCTCACCCGAGCGTTCCTGCACGACGGGACCTGGTCGAGCTTCCGTGACCAGCGGTGGGGGGCTCCGGTCGATCGTCGGGCGCTCGACGGCCGGCGGCTCCTGGCCTACCTGCAGACCCACGACCAGGTCGGCAACCGAGCGTTGGGCGAGCGCATCAGCGCCCTCGTTGGTGCGGGTCAACAGGCCATCGGCGCTGCCCTGTACATCACCTCGGCGTTCACGCCGATGGTGTTCATGGGTGAGGAATGGGCGGCCGGTACCCCTTTCCAGTTCTTCACCGACTTCGACGACCCCGAGATGAGCGCAGCCGTCTCGCAGGGCCGGCGGGCTGAGTTCGCCACGCACGGCATGGCGTGGGACGACGTGCCGGACCCCCAGGACGAGGAAACCTACCGTCGTTCGCAGCTGCGCTGGAGCGAGCTGGAGGATCCCGAGCACCGTCGGATGCTGCAGTGGTACCGCGACCTGATCGCCTTGCGCCGCAACGAGTTCGCCCTCCTGGACGGCCGGCTGGACCGGGTCGGGGTCGAGGTCGACGAGGCGGCACAGTGGCTGGTCCTGCGCCGGGGGAGCCTGCTGGTCGTGGCGAACTTCGCGCCGTCAGCGCGCTGGTCGGTGCCGTTGCCGCCGGAGGCGCAGGAGCTGGTCCTGGCTTGGGAACCCACCCAGACCCGGCTGCAACGCGGCGGCATCCACCTGCCTCCGCAGAGCGTGGCGGTCGTACGGACCGGACGCTCGGCATCGACGTCGTAGGGCTCAGGACTGCTTGAGCCGGACCATGCCCTCCTGGGCCACGGTGGCCACGAGCACTCCGTCGGCGGAGAACATGCGGCCGATGCCAAGGCCTCGACCACCCGAGGCTGACGGCGACTCCTCGTCGTACAGGACCCACTCGTCGGCCTTCACGGGCCGGTGGAACCACATGGCGTGGTCAAGGCTGGCCGGGCGCAGCCGCGGGTCGGTCCAGGCCAGGCCGTGCCTGCGCAGGACCGGCTCGAGCAGGGTGTAGTCCGACGCGTAGGCCAGTACTGCGGCGTGGATCAGCGGGTCGTCGGGCAGAGCGCCCACGGCCTTCATCCACACGCCCTGGTGGGCATCGCGCTGCGCGCCCGGCCCCAGGAAGAGGTTGCCCGAGATGTGCCGATGCTCGATCGGTCGGTTCGCCAGGTGCCGGGCGCCGGGGTGGTCGATGCCCTCGAGCTGGTCGTGCAACGAGTCGAACGCGTCCGGGCCTGGCACGTCGGGCATCGGGTCCTGGTGGTCCAGCCCGTCGGCGGTCTCCTGGAACGAGGTGATCATCGACAGGATCGGCAGGCCGTCCTGGATGGCATGCACCCGACGGGTCGAGAAGGAGCGGCCGTCGCGCATCCGCTCGACGGCGAAACGGATGGGCTGGGTGTCGTCACCGGGACGCATGAAGTAGCCGTGCAACGAGTGGATGTGGCGTGGGCCGTCACCGTCGTCGATGTCGGCCATCGTCCGCCCTGCGGCGATGATGCACTGCGCCAGGACCTGGCCGCCAAAGACGCGACCGTGCGGCATCCGCTGGCTTCGTCCCAGGAAGACCGTCGCACCGGACTCGCCGAAGTCCGTGGAGTCGCCGACGCCCTCGACGGTGATGCGGGCGGTGCCGAGCTCCTCGAGGTCCAGCACATCGAG
>DASYGI010000451.1:0-6725 GCA_035999925.1 Pedococcus sp.
AAGACGTCCCTCGCACACCAAGGAGGCCCGGATGTCTGTCGCGATGCCGCGTGTCATGACCCGCGGGGTGGTGTTCATTCACTCCACCTCTACTGCGCTATGCCCGCACATCACCTGGGCCCTGGAGTCTGCGATCGAGACCCGGCTCTCGATCGAGTGGACCCCTCAACCAGCCGGTGCCTCACTAGTCCGCGCGGAGTTCCCGTGGTCGGGTGTCCAAGGCACCGGCGCCAAGATTGCCTCCACACTGCGTGGCTGGGACGGTCTGCGGTACGAGGTCACCGAGGAGCCCAGCGCAGGTAGCGACGGCTCGCGCTGGTCGCACACCCCGAGTCGGGGGATCCACCACACCTGGACCTCCGCCAGCGGCGACGCCGTCATCAACGAGGACCGGCTGCGCGAGGTGATACGCCTCGCGCAGGGCTCACCAGAGGCCATGGCGGAGATGATCGACGAGCTGCTGGGCTCCGACTGGGACGCCGAGCTAGAGCCCTTCCGGTATGCCGGTGACGGGGCTCCGGTGCGCTGGCTCCACAAGGTGGGATAGTCCTGCCTCGGGTCCGGCCGGTGGCTCTCTGACCTGCACCTTTCCCGACTTTTGGGACATCCCCGGTAGCCTCTCAGGCTGACCGACAGACCTGGGAGGTGTCCTGTGCCCCGTCGAACCATCGTCACCGCCGGACTCGTCGCAGCTGGAGTGGGGACCCTGCTGTGGTGCGCCTGGCGGATCCTCAACGCCGAGCTCAGTCTGGGGACCGGAATCGCGGCCTGGGTTCTATGGCTGGTCCTGGCTGCCGCGCTGACCACGGCCGGCGCCTATCTCCGAGAGGTCATCCGCCACCGCAGCTCCACCCGCAGGGCGGGCATGCGACCGCTTCCCGCAGTGTTGTTGCTGTGGGTTGCCGGGGCCAGCACGATGGCGGTCTTCGCGTTCATGCTGCCCGTCAAGGCCAGCCCGGCTCCCAGCAGCCAGGCTCCCGCGGTCCAGTCGCTGACCACCGCGAGCACCTCGGCTCCATCGCCCGGCGCGACGGACGCCCCGACCACCGTTGCCGCGGCCCCACGGGTCAGCGCGACGACAGCCTCACGCTCGTGGGTTCGGCCGACGCCGGCGCCCGTGCAGACGGCGGCGACGGCCTCCCGAGCCGTGGCAGCGCCATCGTCGACGTCACCCGTGGCACGGTCGACGTCGTCGTCGTCCGACGAACCCACCCCGACGAGCAGCACGAGCACGACGAGCGACTCACTGATCGGCGTGCTGTTCCCGGGTCACGGCCACACGAAGCCGCCGAGCCCCAACTAGGCCCAACTGGGCCCCACTGAGCCCGACTGGGTCCCCATGTGGGCTCCAGCCAGGTCACAGCTGGACGGCGTCAGACGCTGGTGAAGACCACTGCGACGTTGTGCCCACCGAAGCCGAACGAGTTGTTCAACGCGGCGATATCGCCCTCGGGGAGCTTGCGCGGCTCGCCGTGCACGACATCGAGCTTGATGGCCGGGTCGAAGTCGTCGAGGTTGATGGTCGCCGGCGCGATCCGGTGATGCAGGGCCAGCACCGTCAGCAACCCCTCCAGCGCCCCGGCGGCACCCAGCAGGTGACCGGTCATCGACTTCGTCGCGCTGACCGGCATACCGTCGGCGTCGTCGCCGAAGGCGCGGCGGATGGCGTTGGACTCGGCCACGTCGCCCACCGGAGTGGACGTCGCATGGGCGTTGATGTGGATGATGTCCTTGGGGGACAGCCCCGCTCGCTCGACCGCCTCCACCATGGCGCGTGAGGCGCCTGCGCCCTCCGGCTCGGGGGCCGCGATGTGGTGGGAGTCCGCAGACATCCCGAGGCCGGCGACCTCGGCATAGATGGTGGCGCCGCGGGCTTTCGCGTGCTCGTACTCCTCGAGCACCATGACGCCGGCACCCTCGCCGAGGACGAACCCGTCTCGGCCAGTGTCATACGGACGTGACGCGCGCTCGGGGTCGTCGTTCCGGGTTGACAAGGCCTGCATGGCGGCGAAGCCGGCAATGGGCAACGCGTGCACGGCCCCCTCGGTACCGCCGGCCACGGCCACATCGGCGCGACCGCTGCGGATCATCTCCGCGGCATACCCCATGGCCTCCAGGCCTGAGGCGCACGCGGAGACGGGCGTGTGGGCACCCGCGCGGGCGCCGATCTCGAGCGAGACCGCGGCCGAGGACGCGTTGGGCATGAGCATCGGGACCGCCAGGGGGAACACCCGTCGCGGCCCCTTCTCCCGCAGGTTGTCCCACTGCGACAGCAACGTCCACACCCCACCGATCCCGGTGCCGATGCAGGCGGCTAGCCGCTCGGGCTCGACCTCGGGGTTGCCGGCATGCGCCCAGGCCTCGCGCGTGGCGATCAGGGCGTACTGCGCACTCGGGTCAAGACGGCGCACCTCAACCTTGGAGAGCACCTGGTCGGGCGGAGTGTGGATGGTGGCCGCGAAGGTCACCGGCAGGTCGTACTGCTCCACCCAGTCGTAGGGCATGGTGCGGGCACCCGAACGTCCCGCGAGGATCGCGTCCCAGGTCTCGGGGACGGTGCCGCCCACGGGCGTGGTAGCCCCAAGTCCCGTGACGACGACACGTCGCTGCTCGCTCATGGCTCGATCTGCTCCTTCGTGGGGTGGTGCGTCGATGGTGCTCCAGCACGGAGCGGGGGAGGCATCCGCTTCTACGGTATGCCGCGGCACGCCGCTCCGCGCCGGAGAGGCTCAGCTCTGGTTCGCGGCGATGAACGTGACGGCGTCGCCAACCGTCTTGAGGTTCTTGACCTCGTCGTCGGGGATGCGCACGCCGAACTTCTCCTCGGCGTTGACCACGATGGTCATCATCGACAGCGAGTCGATGTCGAGGTCGTCGGTGAAGGACTTCTCGGTCTGCACCGAGTCGGTGTCCAGTCCGGTCTCCTCGTTGACGATCTCGGCCAGACCCTCGAGGATCTCCTGCTCGCTCTGCGCCATGTGGCTCAGCTCCTTTATCCGTTGGTGTGCTTGTGTGACTCGGTGGTCGGCCCGGTTCACCCGCGGGCCAGCGGGAGTCAGTCAGGGCAGGACCACGACCTGCGCCGCGTACACCAGCCCGGCTCCGAAGCCGATCTGCAGCGCCAGGCCGCCATGGGGGGCCTCGCCCTCACGCAGCATCCGCTCGGTGGCCAGCGGGATCGAGGCCGCGGAGGTGTTGGCCGTCTCCGCGATGTCCCTCGCCACGGGAATGTCCGACGGCAGCTTGAGCTGCTTGATCATCGCGTCGATGATCCGCATGTTGGCCTGGTGGGGGATGAACGCGTCGAGGTCCTCGGCGCGCACGCCGGCCGCGTCGAGGGCCTTCTGGGCGACCGGAGCCATGCCCCACACAGCCCAGCGGAAGACGGCCTGGCCCGCCATCCCGATGGCGGGCGACCCGAGTCCGTCGGACTCCTTCAGCTCGACCCAGCTGTCCCGCTGGGAGATGGTCCGCCACTGGGAGCCGTCCGACCCCCACACCGTCGGCCCGATGGCCGGGGTGGCGCTGGGCCCGACGATCGCCGCACCGGCGCCGTCACCGAAGATGAAGGCCGTCCCGCGGTCGGTGGGGTCGGTGAAGTCGGAGAGCTTCTCGACACCCACCACCAGAACATGCTGTGCCGAGCCGCCGCGCACCATGTCGCTGGCCAGGCTGATCCCGTGGCAGTACCCGGCGCACGCGGCGGAGATGTCGAACGCGGCACCCTGGATGCCGAGTCGGTCCGCGAGAATCGGTGCGGCTGCAGGGGTCTGATACGGGTGGGTCACCGTAGCGACGATGACCGCGTCGACCTGGGATGCCTCGAGACCGGCTGCCCGCAGGGCATCGCGGGTCGCAGCCTCCGACATGTCCACGACGGTTTCGTCCTTGGCCGCGAACCGACGGCTCTTGATGCCGGAGCGCTCCTGGATCCACTCGTCGGAGGAGTCGATAGCGCCGACGATCTCGGAGTTGGGAACCACGCGTTCGGGGCGGTAGCCGCCGACCCCGAGGATGCGGGCGAACTGGGCGCCCGTGCCGGGGGTGATCGTGCCGGTGCCCTTGGGGGCTGGTGTCGTCATGTCAGGCCTCTTGCACGTCGGTCGGGGCGGTGGAGTGGGACGCGATGAGCTCTCGGGCCGCGTCGAGATCGTCGGGCGTCTTCACGGCCAGTGTGGCCACTGCGGGCATCCCGCGCTTGGCGAGCCCGACGAGCGTGCCCGCCGGAGCGAGCTCGACGAGAGCGGTGACGCCCAGGTCGACCATGGCCTGCATGCACTGGTCCCACCGCACCGGGCTGCTCACCTGCCGCACGAGTCGGGCGAGCACCTCGGACCCGTCAGTGACGACGCCTCCGTCGGCGTTGGACAGCAGCGTGACGCCAGGGTCCGACACGTCGAAGCTGGCACTCAGCTCGCCGAGCGCCTGCACAGCCGGTGACATGTGGGGCGTGTGGAAGGCGCCCGCGACCTGCAGCGGGATGACCCGCGCCTTGGCCGGGGGGTCTGCCGCCAGGGCGGCCAGCTGCTCGAGGGTCCCTGCGGCGACCACCTGGCCGGCGCCGTTCGCGTTCGCGGGAGTGAGGCCGTGCCGCTCCAGCGCCTGCGCCACCTCGCCAGGGTCGCCGCCCAGGACGGCGCTCATGCCGGTGGGGGTCACCGCGCTGGCCGCGGCCATGCCGGCCCCCCGCTCGCGCACGAACACCATGGCATCCCGGTCATCGAGGACGCCCGCGAACGCCGCGGCAGTGATCTCACCCACCGAGTGACCCGCTGTCACTCCCACCGTGCCGGTCGCCCCCTGCGGGAACAGGACCGCGGCGGTCGCCAGCCCTGCCGCGACGATGAGCGGCTGGGCGACTGCGGTGTCCTTGATGGTGTCCGCGTCCGAGGTCGTGCCGTGGGCGACGAGATCCATCCCCGCAACCTCGGACAGCACCTCGAGCCGCTCACGAAAGGCTGGCAGCTCCAACCAAGGCGTCAGGAAGCCGGGGGTCTGGGAGCCCTGTCCGGGGCAGACGAGTGCGAGCACGGTCCCAGCCTCGCGGGCTGACCATGACCTCACCGTGACCGATTGACACCAACATTCCGGGTCGCTTTTGGAGGAATCCTCCAAAAGCGTGCACAGCGTCGGACGGTCAGGGGGTGACCGCGGGGCGCGTCATGGTCCCCGCCGGCCGGCTCAACCGACCCAGGGCCAGCGCGATCCGGACGGTGTGGGCGTCGTGCTGGTCGGTCAGCTGGTAGCCCGTGAGGTCGGCGACCTTGCCCAGTCGGTACCGCACGGTATTGGGGTGGACGAACAGGATCCTGGCCGTCCCCTCGAGGCCGCCGCTGGTCTCCAGATAGACCGAGACCGTCTCGAGCAACGAGCCGCCGGCCGCGAGCAGCGGGTTCCAGATCCGGTCCAGGAGCAGTGCGCGGGCGGGTGCGTCGCCGACGAGGACTCGCTCGGCGAGCAGGTCGTCGGCGGCCACCGGGCGGGGAGCTCCGGGCCAGGCGTGCGCGCAGGACTGTCCGGCGAGGGCCGCTCGGGCCGAACGCCCGGCGGCGAACAGGTGGGGAACCAGCGGACCGACCACCAGGGGGCCGTCGCCGAAATGGTCCTGCACCGCCCGGGCCGCCAGGACCGGATCGTCCACCTTCCCCAGGATGCAGACGAGACGGCGGCCCTGGATGGCGGCGAGGGTGTCGACCCCCACGCGTTGTGCTGCGCGGCGCAAGCCGTCGACAACTCCGGCAGGGCTGCCAGACGGAGTGCTCCCCACGAGCACGGCCACCCGGGTGGTGGTGCCCCAGCCCAGCGCCGCCGCCCGCGACTGCATCGAGTCGTCAGCCTCACCACGGAGCACGGCATCCACGACCAGCCCCTCCAGACGGGCGTCCCAGGCGCCGCGGGCCTCGGCGGCATGGGCGTACACCTCTGCCGCGGCGAAGGCGATCTCCCGCGAGTAGCGCAGCACGGACTCGCGCAGAGCCTGCTCCTCGCCGGGCTCGGCGAGGGCGGTCGCATCCAGCTCGACGACGTCGACGACCGACCGCACCAGATCGAGGGTCTGCCGCAGGGTGATGGACCGGGTCAGCTCACGAGGGGCGGTGCCGAAGACGTCGGCCGTGACCGGGATCTGGTCGCCGCCGTCGCGAAGCCAGCTGATGAAGGCGGCGATGCCGGCTTGGGCGACCAGGCCCACCCACGACCGGTCCTCGGCCGAGAGGGCGCGGTACCACTCGTGGCTGGCCTCCATGCGCCGGGTGGCCGCGCTCGAAAGGTCACCGGCCGACCGCTCCACCCGCTGCAAGGTGACCAGCGACGTGTCGAGGTGCGGTGCCGGCATACCCCGAGTCTATTTGTATGCCGTCCACAACGATGGTCCTTCGTGGCGCTCAGCGCACCTCGTCGCGCCATGAGTACTCCGGCTCGTAGCCGAGCAAGCGCCTCGCCTTGTCGATCGACAGCAAGGTCTCGTGCTCGCCGAGCTCGTGGCGGACCTCCACCCCGGGGAACACCTCGGCCACCAGGGCGGCGCTGGAGCGGGTCATGACGGTGTCGGCATTGGCGACGATGAAGACCTCCTGGCCGGGAAGGCGCTGCTCCAGAGCCTTCCGGACGGCCTGGGCGCCATCCCGAGCGTCGATGTAGCCCCAGAGGTTCCACTTGCGCAGCAGGGGGTCCGCGTCGAAGGACGGGAACTCGGCGTAGTCGGCCACGTCCATCACGTTGGAGAA
>DASYGI010000452.1:0-10439 GCA_035999925.1 Pedococcus sp.
CACGACCAGGGGCAGGAGGTCACCCTTCTTACGCGCCATGGCCGAGCTCAGCGGAATCGCCCCGGCGACGGTGACCCCGAACTGGCGCTCGACCTCCTCGACCCGCCTCAGCTTGCGGTCGAGCTGACTGCGCAGCACGGCATACCCGACTCCGAGCAGGAGGCCGGCGACGAAGCCCAGAGCCACGTTGCGCTTGGTGTTGGGCGAGATCGGTGCGGTCGGCAGCTCGGCGGACTCGATCGGGACGACGTGCAGCGACTGGACCGCCGATCGTGTGGGGTTCTCGACCTGGTCGACCTGAGTCTTCAGGGCCTGGACCCAGGCATCGGCCAGCTGCTGGGCAGCACGTGGAGTGGCGGCCCGCGCGCTGATCTTGATCAGCACGGTGTCCAACGGCTGGGTGACCGTGACACTGCCGATGAGGCCGGACGGGTCGGCCTTGAGACCGAGGGTGTCGATGACCGTCTGGGCCGTGGCTCGCGACTTGGCGAGGTCGACGTAGGAGGCGGCCCGAGACTTGGCCAGCGAGTCACCCACAGACGCCTCGCTCGGAGACGCGCTCGTCCCCGAGCTGACGAAGCCGCTGGCATCCGCCTGGTACTCCTTGTGCTGCGCCAGGCTGGCCCCCGCGGCCAGGGCAACACCCAGCAGCACGAAGACCGTGACACCGCGCCAGTACGCGCGCAACACCACCAGATAGTCCCTCAGCTCCATGACGAGCTCCCCTCTGCTCTAGCCTTCAGGCTGTGACCGGCTCCGACCCACGATGCGCACAGAACGCGCCGAGCCGATTGGTGGTGAACGCTTTCGAGGTGCCTGTCGAGGTGCTGGTCGAGGGCGACCGTGCCGACGAGGTGACGCAGCGACTGCCCTCGTTGTGGGAGTTCTGCGAGGCCGAGGTCGATGTCGCCCCCGAGGCCACGGTGCTGGTCACCTTCGACCATGACCCGCAGGTCTTGGCCCGCGGCAGGGAGGCCGGACGGCTGACCCGGGATCGCCCAGACGACTTGCTCCAGGTCTTGACGCAACGAATCACACTGTCTGCCATCGACGCCCGCGCGGGGCAGCACCTGATGCTGCACGCCTGCGCCCTCGCCGACCCCGGAAGCGGAGCGACCGCTGCCTTCGTGGCTCCGGGTGGAACGGGAAAGACCACGTTCGTGCGCACCCACGCGCAGAACCGCTGGTACGTCACGGACGAGACGACAGTCGTGCTCGGTGATGGCACCGTCCTGCCGTACCCCAAGCCGCTGTCCGTCCGCCGCACGCCCAGCAGCCCATTCAAGGACGAGACAGCCCCGAGCCGGCTCGGGCTGACTGCCCCCAGCGGCCCGACCCACCTGTCCGCACTCTGCCTGCTGGAGCGGACGGACGAGCATGTCGGGCCGGCGCGCGTCGAAACCCTGGGGACGCTCGACGCCCTCATTGCCCTCGTGCCACAGACGTCGCATCTGCCCGAGATGGCAGAGCCGCTGCGACGCCTGGCGGCGTTGTGCGAGTCTGTCGGTGGCGTCCATCGCGTGACCTATCGGGAGGCGGCCCAGGTGGCCGGAGTGGTGGATGAGCTGTTGGGTGGTCGAGCGTGAGAGCGCGGCGGCTACCGGTGCTCGACCGGGTGGATCGTCAGGGTGAGGCGGTCGTGCTTGTCGATCGCGAGGTCGTGCGGCTCTCCCCGCTGGCGGTGGAGCTGGTGGACAGTTGCGACGAGTGGACTGAGGCGTCCGATCTGGCCAGGGCCGTGGTAGCCAGGTTCGGGCCACCGCCCGAGGGAGTCGACCCGACCGAGGCGACCGTCGAGGCGCTGACGGCTTTGCATGATCGAGGCTTGGTGGAGCTTGACTGAGCACCCGCCCCTCTGGACTCGGTCGACCGACGCAGCCGTGGTCGACCATGGCGCCCGGGTGGTCGTGCTGGACCTCAGCGCCCTGCAGACCGCGCACCCCTTGGTGATGGAGGGCCCGGCCGCCGCAATCTGGCATGCGCTATCGGAGCCGCGTACCGCTGAACAGGTGACAGCCGCCGTTGCCGCCGACTTCGGTCTCCCGGCCACCGAAGTCGAAGCAGACGTCGCCACCTTCCTCGCCACCCTGCAGGATCGCGGTCTTGCCTCTGCCCGGTCCATCGCCGAAACCGACCCGGGCCCTAGGGGCGGCTGATCGGGACGATGACCGACTGTGTTGTCGTGGTGGTGATCCCGTTGACGACGACGATGCACGTGTAGATCACCGTGACGGTCTGGGCCGAGTTGCTGCCCTCGGCGCGCGTCACCGACACCGCAGGCACCGGGTTGGCGCCGACCGACAGCGACTGTGCACCGGGCAGCGGACCGAAAGTCACGACGTCCTCTTGTTTGCCTGCCGGCGCAGCCTGGATGTCCGTCACACCGATCGTCGCAGTCGATCCCTTTGGCGCGGTGAGCGTGTAGACCATCGTCAACAGGTAGTCCTTGCCCGTCGTGTGGGCCAGCGTGCCGGCAGCGAGGACGGCCGGCGGGTTTGAGGCGGCGGCGGCAGGAGCCGCAGTCGCAGCCAGGATGACCGGCACTGACCAGACTGCACCCATAGCGATCGTGCGTCTGCTCAGCAGGGACGGTGTTCCCGCCCCCGAACCCTCGCGTTCCTGCGTGTCCATGGATCCCCATCTGTGTAGGAGGCCCATTGCGGTCCTCCACCGAGTGGTAGAAACGTAAAGGTTTTGGCGTGTTCAGGTATTGGAATGGTAAAGATTCTTCGAATAATGTCCGGATTCCGCTGGTTTATCCTCATACATCTGACGTATCCGCAGACGAGCGCCTCGTCCATTCGGTTGAGCCCCGCGACCGCGGCCGAGGCTGCTGGAGGATCGGCGGCGGAGCCCGTTCGATAGCCTGAGCAGCGCCTGCGCGCCACTGCGCCCGGAACACATCTCAAGGAGAGAGCCGCTTCATGGCCAAGATCATCTACACGCTCACCGACGAAGCGCCGATGCTGGCGACGTACTCGTTCCTTCCGGTGATCGAGGCCTTTGCCGGCACCGCCGGCGTCGACGTCGAGACGCGCGACATCTCCTTGGGCGGTCGCATCATCGCCGCCTTCGACGACCTGCTGCCCGCTGACCAGCGGATCGCCGACGCGCTGGGCGAGCTGGGCCAGCTCGCCACCACGCCCCAGGCGAACATCATCAAGCTCCCGAACATCTCGGCATCCCTCCCCCAGCTCAAGGCAGCCATCGCCGAGCTGAAGGCCAAGGGCTACGCCCTGCCCGACTACCCGGAGGAGGTGGCCACCGAAGAGCAGCGCGAGGTCCGCGCCCGCTATGACAGTGTGAAGGGCAGCGCGGTGAATCCCGTTCTGCGCGAAGGGAACTCGGACCGCCGAGCCCCGGCCGCAGTGAAGAACTACGCTCGTCGGCACCCGCATTCCATGGGCGCCTGGTCTACCAGCTCCAGAACCACCGTGGCCACGATGGGCCAGGGCGACTTCCGCTCCAACGAGCAGTCCGTGGTCCTTCCCGCGGCCGACACCCTGAGCATCCGGCTGGTCGGGCCCAACGGGACAACGGTCCTCAAGGAGGGTCTCGACGTCCTCGAAGGGGAGGTCGTCGACGCCACGGTGATGCGGGCCAGCGCCCTGGACGCGTTCCTGTCCGAACAGATCGCCCGGGCCAAGGCCGATGACGTGCTCTTCTCGGTCCACCTCAAGGCCACCATGATGAAGGTCTCCGACCCGATCATCTTCGGCCACGTCGTGCGTGCCTTCCTGCCCGAGGTGTTCGCGCGGTTCGGCGACGACCTGGCCGCGGCGGGGCTGTCCCCCAACAACGGTCTGGGCTCGATCCTCGACGGGCTCTCGTCACTGGAGAACGGCGACGAGATCCGCTCCGCCATCGAGCAGGGCATCGCCGCCGGTCCGCGGCTGGCCATGGTGAACTCGGACAAGGGCATCACCAACCTGCACGTCCCCAGCGATGTCATCGTGGACGCCTCGATGCCGGCGATGATCCGCACCTCCGGTCACATGTGGGGCCCGGACGGCGAGGAGCACGACACGCTCGCGGTCATCCCGGACAGCTCGTATGCCGGGGTGTACCAGGCGGTCATCGACGACTGCCGCGCCCACGGCGCCTACGACCCGACCACGATGGGCTCCGTACCCAACGTCGGTCTCATGGCGCAGAAGGCCGAGGAGTACGGCAGCCACGACAAGACGTTCGAGATCACCGAGGCCGGCACCGTCGAGGTGGTCAATGCTGCGGGTGACGTGCTGATGTCCCATGAGGTGGCGCCCGGCGACATCTGGCGGGCCTGCCAGACCAAGGACGCCCCGATCCGTGACTGGGTCAAGCTGGCCGTGACGCGGGCGCGGGCCTCCCGCACCCCGGCGGTGTTCTGGCTGGACCGCGAGCGCGCCCACGACGCCAACCTCATCGCCAAGGTCGAGGCGTATCTCGCCGAGTTCGACGCCGCCGGCGAGCTCGAGGGACTCGACCTTCAGATCCTCGCCCCGGTCGAGGCTGCGGCGCTCTCCGTCGAGCGGATCCGCAAGGGTGAGGACACCATCTCGGTGACAGGCAACGTCCTGCGCGACTACAACACCGACTTGTTTCCGATCCTCGAGCTCGGCACCAGCGCCAAGATGCTGTCGGTCGTGCCGCTGATGAACGGTGGCGGCCTGTTCGAGACCGGCGCCGGCGGGTCGGCACCGAAGCATGTGCAGCAGCTCGTCCAGGAGAACTACCTGCGCTGGGACAGTCTCGGTGAGTTCCTGGCGCTCGCCGAGAGCCTGCGCCACATGTCCACGACGACCGACAACCCTCGGGCCCTGGTGCTGGCCGACACGCTCGACCGGGCGACCGAGCGTCTGCTCAACGAGAACAAGTCCCCGGCCCGTAAGGTCGGCCAGCTCGACAACCGGGGCAGCCACTTCTACCTCGCGCTGTTCTGGGCACACGAGCTGGCGAGCCAGAGTGAGGACCGTGACCTCGCGGAGTCGTTCGCCACGGTCGCCCGCCGGCTCGCCGACCAGGAGGACGTCATCAACGCCGAGCTCCTCGGCGTCCAGGGCCATGCGGTCGACCTTGGCGGCTACTACCGTCCGGACGCCGCCAAAGCCGCCTCGGTGATGCGCCCGTCGGCCACCTTCAACGAGGCCCTCGCCAGCCTCAGCTAGTCCCGTCCTGTGCCACCACCCGGTGGCCGGTCTGACAGCCATCCAGCGCCATGCGGTCCCCGGAATTCGGGGACCGCATGGCTGGTTGCACCGGGCATGAGCGACTGGAACGACAACGTCATCAAGGAGTTCCGAGCCAACGAGGGCCGGGTCGGTGGCTACTTCCAGGGCGCAACGATGATCTTGCTGCACCACATCGGTGCGAAGAGCGGCACCGTCCGGGTCTCACCGCTGGTGTGCTTCCCCGAGGACGACGGCTCCTTCCTTGTTGTCGCCTCCAAGGGGGGCGCGCCCACGAACCCGGACTGGTACCACAACCTCAAGGCCCACCCGCGGTTCGAGGTAGAGGTCGGTACCGAGACGTTCATGGTCGAGGCCCACGAGCTGACCCCCGACGAGCGGGCCGTGGCATGGCCGCGCATCGTCGCTGACCGCCCCGGGTTCGGCGACTACGAGCGCAAGACGACCCGGGTCATGCCGGTGTTCCGCCTCAGCCGCCGGTCCTGACCGCGGTGACCCGTGGCGCCTAGCTCACAGCGCGCGCATCCGGTTGTTGCGTGGGTTGTGCTCGACCTCGGCGAGCCCGAGCTCCTCCAAGAGCGGCGGCAGGTACATCCCGACCCGTCCGCGGTAGCCCCGACGTAGGCCGTACCAGCCACCCACGGGGTTCGTCTCCGACCGGGCCCACGCCTCGACCGTGCCCTCCTTGGCCGGCTTCTGCTCGTCCGCAGATCCCAGCTCGACCCACTCCCCCTGCTCAGCGAGCCACCGGTGCAGATCCTCGACCACGCCGGCGTCGTACAGCAGCCGGGTGGAGCCGACCTGGCAGACCAGCTGTACCGGATCGGTCGTCTCGTCTCGGTACATCGTGTACTCGGACGTCCCTGGCGGGGTCATGAGGACCCAGGGGTCCTCGGCGCTGCCGGTGCCGCTCATGGTCGCTGCTCCTGGTCGTGACGGTCGTGCTGTGGCGGTGTCGCCAGGGTCATCTTGAACCCTTCGTGCGACGGCTCGAACCCCAAACGTGCGTAGAAGCGATGCGCATCGCGGCGCGACTTGTCGGTAGTCAGCTGGACGAGCGCGCAGCCTCGAGCGGTGGACTCCTCGACCGCCCACCGGACCAGCCGTTCCCCCAGCCCCTGCCCTCGATGGCTGGCCGCCACCCGGACTGCCTCGATCTGTCCTCGCCAGGCGCCACCCCGGGACAACCCTGGCAGGAAGCTCAGCTGGAGGGTGCCGACGACAGTGCCGTCGTCCTCGAGGACGACAAGGCGGTGCGACGGGTCGGCGTCGATGGCGGCAAAGGCCCGCTCGTATGCCGCGAAGCTGCTGGGGTGCTCCCGTCCGGCGCCCAGCGGGTCGTCGGCGAGCAGGGCCACGATGGCGGTCAGGTCGGCGGGCGTCGCGCGGCGAAGCCGCACGCCTGGAGCTACGACCAACTCGGGGGGCGGAGCCAGGGCCCCCGTGCCCTCGAACCAGGTGCGCCCGTCGTAGGCGAGCGCCCGCGCCAGCCGCACCCGAGAACGCTCGACCAGACCATCGGGGAGCCGGTCCAGCCCGAACCAGCCGACCTCGAGTGACTCGTCGTCGTTGACCCGGGCGCGCCCGCCGACATGACGGGCGAGGAAGCACAGGTCGAGGTATCGAGCCTGGTCGCCGTTGGGGTAGGTGATCGCGGGGAGCGTCCACACTCCGGTCAGCGCCTCAAGCTCGGCGGTGACGCCGGTCTCCTCCTCGATCTCGCGAAGCAGTCCTGCGGCCGGCTGCTCGCCGGGCTCGAGGATGCCACTGACCAGGGACCATTCGCCGGTGTCGGCGCGGCGAACCAGGAGCACCTCGTCGTGCTCGTTGCGCACGACCGCTGTCACCCCGGGCATCCACAGGGGCTCGTGACCGATCCGCTCGCGCAGGGCCAGAACGAACTCGGGGGTGGGCATATCGAGCACCCTAGCCACCACGGACCGGGGCCGTGCTCCCCTGCTAACGTCGCGGTGAGCTGTCGCAGCGGCACCGGTTGTCGCACCAGCCCGCACCAGCACTGCCAACCCCAGAGTGAAGGGCCTCCCGTGAGCACTACCCCCGTCAAGGTCGCCGTCACCGGCGCCGCCGGCCAGATCGGCTACAGCCTCCTCTTCCGGATCGCCAGCGGTTCGCTGTTCGGCCCGGACACTCCCGTCGAGCTGCGCCTCCTGGAGATCACTCCGGCGCTCAAGGCGCTCGAAGGTGTCGTCATGGAGCTCGACGACTGCGCGTTCCCGACGCTGGCCAAGGTCGAGATCGGCGACGACCCGGCCAAGGTGTTCGAGGGCGTCAACCACGCCCTGTTGGTGGGCGCACGCCCCCGCGGCCCGGGCATGGAGCGCGGCGACCTGCTGGAGGCCAACGGCGGCATCTTCGCCCCCCAGGGCAAGGCGCTGAACGCGGTGGCCGCCGATGACATCCGGGTGACCGTGACGGGCAACCCGGCCAACACCAACGCGCTCATCGCGATGAGCAACGCCCCGGACATCCCGCGGGAGCGGTTCGCCGCGCTGACCCGGCTGGACCACAACCGGGCCATCAGCCAACTCGCCGCCAAGCTCGGCGTGCCGGTGACCGAGATCCGCAAGATGACGATCTGGGGCAACCACTCCGCGACCCAGTACCCCGACCTGTTCCACGCCGAGGTCTCGGGCAAGAACGCCGCGGAGACCGTCAATGACCAGCAATGGCTGGAGAGCACCTTCATCCCGACCGTGGCCAAGCGTGGAGCGGCCATCATCGAGGCTCGCGGCGCGTCCTCGGCTGCCTCGGCTGCCAGCGCCACGGTGGACCACGCCCGCGACTGGACCTTCGGCACCCCGGCGGACAGCTGGGTCTCGATGTCGGTGTGCTCGGACGGGTCCTACGGCGTCCCCGAGGGACTGGTGTCCTCGTTCCCGGTGACGGTCAAGGACGGGAAGTGGGAGATCGTCCAGGGGCTGGAGATCGACGACTTCTCCCGCGGCAAGATCGACGCCTCGGTCAAGGAGCTCCTCGAGGAGCGCGACGCGGTCACGGCGCTGGGCCTGCTCGGCTGACCCACCCACGCGGCATACATGCTGCGAGCTGAGGCGCCGGATCCGTCCGGCGCCTCAGCCGCGCGGACGCAGGTCCAGCAACGCGACCACGATGGCGATGCCCACGCCCAGGACGGTCATCGTGACCACGTCGACGACGCGGGACCGCACAGCCAACCCACCACTACGCGAGGTCGGCAGCACCAGGCGCAGCGCGGCGCCCAGCAGCAGACCAGCGGCCAAGGCGTAGCCCGCCAACCGCACATGGTCGGTCGCGAACAGGACGAGCCCCACGACCAGCACGGGGACCGCAGCCCACCACCATCCCAGTCGCGGTGCGATCATCCCGGCGCGGCCGTGGTCAGACCGAGGCCCGCGCGAGCTGACGCTCCGCCGCCGCCACGATGTTGGTCAGCAGCATCGCCCGGGTCATCGGTCCGACGCCCCCCGGATTCGGACTGACCCAACCGGCCACCTGCGCCACGTCCGCGCCCACGTCGCCCGCGACCCTCGACGTGCCGTCCGGCGCCACGACCCGGCTCACGCCGACGTCCAGCACCGCGGCGCCTGGTTTGACCATGTCAGCGGTCACCAGCCCCGGCACGCCCGCCGCCGCAATGACGATGTCGGCGTCGCGAAGCTGCGCCCCGAGGTCGCGGGTCCCGGTGTGGCACACCACGACGGTGGCGTTCTCGCTGCGGCGCGTCAGCATCAGGCCGAGCGGTCGCCCGACCGTGATGCCGCGACCCACCAGAGCGACCTTCGCCCCCGCGATCGGCACGTCGAAGCGCCGCAGCAGCTCGATGCATCCTGCGGGTGTGCAGGGCAGCGGCGCGGGCTTGCCGAGCACGAGCCAGCCGAGGTTGGTCGGGTGCAGCCCGTCGACGTCCTTGACCGGGTCGACCCGGGACAGCAGCGCGAACTCGTCCAGGCCGGTGGGCTGCTGCACGAGGAAGCCGGTGCAGTCGGGGTCGGCGTTGAGCTCGTCGATGACCGCTTCGACCTGCTCCTGCGAGGTGTCTGCGGGCAGGTCGCGCCGGATGCTGGTGATCCCGATCTCGGCGCAGTCCTTGTGCTTGGCGTTGACGTACCACCGGCTGCCCGGGTCGTCGCCGACCAGGACGGTGCCCAGACCGGGAACGATGCCGTGGTCGCGCAGCACCCCCACCCGTTCTCGCAGCTCGTCCTTGATGGTCGCGAGAACCGCTTTGCCGTCGAGGATGCGTGCCGTCACGGTCTCGTATCCTGCCACGTGCTCGTCATGCCCTAGTCATGCGGTCGACGCGGGGTCAGCTGTGCGCACTGTCGGCCAGCGCCTCGAGAGCACCGGTGAAGCACGCCATGGGTGGGGTGACCAGGCCCGCACCGACCTGGCCGGTTCCGGCTACCCGTCCGGCCATCCCCGTGTTGATCTGCGGAAGGATGCCTGTCCGGGTCACTGCGACGACGTCGATGCCCGTGGGCGTACCGCGGAACTCCAGGATGGGCACCTGGTATGCCGTGTGCTCACCGACCGTGATCTCGTACATCGTGCGCGTGGTCCGCAGCGCGAAGGGGACGTCACCGCCGACGAACCGCACGATCGCAGGGGCCGCGGCCATTGCGAAACCACCGATCCCGGCGGTCTCGGTGATGGCCGAGTCGCCGATGTCGGGATTGGCGTCGTCAGGGCCGTAGGACCCGAGGAACAGGCCCTCGGGAGTGTTGGCCGGGCCGGTGAACCACCGGTCGCCGGTCCCGGCGGTACGGATCCCGAAGTCGGTGCCGTTGCGTGCCATCGTGGTCACGACCGACGATCCGGGCAGGCCCTCAGCGGCGAGGGTCGAGAGCTTGCAGGCCGGCATACCGAGGTTGAGGAAGAAGTGCTCGTTGGCACCGGAGAACCGCACTGCTTCGGCGATGTCGCTCGACGATCCGTCAGCCGTGATCAGAGAAGGCAGCAGCTCGCGCAGCAGCATCAGCGACCCAGCCCGGTTGCGGTTGTGGCCCTCGTCGCCCATCTGCAGCATCTGGGCGATGATCGACTTGACGTCGATCGGACCGGCGGCTCGAATCGCCTGCTGTAGCAAGGGCCCGAGCACCGAGTTCATCCAGTGCAGCCGGTCGAGCACCTCAGGTCCGTAGGCGCCGTAGCGCAGCACCTTGCCCAGGCCCTCGTTGAGCGAGCACCACGAGTCGTGGCCGTGCACGTCGTCGCGCAGTGCGTAGACCCACATCGACGGGCTGACCACCCCTGCCATCGGGCCCACCGCCC
>DASYGI010000453.1:0-14736 GCA_035999925.1 Pedococcus sp.
CCGCCCCAGACTCCGGCGTCCTGGCCGGACTCGATGGCCCATTTCAAGCAGGTGTCGACGACCTCGCATCGCCGGCACACTGCTTTGGCCTCCTCGATCTGCAGGATCGCCGGGCCGGTGTTCCCAATGGGGAAGAACAGCTCGGGGTCCTCGTCGAGGCAGGCCGCGCGGTCGCGCCAGTCCATGAAGATCTGCTCCTTGTAGTGCGGGGGGTGTCGCAGGAAATGCGCCGAGGCGGCTCAGGGCCAGGAACCTTCGGCGCACGGCGCTTCGTTGCGGGCGTGCTCTGGGTACTCGTGGTCAAGTCGTGCCACTGGTGGGGCGCGACCGGCCATCGTAACCGACTCACTTCCACACAGGCCAAGGGCACGTGTGGTCACCATTGTCATGGTCCGGGCGCACTTGTGCCAACGGCTTGCCGGGCGTTTCTGTTCCAGCCTCACAGAACGGCGCCCGTTCGGGAAGGGGAACGCGAAGGTTACCACCGTGTAACCCTGAGGTCTTAGTCACAGTCGTCCCGGTCAGGCGGGTCGGGCCTGACGGTCGGCGTCTGGTCCGGATGGTCAACCGCGGCAGAACGCCGTGTCGACCGGCCTACGCTGGCAGCCGTGAGTGACCCGACGCGGACAGAGCCAACCGCCTCCCGCCAGCCTTCGGCCAGCCTGTTGCGCCATGTCGCGGCAAGCGTGTGCGCTCTGGAGGCGCTGACCCTCCTGGGGTTCTGCCTGTTCTACGTCTGGGAGCTCGGTCACGGAGCCAGTGCGGACACGACGCGCGCTGCGGTGTCCGCGCTCCTCATTGCGCTCGTGGCTTTGGGCCTGGCGGGGCTGGCTCGGTCCTGGTGGCGTGGGGCGGGGTGGCCGAACACCCCCACTGTCGTCTGGAACCTCCTGCTCCTGCCCGTGGCTTGGAGCCTGCTGCAGGCGGACCATGTGCTGCTAGCGGTGGGGGTCGGGGTCGTGGCCCTCGCTGGGGTCGTGGCCGCGATCGGTGCCCGCAGCAACCAGGCGCCGCTCGACTAGCCACCCGGAATCGCGGAACCTCGGGCAATTCGGGCGCCCCCATTTGCTCACCCGATGTCCGGGATGCCGGGAAACGCCACCTGGACGGGGACGGGGATGCCGCGCCGGACCACGTAGCCGCGCCCTGGAGGTGCATGCGGTTCGAGGCGCAGGCGCAGGCCGAACGGATCGGCATCGGAGGGCGCCCTCGGTGCGAGCAGAACGCCGGACCGGTCCCTAGCGATCTCGATCCCAAGGCCGCGGTACTGGCTGGACAACGTGGCGGAGTTCGCACCGACCGCGAGGAGCCCGTCGTGCTGGTCCAGCGTTCTCCCAATGTCGCGAATCGTTGCCTCGATAGGCGTGTCGACGAGCTCGTCGACACGATCCACCAGGACGGCGAGGCCAGGACGCCGACGTCGCGCCTCCTCAAGGGCTATGGGGGAGTGGCTGTCGCACCACGCCAGTAACCGCCCGTCCTGACGTAGGGCATCCAGCGGGCCGGGTCGCGGTGAGACCACTGCCACCGGGCGCGCCTGCGCCAATAGCTGGCGGCCCAACAGCAACAGAGTCGTCGACACCCCGCCGCCCGAAGCGCCAGCCACCAACCAGCGTCGCCCATGCGTGGAAGGCGTCAGGCGCACCGTGGCCAGCTCGTCTCCGCCGAGCCCCACCGCGACACAGCCGGGGTCGACGCCGTGCTCCAGGTCATCCAGCATCACCACGGTGGGTAATGGGTCCACCCGCACGGGAGGGGCTTCGCCAGGAATCGGGCACGTCGTCAGGGAACCGCCCGCCCACAGCGCGAGCTGGACCTGCGTGCCGTCGGGCAGGACCCCGCGACCCGGTGGAGGATCTACCGGCAGGGCAGTGGTCGCGATTCCGGCCAGGGCGGCATCCGTCCGATCGGCAAGCCGCAGGACCACACGTTGAGAGACCAGCGACCCCACCCGTCCGACCAGCAGCGATCGGTCACCGGACAGAGCGGCCATGAGGCCCTGGGCGGCCCCCTCACGGAGCAGCCCGAGGATGCGGTCGACCAGGAGGGCGTGGTCCACCGACGCCGGGCGGGTCGCGAGAAGATCCCAGTCGTCGACGAGCAGGACCAGGGCTGCTGTCCAGGCCGACCCCGCGCGTCGCGCTCGAACCTCGTTCTCCAGGTGACCCACCAGTCGCTCCAGGCGCGGCAGATCGTCGGCCGCAACATGAGCGCCGCAGTGCCGCAGATGCGTGAGGGCGGCAAGGCTGCCGGACGACACGGCGTAGAGATGGACCCTGGTAGGCCCTCGCTGCCCGGCAAGGGCGTACGCCATGGTGAGCAGCGCGGTCGTGCGCCCACTGCCCGAACTTCCCACGAACGCCCAGTGACCGCCCCCTTCGACCTTCACAGCCAGGGGCGTCTGGGCCTGGCGATGCGGCAGGTCAACGAGCCCGATGGCGCAGGAGCCGTCCTTCTCGTGAGCGCTCGACGTCGCCAGTGGGATGACCTTGGGTAGTGGAGGCAACCACGCCGGAGGTGGCGGAACCGCGCCGACCTCGACGCTCGCCAGCCCAATGACGTCGACCAGTCTGGCGAGCTCGTTCTCCGAGGTTCCTGCGTGGAGGTCGTCGTCGGTGCTGGTCCAGTCGCCCGGGAGCTGGCCCCACCGAAGCTCACGGACCCGTACGCGGCGCGCCGGGCTGGGCGCGATGACCTGGGCCGCCTGAAAGGTAGTCAGACTGGCTCCGCCAGCCCTTGCGTGGCCGCGGCCGGGCGTCGTCGCGTCGAGGCTCGCCGCATCGGGTACGTCGACCACTTCTTCGGAGTCCGCCCGATCCCGCACCCGCAGCGCGATGCGTAGGTTGACGTTGGCCTTGATGTCGGGGGTGACCACCCCAGCGGGACGCTGGGTGGCCAGCACCAGGTGCAGGCCGAGGGAGCGCCCCAGGGCAGCGATCCTGATCATGCCGTCGACGAAGCTGGGTAGCTCGTTAGCCAGCGCGCGAAACTCGTCGATGACGATCACCAGGCGGGGCAGCGGCGCAGCGGGTGGGGAAAGACTTTGGTACGCAGCGAAATCCGCAACACCCGCAGAGCTCAGGATGCGTTCGCGCCGCTTGAGCTCGGCCTGCAGCGAGGTCAGCGCCCGGAGCGCACCATCGTCATCGAGATCGGTGACCAGACCGGCTGCATGGGGCAGTCGACCGCAGTCGCCGAAGGCCGCACCGCCCTTGTAGTCCACCAGCACGAAGGCCAGGTCGTCGGGGGCATTGTGCAGCGCCAACGTCATGACGAGCGTTCGCAGAAGCTCGGACTTGCCGGCTCCGGTGGTCCCGGCCACCAGGAGATGAGGCCCATCCGTCGCCAGGTCGAGTACCCACGGTCCGCTTGCCGTCACACCCAACGGAACCGCGGTCCTCGGCCCGCTTCGCCACAGCTGGGTTACCGAGGCTGGGCTGACCGGTGAGGAAAGCAGCTCGTCGAGGCGCACCCTCGCAGGCAGCCTGGGGTCGCCCCCAGTCGGCACTACGTCCCGCAAGGGCGCCAGACCCCGGCTGAGGCGGTCGGACCACCACTCGCCGACCAGGTCCACAACCAGCCGGTCATGATCATGACCAGGAAGGTGCAGGGTCGGTCCTCCCGCAGTGGTGAGGTCCAGTAGGGCCCGGCTCTCGCTCGGGAGGGCGCCCGACGTGGAGTCGATGGCCAGGGTGCTGATCCCAGCCGCCTGCCCGTCGGCAAGCACCGTAGCCAGCCCAGGAACAGCACGAAGCTCGGCGGCACCGTCGAGCACGAGCAGGGTCCGGGGTCCGGTCGATCTAGAGAGCGTTTCGCCGGTGCGGCTTCGGTTCTCCTCGACCGCACGGACGAGGGGGTCGAGAACGGCGCTGATGCGCCCCTCGTCTCGAGTAAGGACGGCAACGTTGCTGTCCGACCGGCAGTCCGGGGGTCGTAGATGCGGCACTCTGCCGAGCCAGTTCCAGTCGAGCTCGGTACTCCGCGCGCTCAGTAGCACCACCCGCAGGTCGATGGGCGAGTGCAAGCCGAGGAGCTGCCCCAACACCGAGCGGGCTACCCCCAGCACGACCGCGCGCTCACCACAGATCCCCAGTACGCCGACATCCGAGAGGGGGACGGTGCAGGGCGTAGCCGAGATCGTCGGGGGCGCTTGGACCACCCCGGTGGCTGCCCGGATGGTGACGAGGCCGGAGGGCGACGAGCAGGTCCCGATGGACACAGCGAGGGCGTCGGGGTCGTCGCGTCGTCGTTCCCAGAGCCGTGCTGTCGGAGCGGTCGCGATGTCAAGCATCTCCGAGGGGTCCGGATGGTCATGCCGCCGGGCGGCCTGCTCTCGCGAGCAGGCGGCGTTGACATCGGCCAGGACCGCGGCCGTCAGCCGATCGTGCTCGGCCAGCTCGCCGGCATACCTTCGGCGCCCTTGGATCCGGTCACTCACGACGTTTCCCACCATGGCAAGGGGAGAGACGAGGGCGAAGGCAAGCATGGCAGGACCGATGATGAATGCCATCACCGCGGCAACCGGGACCGGCAGCGCAATGGCCACCCAGGGCACCCGGTGGGCGAGATGTCGTTGCGGGGTGGGCGGAAGAGTGAACGTCCGCAGCGGGGCAGGCTCGACCACTCGAGGTCGCCGGTTGACCAACCTGGTGCCGTCCGGACGTTTGGCAGAGATGGCTGGCAGTCTGGTCCCACGTCGGGCCACCAGCTGGCTGTCGCCGGCGGTCACCACCGCTCCCGACGGCCACCGCACAGGCGTGGTGGTGAGCGTCTGTCCATCCATCCGCGTCCCGTTGGTCGACCCGAGGTCACGGACGTGAAGCCCGTCCTCGTCGCATCGCACCTCGAGATGCACCCGTGAGAGTGCAGGGTCTGCCACCAACGTGTCGGCTTCGACGGAGCGCCCGACGGTATGCCGCCCTGGCGAGAGTTCCATCGAAGCCCCGGCGTCCGGCCCGTGGGCCACGGCAACCACGACTGAGCTGACCAGAAGTGGACGCTGAGGAGAAGCCGTTGCCGGCGGACTCTGGGGCCCCCAGGTGACTGATGCCCCGTCCACCAGCGGCGCCACCCCGAGTCGGGCACCGTCCGGCAATGGCTGACCACCCACGTGGAGCTGGGCGCGTCCCGGTCGCGCAAAATGCCGGGCCAGGGCCTCGCAAAGCTGACTGACCGAGCTTCCTTGAGGCGCCTCGACCTCGAGTTCGTGCTCCGTCACAGCCGGCTCGGGCTCAGGTCCGCCAGGGGCGTCCTTCGAAGCCCTCATAGGGGCGTCGAGCTGACAGACGCTGAGGCGAAGACGCATTCCAGCAGGCTAGGGATACGTCCCGACAGCGTCTGCTGACCCTCCACAGACTGTGGATGACTTGCGCGGGCTCACGAAGATGCGCTTAGTATGCATTTGCATCCGAATGATGGGGCTTAGAACCGTTCGAATGCGGTCCGACATGGGCCACTGGGTTGGGGGATTTTCCTGATGGATGCCATTAGCACGGTCGAGGCAGAGGTGCGCGAGCTGATCCGCCGCGGCGGCCTCGACCCTGTCCGCGATGGCCGACAGCTCGACCGACTCGTTCGGGCCGCTGTCACGGACTACGACGAACGCTCCCTGCATGGTGGACTCCCGACCCTTCCCGACCTCGAGGGTGCGGTGAAGTCAGTCGTCGATGCTGTCGCAGGCTTTGGCCCCTTGCAGCCGTTCTTCGACGACCCGGAGATCGAAGAGATCTGGATCAATGAGCCGTCGAAGGTGTTCGTCGCCCGGCGGGGTGTCGCGGAGCTGACTACCACGATGCTGACCTCTGACGACGTCCGAGATCTTGTCGAAAGGATGCTCAAGACGAGCGGCCGGCGAGTCGACCTGTCGAGCCCTTTCGTGGACGCAGTTCTCCCGGATGGTTCGCGGCTGCATGTGGTCATCCCCGACATCACGCGGACCCACTGGGTGGTGAACATCCGCAAGTTCGTCGTGCGTGCTTCCCATCTCGACGACCTTGTCGGCCTCGGTACCCTGACCCGGCAGGCCGCGGTCTTTCTCGGAGCGGCCGTGGCGGCCGGCCTCAACATCCTGGTCGCCGGGGGGACGCAGGCAGGCAAGACGACCCTGCTGAACTGCCTCAGCGCAGCAATACCCCCGCGGGAGCGGGTGGTGACCTGCGAAGAGGTCTTCGAGCTCAAGATTCCCTTGCGCGACGTGGCCGCGCTGCAGTGTCGACAGCCGAGCTTGGAGGGCACCGGGGAGATCCCATTGCGCCGACTCGTGACCGAGGCGCTACGGATGCGCCCCTCGCGCATCATCGTGGGAGAGGTCCGTCAGGCGGAGAGCCTCGACCTGTTGATAGCCCTGAACAGCGGACTGCCGGGGATGTGCACCATCCACGCCAACAGCGCGCGCGAGGCCATCACCAAGATGTGCACGCTTCCGTTGCTGGCGGGGGAGAACGTCGGCAGCAGGTTCGTCGTGCCCACCGTTGCTGGCTCCGTGGACATCGTCGTCCATGCGGCTCTGGAGCACGACGGTGTGCGCAGGGTCCGCGAGATCGTCGCCGTGCCCGGGCGGGTCGAGGGCGAGGTCGTCGAGACCGCAGACCTCTTCGTCCAGCGGGACGGGGCGCTCCAGCGCGCGCAGGGCTTCCCACCACATCTCGACCGCTTTCGGCGAGCCGGGTACGACGTCGCGACCCTGCTGCATCAGGAGGCCGGCTCATGACGGGCGTGGGGGTGGGGCTACTGCTGGGCACGGGTCTGTTCTTCGTGTGGTGGTCGGCCTGGGTCCCGCTGGCCGGCCGACGTCCACCAGGCCTGGCGATCCGCCACCGGCTCCGCGACGAGCTGGTGCAGGCGGGATATCCCGGCGTGAGACCGCTAAGCCTGCTTGCGGCCGGTGCAGTGCTCGGAAGCATCACCGGAGTCACGGTGCTCGCGGTGACTGCGGTGCCTTCGGTGGCGGTCTGCTTCGCGATCATCGCGGGGTACGCCCCCCGAGCCTTCGTGAGGGCGAGGGCCCGACGTCGTAGGGCCAACCTTCGGGACGTGTGGCCAGACGCGGTCGACAATGTGGCCTCGGGAGTGCGGGCCGGCCTCGCCCTGCCGGAAGCCCTTAGCCAGCTCGGCCGGCGCGGTCCAGAGGAACTCCGGCCCGCGTTCCATGCCTTTGCCGAGGACTATCAGGCCACGGGCCGGTTCCAGGAATGCCTGGACCGCCTGAAGGTGCAGCTCAGCGACCCGGTGGCCGACCGCCTCGTGGAGTCCCTTCGCATCGCGAGGGAGGTGGGCGGAAGCGACCTTGGGCGCCTGTTGCGCACCCTGGCTGCGTTCCTGCGGGAGGACAGCCGGACACGTGCCGAGCTTGAGACGCGTCAAGGGTGGACCGTCAACGCCGCCCGCCTGGCTGTGTCTTCCCCGTGGGTCGTGCTCGCGATGCTGTGCACGCGACCCGAGTCCGTTCAGGCGTACGCCACGGCGACAGGCACCGCCGTTCTGGGTGCCGGTGGCGCGCTCACCCTGGTCGCGTACCGGGTGATGGTTCGGGTGGGTCGCCTCCCCGAAGATGAGCGGGTGCTGAGGTGATGGAGAGCGTCGAGCTGGCCTGGGTGGGGGCCGCGCTGGGACTCACGTGTGCCCTCGGCGTTCTCGGAGTGTATGCCGGCCTGCCGCGGCGGCGGCGCCCGACCTTGAGTGATCGCCTGCATCCCTATCTCCGGGACGCACCGCTGCCCTCTCGCCTCCTGACAGCTCGCCCACGGGGAGGGTCCGGTTCAGTCGGCCCGCTGCTGCGCCCGGTTGTCCAGGGACTCGCCAGGCACGTCGACCGCACCCTTGGCGGAGCCAGCTCCGTGCGCCGCCGACTGGTGCGGGCCGGAAAGGCGCCCGACATCGACCGGTTCCGGGCCGAGCAGGTCGTGTGGGGGGCGCTTGGGACGCTCGCAGGCCTCACCTGTGGTGCCGTGCTGTGGTTGACCCGTGGAGGCTCTGTGGTCACACCCGTGTTTTTGACCTGTTGTTCTGGCGCGGTGGGGGTGGTGGTGCGAGATCGATGGCTCAGCCGCGAAGTCGCGGTCCGTGAGCGCCGCCTGCTCAGCGAGTTCCCCACGATCGCCGAGCTGCTGGCGCTGGCCGTCGGCGCCGGTGAGGGGGCAGTCGGGGCGTTGGAACGGGTCTGTCGGCTGTCACAGGGAGAGCTGTCGGGTGAGCTGGCGCGATGCCTGGCCCACGCCCGCTCCGGTGCGAACTTGCCGGACGCCCTGCTCGGTTTGGCGGACCGTACCGGGCTGCCGAGCCTGGCTCGCTTCGTCGACGGCATGGTGATCGCCGTTGAGCGAGGCACCCCTTTGGCCGAGGTACTGCGTGCCCAGGCGCAGGACGTTCGCGAGGCAGGGCGTCGGGCGGTGATGGAGGCGGGGGGCCGCAAGGAGATCGCAATGATGGTCCCGGTGGTCTTTCTCGTTCTGCCGGTCACGGTGTTGTTCGCGGTCTTTCCTGGGTTCTCGTTTCTTCAGTTCTCCGTCTGAGATGTGTCCCGTCCAATGAGAGGAAAGTCCATGAACCCGGTGCTCCGATCCCTCACCGCGGCCACCATCCGCGCCAGCTACATCAGTCGGTATTCGGCTCGCGGTCGCGAGCGCGGTGACGTTCCTGGCTGGGTCCTCATCACCTTGATGACCGCAGGCTTGGTGGCGGCGCTGTGGGCGGTCGCTGAGGGCCAGCTGACGGCACTGTTCAGCCGAGCACTCGACAGCGCACGACGCTGACCGATGCGCCGAACCGCAGTTCCCCCGGGGGAGTCCGGAGCCGCGGTGGCCGACTTCGTCCTCGTCGGCTCGCTGCTCGCCGTGCTGTTTGTCGGAGTCCTCCAGGTGGGGTTGTCCCTGTACGTGCGCAACACCTTGATCTCTTGCTCAGCGGAGGGCGCTCGACTCGGCGCTCGGGCCGACGCGAGCCCGACTGACGGAATCGCCCGGACCCGAGCGCTCATCGACGCATCGCTGCCGCGTCAGTTCGGCAGCGACGTCACGGCCCAGGTGGTTCAGGTCGGCGGCGTCTGGGTCATGTCGGTCCGCGTGAGGGCCCCCTTGCCGGTCATCGGGTTGCTGGGTCCGGCCAGAGGATTCGATGTGGTGGGCCGCTCGTTTCTGGAGCGTCAATGAGCGCGCTCTTGGCGGGGACCTGGCGCGACACCCGCCGGCGGCGGATGGTTCGGTGCCGCGGTCAGGCGGGCACAAGTCGCCGGGCAGGCGAACTCCGCATCGCAGGTGAAGGGGGGAGCGCCCTGGTGGAGTTCGTATTCCTGGCGGTGCTCGTGGTGGTGCCTCTGCTCTACCTCGTGCTGACCTTGAGCCGCCTGCAGGCGGGGGCGTATGCCGTGTCTGCCGCCGCGCGGGAGGCGGGGCGGGCTTATGTGACCGCGGATTCGGCGGATGCGGCGCCCCGCCGGGCTGAGGCAGCCGCCCGGTTGGCCTTCGAGGACCAAGGATTCAGCAGTACTCAGTCCCGCCTGGATCTGTCTTGCCACGGCTCGCCTTGCCTGCACCCGGCAGCCCGCGTCACGATGGTGGCCAGCGTCCGTGTCCCGTTGCCTCTTGTGCCCGCGTTTGCGCGGGCCGTCATCCCCCTGGAAATTTCCGAGAGCGCCAGCCACGTGGCGGTCGTCGACCCGTTCCGCGGCATGCCATGAGCCGTCCCACCGACCAGTGGGTACGCACGGCGCCAACCAGGAGCGGTGAGAGCGGCCAGATCGCCGTCCTCACCCTTGGATTCACCGTGGTCGCCATCGCGCTGATCATGGGAACGGTCGCGGTGACCTCCGTTCAGCTGTCGCGCCTTCGCTTGGTCGACGCGGCCGACGGAGCTGCCCTGGACGCAGCCAACGCGCTCGACTCGCGGGTCTATCGCCAGGGTCTCGCCGGGGCCGTCGGGGTCAGCTCCACGACCGTCCAGAGGACCGCGGACCGGTACCTTGCTGAGCGCCCGAGACCACCCAGTCTGCTCGCCTGGCACCTTGCTCCGGGTACGGGGAGTCCGGACGGGCAGACGGCGGTGGTGCGTCTCAGTGGAGAGGCGGACCTCCCGATCGTCGGTGCGCTGCTGTCGTCGCTGGGCGGCTCGGTCACCATCACCGTGGAGTCACGCGCTCGCGCTCCGCTGCGCTGATGGCGATGTCTGTCGATCGCTCACCCTGCCGAGGGCGATCACGCTGATGGCGTGACTGGACCAAACCACGATGTGGCCAGCGCCACCCGCCCGTCCAGTCGCCGGAGCCACCCCCCGGACTAGAGTGCAAGGCGGACATCATCCCTGGCGCTGGAGGCTTTCACTCATGTCTGACCGTCCCACCTCAGTCATCGTTGCGGGTGCGCGCACCCCGATGGGCCGGCTGCTCGGCTCGCTCAAGAACTTCTCCGGAGCCGACCTCGGTGGCTTCGCCATCAAGGGCGCGCTGGACAAGTCGGGCGTGGCCCCTGAGCAGGTCGACTACGTGATCATGGGCCAGGTTCTCCAGGCCGGCGCCGGCCAGATCCCCGCTCGTCAGGCCGCAGCCAAGGCCGGTATCCCCATGACCGTCCCCGCCCTGACCATCAACAAGGTCTGCCTTTCCGGCATCAACGCGATCGCGATGGCTGACCAGCTGATCCGTGCGGGTGAGTGCGAGGTCGTCGTGGCCGGCGGCCAGGAGTCCATGACCAACGCGCCCCACCTGCTGACCAAGTCCCGCGAGGGCTACAAGTACGGGGACGTCCCGCTGCGCGACCACATGGCCTTCGACGGCCTCTGGGACGCCTTCACCGACCAGGCGATGGGCCTGCTCACTGAGCAGGCGAATGCGGGCGACCAGCAGTTCACTCGCGAGCAGCAGGACGAGTTCTCCGCTCGTAGCCACCAGCTCGCTGCCCGTGCTTGGAAGGACGGGCTGTTCGACGACGAGGTCGTCGGCATCTCCATCCCGCAGCGCAAGGGCGACCCGATCGAGTTCAAGACCGATGAAGGCGTCCGTGCCGACACCACCACCGAGACCCTCGGCAAGCTGCGCCCGGCGTTCTCCAAGGACGGCACCATCACCGCCGGCTCGGCCTCCCAGATCTCCGACGGCGCCGCCGCGGTCGTGGTCATGAGCAAGGCGAAGGCCGAGGAGCTCGGGCTGACCTGGCTCGCCGAGATCGGCGCCCACGGCATGGTCGCCGGCCCCGACTCCACCCTGCAGCAGCAGCCTGCCCGAGCGATCGCCAAGGCGTGCGAGCGCGAAGGCATCGCGGTCGCCGACCTCGACCTCGTCGAGATCAACGAGGCGTTCGCCGCCGTGGGCCTGGCCTCCGCCCAGGAGCTCGGTATCGACCTGGACAAGGTCAACGTCAACGGTGGAGCCATTGCCATGGGTCACCCGATCGGCATGTCCGGCGCCCGCATCGCCCTGCACCTGGCACTGGAGCTCCAGCGCCGGGGCGGCGGCGTCGGCGCGGCCGCACTGTGTGGCGGCGGTGGCCAGGGTGACGCCCTGATCGTGCGCGTTCCCCGCACCGCTGACGCTTCCTGAGGCCCAGCACTTGGCTCCCCGCACCGTCGATGTCCCTGCCCTGGTCGAGTCGGCCAGGGCAGGGTCGCCTCGGGCTGTCGCGCGCCTGATCTCGCTCGTCGAGGACGCCCATCCGGCGCTTCGCGAGGTGATGGCCGCCCTGGCCCCACATTCCGGCAACGCCCACATCATCGGCATCACCGGAAGCCCAGGCGTCGGCAAGTCCACGTCGACCAACGCATTCGTGGCGGCATACCGGGCCCAGGGAAAGCGCGTCGGCGTGTTGGCCGTGGACCCGTCGTCGCCGTTCTCCGGTGGCGCCCTGCTCGGCGACCGGGTCCGGATGCAGGACCATGCCCTCGACCCCGAGGTCTACATCCGCTCTATGGCCAGCCGCGGACATCTCGGTGGGCTGTCCTGGACCACACCGCAAGCGCTGCGCGTGCTCGACGCCGCCGGGTGCGATGTCATCCTCATTGAGACGGTCGGCGTCGGACAGTCCGAGGTCGAGATCGCCGGCTTGGCCGACACCACCATCGTGCTGCTCGCGCCCGGCATGGGAGATGGCATCCAGGCAGCCAAGGCGGGCATCCTCGAGATCGGCGACGTCTTCGTCGTGAATAAGGCCGACCGCGACGGGGCGGACGCGACCGTTCGCGACATCCGGCACATGATCTCCCTGGGGGACCGCACCGAGCCCAACCTGTGGCGCCCACCGGTCGTGAAAACCGTTGCCGCGCAAGGACAGGGCATCGACGAGGTCGTCGAGGCCATCGAGAAGCACACCTCCTGGATGGACGGGGCCGGTGAGCTTCGGGCCCGGCGCATCCGCCGCGCCGGGGACGAGATCGAGTCCATCGCCCTTCAGCAGCTGCGCGCCAAGATGGGCGACCTACGCCACGGCAACGGGGTCGACGAGCTCGCCGCCGCGGTCGTGGACGGCACCACCGACCCGTATGCCGCGGCCGACCAGGTCGTCGCAGCCCTCGGCTGAGTGTCAAGGACGGCGCGAGGGTCGTAGGGTGAAGCCCGACCCGACGAGAGGCCCTGCCGACCGGAGGCCCTACCCGACGAGAGGATGGACCGCGTGCATCCCCAGGTGATCGCCGGACGCTACGAGGTGCTCCGAGCCATCGGCAGCGGCGGTATGGGCACAGTCTGGCTGTGCCGTGACACCGTGCTCGGTCGTGAAGTGGCGATCAAGCGGGTCGGCGCCCTCCCTGGCGAGCCCGCAGCAGCCGCCCGGGCGATGCGTGAGGCGCGGATCGCCGCCTCCCTCAATGACGCCCACACGGTGAGCGTGTACGACATCGTCGACGAGGACGACGCGCACTGGCTGGTCATGGAGTTCGTCGACGGTCAGAGCCTCGCCGAGCAGATCCGCGACGAGGGCGCTCTGCCCGTCACCCAGGTCGCCACCATGGGCGCCGCGGTGGCCGGCGCGCTGGCCAAGGCGCACCAACGCGGGATCGTCCACCGTGACATCAAGCCCGGCAACATCCTCATCACCAAGGCGGGAACTCCCAAGGTCAGCGACTTCGGGATCGCCCGAGCCCATGCCGACGACCAGCTGACCCAGACCGGGTTCATGACCGGCACCCCGACCTATCTCTCGCCGGAGCTGGCTCGCGGTGGCGACCCGACCTCCGCCTCGGACGTCTGGGCTCTGGGTGCCACGCTGTACTACGCCGTGGAGGGCCAGCCGGCCTACGAGGCTCAGGCCAACCCCCTGGCTACCCTGCAGGCCATCGCCTCAGGGGCCCCCCGACCCATGGAACTGGCCGGCCCCCTCGGGGGCGCCATTGCCGCGATGATGAACCCGGACGTGACCGAACGCTGGAACATGGCCACCGCGGCTCGCCAGCTGGACCGGATCGCCCACGGCGACACCACCATGGCGCTCCCCGCGGGGGCTGCCTTCGGCGCTGGCGCCGCAGCGACCGAGGTCATCTCGCAGGCCGAGGGCACCCAGCGGATGGGCGCCCCCGTGCTGGCACCCTCGGCATACGAGGAGGGTTCTGGGGGTGGCCGAGGCGCCGAGCCGACCGGGCCTGAGCGCGAGTCCCGCCTGGGGTGGTGGATCGTCGGTCTCATCCTGCTGATCCTGTTGCTGCTGGGCCTGGCCTATGCGCTGATCAACGGCTTCGGGAGCAACACCCCCACGCCGCGGGCCACGACGACCGTGACGTCCACGAACACCCACACCCAGCCGCCCTCGACCACGACACCTCCGACCACGACGTCGTCGTCGACCACCTCGTCGTCCTCCACAACGGCGACCACCACGACAACCACGACGGCCCCCAACGCCGGTGCCATGAAGCGGTTCATCCGGAACTACTACGCCGACGTCACCAAGGCGGACAAGCGGGACCAGACCTGGGCCGAGCTCACCCCGGCCATGCAGGCGCGGGCGGGTGGCCGGGCCGGCTACGAGGCATTCTGGAGCACCATCTCGTCCGTGGACGTCGGTGAGATGACCACCGACCCGGCCACCGGAGCAGTCACCGCCAAGCTGACCTTCCACGAGGTCAGCGGCGGGACGAGTGACGAGACCCACCGGCTCGGGCTGGTCCCGAACGACAAGTCATTCCTCATCAACAGCGACAACCGGGTCTGACCCACCGACGCAGACCGTCGAGCCATACAGCTCCGGCGGCTGGACGCCACCTGCGGCTGGTCGGCTCGGCGCCACCGCATACGGTGGGCGCATGCTTGTTGCCTTCTCAGTCGCCCCCTCCCTCGCCGACGACGACACCGGCTCGGTGAGTCGGGCGGTCGCCGCCGCCGTCGAGGTGGTGCGCGCCTCCGGCCTCCCCAACCACACCGACGCGATGTTCACCACCGTTGAGGGGGAGTGGGACGAGTGCATGGCCGTGGTGAAGGCAGCCGTCGACGCGGTCGCGACCTTCGGACCCAGGGTCAGCCTGGTGCTCAAGGCCGACATCCGCGCCGGCTTCAGCGGGGAGCTGACCGGGAAGGTGGACCGCCTCGAGGCAGCGCTCGAGCAGCGCCAGCCCTAGCGGTCGCACCGAGCGCGAGACGGGCCCACTCGCGGCCCGCCTCGGCCACTAGCCTGCCCTCGTGCCCAAGCCGATCCGCCTGCCGTTCGACCCGATCACCCGGGCTGCCCAGCTGTGGGTGCGCCGCTGGGGTCGGTCGTCACAGCCGCTCGCGATGGCCAGCGCCACGTCGATCATGCGCGTGCAGCAGCTGCTCATCACGGACTA
>DASYGI010000454.1:0-11711 GCA_035999925.1 Pedococcus sp.
CAGCCCAGCGATCCCCAACGACGCCAGACCAGCGGCCAAAATAGCCGCCGTCGCCGAGTCCGCACCAACCACCAGAAGCCGAGACGAACCCAACAACGCGAAAACCATGGTCGGAAAGATGACGCTGTACAACCCAGTGACAACAGGCGTCTGGGAGATCGACGTGTACCCCATACACTCCGGGATCGCGATCGCCGCAAGAGTGACACCAGCGATCACATCCCCGGACAACCAACCCGGCTTGTACCCCCGAAGAGACACCGGACGAATCCTGGTCAAGACCGACATCGCGACCTCCCACGAGAGTCCGTCCTCCCTCCGGAGCTCGGCCCCCCCACAGTAGATCGCAAGAACCTCGATCCCGGTCACCCATATGAGGTGATGCGGTGTGGGGAAAGCTTAGAGCGCGCCACCTGCGACCTTCACAGGCCAGCAACCGCACGCGGTCGCAACATCGGCCATGACCGTTGTCCTGGAGCCTCACGCGTCCCGGTCACACCTGCTTGGCTCGCGCCGTATCCGTGCGCCTAGCCGGCTGCAACTTCCGCTCCAAAGGGCCAGCCGCCCGGTGGCGGCGCGGAGCCCGACTTCCGAAAGGACCGGCGCGGCACCTCCGGCGTGCCAACATGCGTGGCCCTGGAGAAACGCGATCCCACGACCGGCACGACGCTGCGTCGCCTCTGAGCGACGGACGTGTGGAAGCGTGTCGCGTGGCGATGGCTGGCGACAGGCACTTCCTGCCTGCAGCGTCACGGGTCTACCTTCGGGGTGGTGAGGGGCGGCCGGTTCCTCCGACCGGTCGGAGGAACCGTGGGTAAGCCATTCAAGGGCACCGTCAACGTGGACATCCGGGACTCGGTGGAGGATTGGTCGCCGTTCGCACCACCGAAGGCGCCTGACGGGTCGCCGAATGTTGTCTACATCGTGTTGGACGATGTCGGGTTCTCGGCGATGAGCTGCTATGGCGGCCCGATCGCGACACCGAACATCGACAAGATCGCCGCGGATGGCGTCCGGTACACGCAGTGGCACACGACGGCGTTGTGTTCGCCGACGCGGTCGTGCTTGTTGACGGGTCGCAATCACACCCGCAACAGCATGGCGTGCATCACCGAGGCGTCCAGCGGCTTCCGGAATGCCAGCGGGACGATCCCGCCGGAGAACGGAATGCTGTCGGAGATCCTGGGTGAGCTGGGCTGGAACACGTACATGGTCGGCAAGTGGCATCTGTGTCCGACCGTGGAGATGAACCTGGCCTCGACGCGGCGGAACTGGCCGACAGGTCGGGGTTTCGAACGCTGGTACGGGTTCCTCGGCGCGGAGACGAGCCAGTGGTATCCCGAGCTCACGTACGACAACCATCCGGTGGACCAGCCGAAGTCTCCGGAGGAGGGTTATCACTTCGGCGAGGACATCACCGACAAGGCGATCGAGTTCATCATGGACGCGAAAGCGGTGGCGCCGGAGAAGCCGTTCTTCCTGTACTACGCCCCCGGTGCATGTCACGCACCGCACCATGCGCCGACGGACTGGATCGACCGGTACCGGGGCCAGTTCGACCACGGCTATGAGGCGATGCGCGAGGAGACGTTGTCGCGGCAGAAGGAGATGGGCATCGTCCCTGCTGACACCGAGCTCCCGCCGATCAACCCGATCGGGACGTCTGAGACGCGTCTGGGACCTCAGGGTCAGCCCTTCACGGCGACGGACGTCACCCGGCCGTGGGAGTCGCTCTCGGATGCGGAGAAGCGGCTGTTCGGCAGGATGGCGGAGGTGTATGCGGGGTTCCTCTCCCACGCCGACCACCAGATTGGCCGACTGCTCGAGTACCTCGAAGACACCGGGCAGCGAGAGAACACCCTGGTCATCGTGGTCTCGGACAACGGTGCCAGCGGGGAAGGCGGCCCGGACGGATCGGTCAACGAGATGCTGTTCATGAACGGCATCCCGGACGACATCGAGACCAATTTGGCGATGCTGGACGACCTCGGCGGCCCGAAGACCTACAACCACTATCCGAACGGCTGGGCGATGGCCTTCAACACGCCGTTCAAGATGTGGAAACGGTACGAGTTCAACGGCGGTACGTCTGACCCGTGCCTGATCTCGTGGCCGGCCGGAATGAAGGCTCGCGGCGAGCTCAGACATCAGTACCACCATGCGGTCGACCTGACGCCGACGGTGCTGGACGCGTTGGGGGTCGAAGCTCCGAGCACGATCAAGGGCTTCACCCAGAGCCACTTCGACGGCGTCAGCATGGCCTACAGCTTCGACGAACCGGCCGCGCCGGGTGCCCGGCGGACGCAGTTCTTCTCGATGCTCGGCTCGCGGGGGATCTGGCACGACGGGTGGAAGGCCGTGACCACCCACCCGACCGTCAGCGGCTGGGGCAACTTCAATGAGGATGAGTGGGAGCTCTACCACACCGACGTCGACCGTTCCGAGCTCCACAACCTCGCGGCTCAACATCCCGACAGGGTCCGGGAGATGGTGAACCTCTGGTATGCCGAGGCTGGCGCCAACGACGGTTTCCCGCTCGATGACCGCTCACCGTTGGAGATCCTGATCGCGGACCGGCCCCAGCTCGCTGCACCACGAAGCCGCTACGTGTACTTCCCGAAGCACGCCGAAGTGCCGGAAGCGCAGGCTGTCGTTGTCCGCGGCCGCTCCTTCGTGATCGGAGCGGTTGTCGACATCCCGGCGCCCGGCGCGCAGGGCGTGCTCTTCGCACAGGGCTCCCGGTTCGGAGGCCACGCCCTCTATGTGAAGAACAACCGACTGCACTACGTGAACAGCTTCGTCGGCATGTTCGAGCAGATGATCGTCGGAACCGAGGACGTACCGACCGGCGAGAACCTCATCCTGTCGGCTTCCTTCGACAAGGACGGTGACGACCCGCCACCGGTCGCGACCGGCATCCTGTCGCTGTACCACGGCGACCAGAAGGTCGGCGAAGGTCGTATCAAGACCCAGCCCGGTGGATACATGATCGCCGGCGAAGGCCTGGCCGTGGGCCGCGACGTCGGCGACCCGGTCACGACGGACTATCCGGGCGAACGGCCGTACCGCTTCACCGGCGGCACCATCAACCGGGTCGTCGTCGACGTGAGCGGCGAACCCTACGTCGACCTGGAACGTGAGGCCCAGGCCCTCCTGATGCGCGAATAGCACCCCGGGCGTCGCGGTCGACCAGGGGTCGGACAGTCCCTGACCGCGTCTTCGGTCGCTCGAGGTACCTGCACGACGAGACTCTGCATGGCACCCCACGGAGGTCTAGATGGTGGACTCACTATCGAGTTGGAACGACGGCGCTGCCAAGGACGCCATCGTCAGCTTCCTCGAACGCGCCTGCGCTGCCGGCACGGCCGACACCATTCCAGTCGCCGACCGGGTCGCGGTCTTCGACAATGACGGGACCTTGTGGTGTGAGAAGCCGATGCCGATCCAGCTCGACTTCATCCTGCGGCGGCTGGCCGAGATGGCCAAAACCGACGCCGAGTTGCGCAACCGCCAACCCTGGAAGGCGGCCTACGACCGCGACTACGGCTGGCTGGCTTCGGTGATCGCCGAGCACTACGCCGGGGACGACACCAACGTCCCGACCGTGGCGGGAGGGATCCTGGCGGCGTTCGCGAACATCACTGTCGACGAGTTCGAGGCTCAGTCGGACGCATTCCTGCGTGGCACCAGCCATCCCACACTCGGTCGCACCTACCTCGACTGCGCCTACCGGCCGATGGTCCAGCTGCTGGGCCATCTCGAAGCGAATGGCTTCATGAACTACATCGCCTCCGGCGGCGGTCGAGACTTCGTGAGGCCGATCAGCGACGACGTCTACAACATCCCGCGAGAGCGGGTGATCGGGAGTAGCACCGGCCTCGCTTACACACCGGACGCGAGGGGCGGCACGCTCACACGCCAGGCGGCCATCGACTACCTGGACGACGGCCCCGAGAAACCCATCCACATCTGGTCGCGGACCGGTCGTCGGCCCGTTCTCGCCGCCGGCAACTCCAACGGCGACATCGAGATGCTCGACTTCACCCAGCGCAACGACAGGCCTCACCTACGCCTGCTCGTCCTCCACGACGACCCCGAACGTGAGTTCGACTACACCTCAGGCGCTGAGAAGGCCCTAGAACTCGCGGAGCAGCGCGGCTGGACGGTCGTCAGCATCAGGAACGACTGGGCTGAGGTCTTCTGAGGATGTCGACTGCCGGACGTCTCGCGCCGACCAGGCGAGATGAATTCGTCATGCGGGGCACCTCCCCACGCTCGGCCGACGGGGATCGTGTCTCGGCAGGGGTGGCGTCTCGGGAAGGAGCACGACATGGCCATGCGGCCCACGTTCCTTAACGCGGTCGTCGCATGGTTGTTCATCATCGGGTCCGCCTGTTTCGTCGTGGGGTCTGTCCCGGCATATCTCAACGTGGTCGGTGGGGTCGCGGACGGGGTCACGTTCGTGGTCGGTTCGATCTTCTTCACCGCCGCATCCTTGGGCCAGCTGCTCCAGGCGCAGACGCCGGCGATGACGACCGCAGACCCATCGCAGCGCGAAACACCGGCGCGGCTCCAGTTATGGAGCTGGCGCCCGCACGACCGGAACTGGGTGGCCGCGGCCACTCAGTTTCCGGGGACTCTCTTCTTCAACATCAGCACGACGGCGGCGTTAACGCACAACATGACCGCCGCTGAGGAGGATCGACACGTCTGGCGCCCGGACTTGTACGGCTCGACCCTCTTCCTCGTGGCGAGCGCGGTCGCGATCCTCGCGGTCTCCCATGGCGCCGGCGACGACCCGAGCTTCCGTCTGCCGCGGCGGATCGGCTGGCTGAACATGCTCGGATCCGTCCTCTTCATGGCGTCTGCTCTGGCCAGCTACGTACTGCCCGGTTCCGACGATGTGCTCAGCACCCGCGTGGCCGTTGCGGGCACGCTGTTTGGCGCCTTGTGCTTCCTCATCGGGGCGATGCTGATGTTCCCTGCATGGACGGCCACCGCCACGGCGGAGAGCCATCCATCGCCGGACTCTCGTTGAAACCTCTGGCCCGACCCGGCATACGCCAATTTAGGAGAATGAAATGACGATCCCGTCCGAGACGAACGCCGATGCCGCTTTGTTCGGAAACCGCTTCGCCACCCAAGAGGTGCCAAGCCGCACATTCCCAGAGACGGGCATGACGCCGGTCGACGCTATGCGACTCGTGGGCGAGGACCTTGCTCTGGAGGGGGACCCGGCACGCAACCTGGCGACGTTCGTCACCACCTGGATGGAGCCGGAGGCGCAGCGGCTGATCGCCGGGAACTTGCACCGGAACTTCATCGACCACGCTGAGTACCCCCGTACGGCCGAGATCGAGCAACGCTGCATACGGATGCTGGCCGACCTGTTCCACGCGCCGGGAGAGACGACCGGTGCCCGAACCCAAGGCTCGTCTGAGGCGATCATGCTCGGAGCACTCTCGCTGAAGTGGAACTGGCGCAAGCGCCGGGAAACGGCAGGCGAGTCGAGCGCGAGTCCCAACCTCGTGTTCGGCGGTGACGTGCACGTGGTCTGGGAGAAGTTCTGTCGCTACTTCGATGTCGAACCGCGAATCGTGCCGCTGCAGCCTGGCAAGTACACCATCGGTCCTGAGGACGTCGCTCCACACGTGGACGAGAACACGATCGGTGTCGCCGCCGTGCTCGGGACCACCTTCACCGGGCACAAGGACGACATCGTCGGAATCAACCGTCTGCTGCTGGACATCAAGCAGGAGCGCGGCATCGACGTGCCCCTGCACGTCGACGGCGCCAGCGGCGGCTTTGTCTGGCCGTTCCTCTACCCCGACTCCGAATGGGACTTCCGCCTCGAGCAGGTTCGATCCATCAACGTCTCCGGCCACAAGTTCGGGCTCGTCTACCCGGGCATCGGGTGGCTCATCTTCCGGGAGAGGTCCGACCTCGCGCCAGACCTCGTCTTCGAGGAGAACTACCTCGGCAAGACTGACGCCACCTTCACCCTGAACTTCTCCACCGGGTCAGCGATGGTCCTCGCCCAGTACTACAACCTCGTCCGGTACGGCCGCGCCGGCTACACGTACGTGATGAGGAACATGCAGACCAACGCACACCTCCTCGCCGACAAGCTGGAGGAAATCGGGAGGTTCCAGCTCATCGGTCGGGATCAGGAGCAGCTGCCGCTCGCCGCCTTCAAGCTTGCCGATCGGGACCTCGCCTATGACGAGTTCGACATCGCATGGCAGCTGTCCGCCGAACGGGGCTGGATGGTCCCCGCCTACACGCTCCCACCCAACGCCCAGGACGAAACGATCATGCGCGCCCTGGTCAAGGAGACACTCAGCCGCGAACACATTGACACCCTCGCCCGTGACATCGACGCCGCCTGCACCACCCTGTCCCAAAAAGGGCGAGCTCACCACTCCGAACGCGAAAAGGTCATCACTGGCCCAGGACACTAACGAAGAGGAAACCCGAAGACGCGTACGGGCCGCCTCAGCAGGCGGTGACGACAAACACCGGACAGGGCGCCAGTACGCGTCTGCCTAGGTTCACCACGGCGCAGTAACGGCGCAGTAACAACGTGCCGACCGCACCCGAGACGGCAGTCAGGACAAGGTCGTTGACGGTCCCGCCGCGTCGGTGGGCGAGGTCGATCAATGGCGCCAAAGCCACCTTCACGCTCGTCAGCCGGCGCCGGGGGCCCGTGGCCCGGTTCAGCGTCGTGCGGGCGGCCGCGGTGCGCGGTGGTGCCCCCCAGCTCCCGCATTCCCTGCCGCCCAGCGCGGATCCGGCGCGGAAGGCGACCCCAGGCGACCATCCGGTCGTGGCGAGGGGCCCGCGCCAGTGAACGCCGTGCCGGGGCCGGCTGGGGGAACACCATCGGTTCCGGGTCGATGCCCCCGTCGCTCAGCGCAACCAGATCCGTGCTGGAGGCGCATCTGCCGAGCAGCCAGTTCGCCACCTCGGGGAACGGGTCGTGCAAGGCCAGCAGATGATGCAATCGGCCTCCGACATCTTCCTGGGCTGGTCCGAGGGCGTGCAGACCGACCAGTACCACTACCGGCGGCAGCTTCGCGACATGAAGTGCTCGGCGGTCGTTGAGAACATGATCGCGGCCAGGTTGAACTACTCCGCGAAGATCTGCGCCTGGACCCTGGCCCGGGGACACGCCCGACCGGGAGACGCATTGCGATCTCCAGCTACCTCGGGACCAAGGGGCGGTCGACGACAAGGCGATCTCCGAGGTTCGCGGAGCAGTACGCCGAACAGAACGACCGCGACTACCCCCGCATCCCGGGAGGCGATCAGCTCGGGCCGGATCGAGGCCCGCGAGGCGTGTGACCGTGCCGGGTCCAGCTGCGGCCTACGCAGGGCACCCGAGATTCATCTGATCAGGTGCCCTGCGTACAGGGGTAGCAGCCGGTCAGCGCGCCCCACGACGAGCCGGACCGCGTCGTGCGCGTCAGGTCGGGAGGATGTTGATGACCCGGGCTAGGACGACGACGAGCACGGCCAAGGAAATCAGTGACTGCAAGGCCATCAGTGTCTTCGCCCGGGTCGTCAGCGGCAACGTGTCGGTGGGGCTGAAGGCCATGGCGCTGGTGAAGGCCAGGTAGAGATGGTCGGGGAACCGTGGTCGCCAGCCCGGGGGCGCGAGTCCCGACGTTGAGGTCTGAGGGAACTGGAAGTCCGGGTAAGGCGCCGGATCGCCCGCCCGTGCCACCGGCCCGCCGCCATCGAGCTGCCAGTAGAACAACCCGAACGTGATCACGTTGACCATCAGCACCAGCCCACCGGCGATCAGGAGCCGGTCGGCGCTCAACGCGACTCCGTCCACCTGCCCGCCGTCGAGGACGAGCGCCACGAGCCGGATCGCCGCCCCCGCGTTGGCGGCTATCAGTACGCCGAAGAGGACCAGGATGACAGGACGGGCGCTGCGTGGGACCGGCCCTGGTTTCGCCGCGATGACCACCATGACCAGGAAGGCAGCGATCTCCAGGACCGGGACGAGCGAGGGCGGCCCGACCCGGTTGTGGGCCGGAATGAGCACCTGCGGCATGATCGCGATGACCACGGCCACCAGGGGCCAGCGGTAACTCTCCGGTGCGGGACCAGTGTGAGGGGCCGGCTGATTCGGTGCCGGCGGATCAGGATCGATGCTCATCGGTCCTGGATATCACGCTTCGCGCTCCACCTCGAAGGGTCGCGATGTGACTGGCTGGTTCCCCATGGAGGCCCGCGACTGAAGGCCGTCGACGCGCGTCGCACCTAGACAACTCCGGGGCGGCTCACGGTGACCCCCGGCCGCGTTCTGGCTGGCTGCCCTAGACCGTATGGAGTGACCGCCCGGTTGGGTGGTTGCGGGCCGGGGCCTCACTCACAAGATTCGTGGGTTACCGAGCAGGGGCTGCCTGCTCGGCCTATCCGACAGTTGGGAGGCCCCGGTGTTTACAGAGGGTACGAGTGTTGGTTTGGACGTGCACGGGAGGTCGGTGGTGGCGGCCGCGATCGATGGGGTGACTGGTGAGGTGTTCAAGTCGGGCTGGTTCCTGTGCCCGGGGAGATCGTCCGCTGGGTGGGGTCGTTGCCGGGGCCGGTGGCGGTGGTGTCTGAGTCGGGTCCGACGGGGTTCGGGTTGGCTCGAGCGCTGACCGCGGCCGGGATCGGGTGTGAGGGTGGCGGCGTCGTCGACGCTTCAGCGGCCGGCTGGGGACCGGGTGAAGACCGATGCCCGGGATGCGTTGCATCTGGCCCGGCTGCTGCGCCTGGAGGAGGTGGTGGCGGTTCGGGTGCCGTCCGAGGTGGAGGGGTCGGCCCTGTCAACGAGTGGATCTGGTGCGGTGTCGGGAGGCGGCCCGGGCGGACCTGATGCTGGCCGTCAAGCGGCACCGCATCGGCTCTGGAAGCTGCTGCTGCGGCGCGGGAGCGTCTACTCGGGTGGGAAGGCGTGGACCCAGGCCCACGAGTACTGGCTGCCGCGGCAGTCGTTCCCGCTGGCCGGGACGCAGGCGGCGTTCCAGCACGCCTACGAGACGGTGGTGTTGGCCGCGGGGCGCCGGGACCGGCTCGACGGGGCGGTCCTGGAGATGGCCGCGGACGGCCAGTTCACTGCGGTGGTGCGGCGGCTGTCGTGCCTGCGGGGTGGCTGGTCTGCGTTCGCCAGGGCGACGCCGCCCATGGCGATCCCGGCCGCGGCTGCGAGGGCCACCCCCGTGACGGCGATGGTCTTGTTCTTCATCAGCAGCGTCAGGCTCCGCTGTGGTTGTTCGGGCATGTCTTCACAACAGCCGCATCGGAGTCTCTTGGCTGGTTCATGGCTGTCGCCGGTGAACTCCCCTCCTACACACGGGAACCGAGCCTCGAGGAGTCGCCATGAAGGACATCAACGACAACGCCGTATCCGAACCGAGTCGCGGCGCCGCTGCGTTGGCCGCGGTCGGGAGCGGCCGAGGGCGGCGGCGCACCGTGGCGGCGGCAGGGGCGGCGGCCGGGGCGGCCTTGGTTCTCGGAGCCGTCGCGGCTACTCCCGCGTTGGCTGGGTCGCTGCACCACGGGGCTCGTGGCGTGCTGATCGACCGTCGGATCCCGGGGGTGAACTCCAGCGGTGGAGCCACCGACCCGTGGGGTGGCTCGAGCGCGGCCGGCCAGGTCCCGACGTCCCAGCCGGCGACGGCGGCTCAGTCTGTGGGCGTCGTCATGATCAACACGGTGCTGGGCTACCAGAACGCGCAGGCGGCCGGGACCGGGTTGGTTCTGACGTCGTCTGGCCAGGTGCTGACCAACTACCACGTCGTTGAGGGCGCGAGCACTATCTCCGTCACCGTCGCGGCCACCGGGCAGACCTACCAGGCCACGGTGGTGGGCAGCGACCCCACCGACGACGTCGCCCTCGTCCAGCTGACCGGTGCGTCAGGTCTGGCGACGATCACACCTGACAAGGACAAGGCGCAGGTCGGTGACGCGGTCACAGCGGTCGGCAACGCCGGCGGGAGGGGGACTCTCTCGGCCGCCGCGGGCGCGATCTTGTCCCTGACGGCGTCGGTCACCGCCGCGGACCAAGGCTCCACCGCGTCGGAGACCTTGAACTCGATGGTCGAGACCAACGCTGACGTCGTGGCCGGGGACTCCGGTGGACCCCTCTTCGACGCCCAGGGCGAGGTCGTCGGCATCGACACGGCAGGGTCGACGGGTGGTCAGGCCGACAGCTACGCCATCCCGATCCAGCGGGCCCTGGGCATCGCCCAACAGATCAACTCCGGCAACAAGACGAGCACCGTTCGGATTGGCCCAGCGGCCTTCCTCGGCGTCCAGCTGAGCAGCCAACCGGTCTACTCCCAGAGCGGATACGGCCTCAGCCCTACCAGCCCCACCAGCCCCTCTGGTGGCGCGGTGGTCGGCAGTGCGCTAACCGGTGCAGCGGCAGCCGCCGCAGGAATACAGGCCGGAGACGTCATCACCAGCGTCGGCGGGCAGGCCATCTCGTCGCCAGCGGACGTCGGCACCGCGCTGGCGACAGCGAACCCGGGCGACAAGGTCGCCGTCGGTTGGACGGACCAGTCTGGTCAGCAGCAGACGGCCACCGTGACCCTGGGCGCCAGCCCCGTCGCCTGACCGGCTCGACTCCGCCGTGGGCCCGACCGCCATCCGCCGTGGCGTTCGGGCTCGCGGTCATGATGATGTGTGACATCGCTGCTGCTCGGAATCGCGGATGTCGACGCGTCTGGTTCACGACGACCCACAACAACGTGCGGGCCATCGGCTTCTACCCACACGTTGGCACCGACCTGTGCGCGTCGTGTGTCGAAGCGCTCACTTAAGGCGCCCGACATCGCCCAGAAAAGGGCGTGGGTCAAGCGGTCCTTCATGCCGCCCCCTGTCCGCACAGAATGGTTCCTGGGATCGCCCTCTTTGCCGAAGAGCGGATAGCGCTGGACCGCCGGCGGAGACCCCGGATGCGTCGAAGCGCGAGCGATGTCGGACGGCTCTCCAGGGGCCTCAGGTCAGGTGACCGTGCGAGATCGACATTCGCGCCGGGTCCCTTACCACATAGTTTTCGTGGCCGACGAGCGAAGCGAGCCCTCGTTTCCGGGAACCTACCTGGAGGGCGAAAGCCTGACCCCGACCGTCGACGTGTGGTTGTTTCGAACGGTAGCCAGACGCGGAGTCGGTAGAGACCCTGGATCTGCACGAAGCCGATGGAGAGCCGCGGCGACGCGGCCGGGGAGGTAGGCGCGTTTTTCGCGACCACCACGTTGGCGGAGTCCTTTGGGGACGCTGAAGGGTTGGCCCGGCCGCTCGAATTGTCAGGAGTCTCAGTCGGTCAGCGACTCAAGCGCGACGACGGTCGCGAGCATCAGTGGCTCGTCCTCACCGGGCTGGATCTCCACCCCGTAGCTGTCCCGGACCCGGAACCACTTCTTGGAGATGTGGGCCACCGTCTGCCCGTCGCGTTCGATCTCGTACTCATGGTCGACGATATTGCCGTGCGCCTTCAGGTCCTGGCCACCGTCCACGTCGATCGCGAAGCGGTCCCGGATGCCCACCAACGCCTTGTGCACGGTGGCCATCGTGTGCCCGTCGCGTTCGATGGCCACCTTGTCCCGCACGCTCAGCTTCCTCTCCTGGATCCGGGCGACCTCACGGCCGGAGGGGTCCTCGAGGACGAAGGTCTCGCGGGCCCGTAGCGCCTTGCCGTTCACCCGGTAGAC
>DASYGI010000455.1:0-19902 GCA_035999925.1 Pedococcus sp.
AGCGACGCGGTTGTCGCCCAGCTGAGCAGCATGTCGCAGTACTACCCGGGCGGTCGCGAGACGATCGGTCAAGGCAAGCTCCACGTCATCCGCCTCGCTGGTGCGGACCGTTACGCGACCAACAAGACGGTCAACGAGTACGCTGCGGCGCTCTCCGGTGGCACGGCGGTCGGGACCACGAACATCACGTTCGGCGAGTCCAGCAAGCCCACGGCGCTGGTGGCCACTGGCGAGAATTTCGCTGATGCACTCTCTGCAGGTCCCGGCGCGCTCGGCAACGCCGGCGGCCACATCCCGCTGATCCTGACCCGCTCTGGCTCGCTGAGCCCGTCGGCACAGGCGCAGATGTCCGAGCTCGACATCCAGCAGGCTGTCGTCCTCGGTGGCACCGGCGCGGTGTCGTCGGCGGTCGAGAGCGCGATCAGCGGCACCGGTGTCGCTGTCAAGCGCATCGCCGGCGCCAACCGCTGGGAGACGGCGACCAAGTTCGCCGACTTCGAGCGCGCTCCGTGGAGTGCAACCAACACGGCCGAGGGTGGCCTCGGATTCAACACCGACGGTGCCGGGACCTACCTGGCGAACGGTTACACCTTCGCCGACGCTTTGGCCGGGGCCCCGCTCGCCGGCGGCCGAAACCAGCCGATCGTCCTGACGGACGCGAACACCCTTCCGACGGAGACCCGCAGCTGGCTTAAGGCCAACTCGAGCAGCCTCAACTGGGTGACCGCTCTGGGTCTTGGCGGCGCTGTCAGCACCGCTGTCCTCAACGACGCCAACCAGGCGATCGCGGGCAACTGATCTGAGCTCTCGCCTTCACGGGTGAGGCCCAGATCGACCCCAGCACGACCGGACGGGTCGGGACCACACGGTCCCGGCCCGTTCGGCATGTCCGCCCATGCGCCACCTCACCCTCCCTGACCCGGTCTCGAGCGAACAGAAGGGTGCCCTACGTCCGGTGCCGTGCCTAGCGGGCCCAGCGCCTATGGAGGTGACTGCCCCGAGGTGGCGGCGATCCCACCGTGCGGAGCAGTTCCGTGTGTTCCGCTCAGTCGCGCCACGAAAATCATTAAGCCACACAAGTGCGCTCACCTCGCTTCTGTGGTTTGTGCGTCTTCTGTGGCGAGCACGGGGTGGATGAGCCATGTTGGCGACGGAGGGCGGCCCCTTCCCTTGGTCGGCGGGACAGGTAGGGGGTGGAGGTAGCCATGCTCTTCCAGCAGCCGCAGCGGCTCCTGGAGGTCTTTGGTGGTGGCGAATCGCGACCTGCTGGAGGCTGCGTGCAGGTCGCGGCGGCTGACCTTGTCGGCGTTGAGCCCACGGAGCACTCCGAGGAGATACTCGGCGTCCGCGACCGCAGGATCGACGCGCATCTCGTCGAAGGCGTACAGCGCCTGGCTCTTGAAGTAGTCCCCGAGGCGAATGGCCTTTGCCATGCTGGCCGCCTCGACGGGCAGGCGCCATCCTTCGGCCGGACTTTCCGCCAGGTGCACCAGGGCTGCGATGCGGGCCACCGCACCGACGAGCTTGCTGCCCCAGTCGGCAATGTGGCTCAGCTGGCCCGCCGGGCCGAGTTGCGGTTCCAGCTCGGTGGCAAGGACATCGAGCATTTGTCCTGCCTGCGGTGAGAGCCGCAGCACGGCTGGATCGCGCCAGTCGGCCAGGGTCAGCGCCAGGGTCTTGATGGCGGCGCGGTAGGCGGCGTGGACCTCCTCCGGCACCTCCGGTGCGCCGACCGTTCGACGGCCCACCAGGCTTTCGGGTACGGCGTACAGGAACCGTGCGAGGAGGCCGCGCCCGCGGAAGTAGTGATTGCGCGCGATGTTCGCTAGCACGTTGGGCTGGATCATGAGGCAAAGGGTTAGCGCCGGATTGGGGATGAACTGCGGCGCGCGGCTCTGGCGGTCAATCCGCAACTGGTCACCGCTGTGTCCCTTGAGCCACACATCCAAGGCCGGAGCGCCGGGGCTGTACCGGCCCGCGATGATGTCGAAGATTCCTCCCTCCGCGCTGACCACGGCCAGACTGCCGCCCTGTTCCGCGAGGACGCCGGCGCAGCGCTCCGGCGTGATGTCGTCCGCGAGAAGGCGCGGCAGCGTCGGGACCTCAATCGCGTCGGCTGCCTGCATGGCCCCGATCGCCTCCTCCATCAGCTCTTTGCGCTCCTCGGGCGTGGCAGCCTTGCCAGCCTTGGCCCGGGCTACTTCCGCTGCCTTCGTGGCGACGTCTTTGGTGATGGACGCGTCTCGGACTTGTTCGCGCACTCGGTCAGCCAGTTCCTCTTCCGCTTCGTGCAGCGGCTCAGACATCACCGCCTGTACCGCTGACTTTCGCTCTCCCGGTGCCGCCACGGTGACCGTGAAAAGGTTCACCGGCTCCCGCCAACCGCGTCTGACCTCCAGCTGTACGCGGCCACCCGCCGCGGCGGCAAGCATGGCAAGTGAGGTAGTACCAGCCATGGCAGGGTCGGTCTGAGTGAACTCGGCCACCGCGGCAACCATGGTCGCGAGATGTGCCGGAAGGGCCTCCACCGGAAAGGCTCGCCGCTCGCGCCGCGCCTGCAAAGGTGTGGGGACGGTGCCCCGCCACGCTTCCACCGGGTCCGCCAAGACAAGCGTGTCTTTGCCATAGCGGACAAGAACATCCTGCAGGATCGCGAACGCTTCCGCCTCGGTGAAGGGCTCGGTGCAGGCGGGATCCTCATACCTGGTGCCGGGGGCCGCGCCAGGAGGCTGAACGCAGTCCTTAAAGCGCTCGAGGAACACCGGCCGGAGTTCCTCGGCGCTAAGCCCGGTGTTGGCCAGCCGGCCCGCGTAGGACAGCAATGCCGGGTGTCGCTGGCCCTGGGGGATGGGTCCGGAGTGATCCGCGGCGAGAGCGCCGGCGCGTTGTTTGGTCGCTGATCGCCGCCTGGGGGTCGTGATCGCCTGCAGCAACCAGGGGGGCGCGGGCAGGATGGGAGCCTGGGGATTGACGAAGTCATACCTCGTGCCGTTCTCGTGATGTGACCCTGGGCCCACGATGTAACCCCCGGCACCCCGGATGTTTATGTCGAAGTCGGCGAGCAAGCCTTCGGAGTTTCCCAGCGGGTGGGCGCCATGGTCATGCCGGAAGAGCAGATGGGCACCTCTGCCTGTCTTGCAGACCCTGGTCGACGGCACCTCAAGGCCCAGAGGATCCGCGTATACGGCGAGGTTCCTCGCTCCGTCCTCGTCGACAACCAGCAGACCGGAGGGCCCGCACGCGATGCCGATGTTGCAGGGGCCATTGGCGAACATGCGTGCCACATCGTCGGGGTTGACCGAGGCGTTGCGTGTCCACGCGTTCATGGGATGTTTTCCGCGTTTGCCGTCGCAGGGCGTCGCCTGGTGCGCACCCTGGCAACGCGGCCAGGAGGGATGGTCCAGCGGAAAGACGTGGAAGCCCTCTCGGGTGAGCGCGATGGCCCGGTGCTGCAGCTCGCTGGCGAGGTTGTCCCGGCTTTGGCTGGCACGCGGCTCAGCGGCCGCTGACCGCCAAGGAGTGTCCTGCGGTGTCATCGCACAGCACCGCCTGTCTGAGGCCACCGTAAGGTCCCCGCTTGGACGCCGGATGCCTCCGGAAGTGCCGCCGCACAGGCCGCCAACCGCACATCGTCGACCCCAACCGCGTACTGGAGATGTATGGCCACCGGCTCGGACAGCTTCCGGTGAATGGACCACAACCGCGGCGGAAGGGGAATGACGCTGATGACCGTGCCAGCAGTATCCACACCGGCGTTGTCAGGGCCCAGTGGTAGCGTTTCCTTGGTTGTCTTGGCGGATGACTCGGGTGGCGCCCCCTCAGGGCGCCATTCGCTTGATTTCATCGCTGCTGAGCTCTTTCCGGCAATATGCCTCGATCGGATACGCTGCCGTCCTTCAGGTCATCAAGCCAGCGTGCAACATCGGTGGTCTCGTAGAGGACCCGTCGACCCACCCGAAACGACTTCGGTCCCTTGCCGATGTGTCGCCACCAGCGGACGCTCTCTGGGGACGTACGGCACAACTCGGCCACCTCTGTTGTGGTCATGAACCGTGCAGCGGCTCTCGCAGGATCTCTGAGTTTTTCGGCGCTCATGGTGACTCCTTCCTTGTAGCCACCGTTGACTGTAGGTCACTAAGACGCCTATGATCCCTCTACGTTGTGAGCGGGGTTATTGGAGGGCAAGTGCGCAGTCAGTACCAGTTGTGGCCGGATCCTTTTCAGATCTCTTGGCCGACGGCCAACAGCCAAGCCCATGTCGTGTATCAAATGTTCGGCGGCAACCGGGTGCTACACGACGACGGCAGTTGGGCCCCAAGCGAATTCACCTACGTCGAGATGCCGAACGACCCCGCCGCGCCCTATTTTGTGATGGAGTGTCAGTACTCCCCGGAGGACTTGGTGCCCAGAGTCATCGCAGTGCAGGCCATCCAACGCGAGTCCTCCCGGGAGGTCCGAACTTCCGACCTCCGCTCCATCAGCCTTGAGTCAGCCCTGGAGGCCGCTTGGTTGAAGATCATTCAGCGAGGTCACATGGTGCAGCCTGATGAGCCGGTCGACCCTGCGACCGCCCTCGCGCATATCCAAGCCGGAGATGCCGACCGTGCGAACCGCCAGACCTATCGTGGGCTTCGCGCACAGAACCGGCGACGGGTGACCGATGGGAGGCTGCGGGAGGTCGCTGAAGTCTACGAAGACGCGCTGAGCAGCGGCCAACCGACGAAGGCGGTTAAGGAACACTTCGGCCTGGCGACATCCACAGCGTCCTTGTACGTCAAGCGCGCCCGAGAAGCCGGGTACCTGCCCCCGGTCGGCGCGACGTCTCCAACGAGCAAGTCGCCTGAGGGCGAGGACTAAGCGGATGGCAAGCATCGCCAGGCGACCTGACGGCCGTTGGCGGGCCCGGTACCGCGACGCCGCGGGTAAGGAGCACGCCCGTCACTTCACGCGCAAGACGGACGCCCAGAGGTGGCTCGACGAGGTCACCGCCTCGGTTCTCACGGGCCAGTACGTCGACCCGCGGGCCGGCAACGTGACGTTCAGCGCCTTCTACGAGGACTGGTCCTCGCGCCAGGTTTGGGTGCCCTCGACGCGCTCCAATGCCGACCATGCGGCCGCAACGGTCGCGTTTGCGGGCGTCCCGCTGAAGGCGATCCGGCGGTCCCACATCGAGGCATGGGTAAAGGCGCTCAGCGCCGATCTAGCGGCCTCGACGATCAAGACCCGGTTTGTCACCGTTCGGTCGGTGTTCCGCGCGGCGGTAGCTGACAAGGTCATCGCGGCGGACCCGTGCGAGGGCGTGGTGCTACCCCGGCGCCGCAAGGCCGAGGCGGCCATGCGGGTGCCCACCGTCGAGGAGGTGGGGCGCCTCCTCCGGGCCTCCGACGAGCGCTTCACGGCCTACGTGGCTCTGTGCGCCTTCGCCGGGCTGCGGATGGGGGAGGCGGCCGGCGTCCAGGTGGGCGACGTCGACTTCCTGCGGCGTCAGCTCACAGTCTCAAGGCAGTTGCAGCGCGACGGGCGTGAGGTCGCGGTCCGGGCCCCGAAGTACGGCAGCGAGCGCGTGGTCTACCTGCCAGAGGAGCTAGTGACGATGCTGGTCGAGCACATCCGGCAGCACACCCCCGAGGGCTCGCCCGACCGATGGCTGTTCACGGCCTACGGCAAGCCGCTGCACAATAATGCGGCGACGTTCCGGTGGCGCCAGACGCGCAAGGCGGCCGGCTGCCCCAGCATCCGTCTGCACGACCTCAGGCACTTCTACGCCTCGGGCCTGATCGCGGCTGGCTGCGACGTCGTCACGGTCCAGCGGGCGCTAGGGCACGCAGCGGCCACGACCACGCTGGGGACCTACGCACACCTATGGCCATCGGCAGAGGATCGGACCCGGTCCGCGGCCTCCGGTCTCGCGGCGGCGGCCCTTGCGGACTCAGTGCGGACCGCCGCGACCGAGTAGGCCGCTGACCTGCAAGGACGCAGAAGTTCAGAAGTACCAGGGGAACGGCGACCAGTCAGGCTCGCGCTTCTCCAGGAACTGGTCACGCCCCTCAACGGCCTCGTCGGTCATGTAGGCCAGCCGGGTCGCCTCGCCCGCGAAGACCTGCTGCCCCATGAGCCCGTCGTCCAGCAGGTTGAAGGCGAACTTCAGCATCCGCTGCGCCTGCGGGCTCTTGCCCATGATCTCGCGGGCCACCTCCAGCGCGTCCGCCTCGAGTGAGGCGTGGTCGCTGACGAGGTTCACCGCACCCATCCGGTGCATGTCCTCGGCGGAGTAGGTGCGCCCGAGGAAGAAGATCTCGCGGGCGAACTTCTGGCCGACCATCTTGGCAAGGTAGGCCGAGCCGTAGCCCCCGTCGAACGAGCCCACGTCCGCATCGGTCTGCTTGAAGTGCGCGTGCTCGCGGCTGGCCATGGTCAGGTCGCACACGACGTGCAGCGAGTGGCCACCGCCGGCGGCCCAGCCGTTGACGACCGCGATGACCACCTTGGGCATGGTGCGGATGAGCCGCTGGACCTCGAGGATATGGAGACGACCCCCCTCGGCCTTGACTCGTCGCTCGTCGACGGTGTCGGCCGTGTTGCCCGCGGCGTACTGGTAGCCCGACCGCCCCCGAATCCTCTGGTCACCGCCAGAGCAGAAGGCCCACTTGCCCTCGCTACCGCTGCCCGTTGGCCCCGGTCCGTTGCCGGTCAGAAGGACGACGCCCACGTCGGGTGTGCGGCGGGCGTGGTCGAGCGCCCGGTAGAGCTCGTCCACCGTGTGTGGCCGGAACGCGTTGAGCACCTCGGGCCGGTCGAAGGCGATCCGCACCGCGCCGACGTCCCGTGCCCGGTGGTACGTGATGTCGGTCAGGTCGTCGAAACCCTCGACCGCCTCCCACGCATCGGGGTCGAACGTCTCGCTGACATGGGGGAGGGAGCTCACCTGCGGGAGCCTAGCCAAGCGCCCTGACGGCCTCGCCCCCTACGGTGGCCCCATGGCTCTTCGCTGGTACACCATCGTCGTCGACTCCCACGATCCCGCCACCCTGTCGCGCTGGTGGGCCGAGACCCTGGACTACACGATCGTCTACGAGAGCGACGACGAGGTCACGATCATCCCGAAGCACCTGACGACCGAGGAGACCGAGGACGCCCAGACCTGGATGCGCCTGTCCCAGGGCTTGGTGTTCGTCCCGGTGCCGGACGGTAAGACCGTCAAGAACCGCCTGCACATCGACTTGGCCCCGCACAGCAGCCAGGACCGCGAGGCGGAGATCAAGGGGCTGCTCGACCGCGGGGCGACGCTCGCTGACATCGGCCAGGGCGACGTGGGTTGGACGGTGCTGCGCGACCCCGAGGGCAACGAGTTCTGCGTCCTGTCCAGCCGCAAGCGCTGAGCGACCGCAGCCGCCGGTCTGTTCCAATGGGCCGCATGACCTCGACTCTGCCCCCGCTGACCGAGCTCGTGGCAGGGATGTGCGTGGTGGCGATTCCCATGGCCGTGCGCTTCCGGGGCGTCGACGTGCGCGAGGCGCTGCTGCTACGCGGACCTGCGGGATGGGGCGAGTTCTCGCCGTTTCTCGAGTACGAGCCGGCCGAGGCCTCCCGCTGGCTCGCGGCCGCGGTGGAGGCGGCGTGGCAGGGGTGGCCGGAGCCCCGTCGAGTCGAGGTTCCGGTCAACGCGACCGTCCCGGCCGTGGCTGCCGACCGGGTAGCCGCGGTGCTGGCCCGGTTCGACGGTGCCCGGACCGCGAAGGTCAAGGTGGCCGAGGCCGGTCAGTCCCTCCAGCACGACCTGGGTCGCGTCGCAGCCGTCCGCGAGGTGTTGGGTCCGCGCGGCCGGATCCGCGTGGACGCCAATGGTGGATGGTCCGTGGAGCAGGCGAGCGACGCGCTGAGGCGCCTCGCGGCATACGACCTGGAGTATGCCGAGCAGCCCTGTGCCGAGGTGAGCGAGCTTCGGGCGTTGCGCCTGGCCCTGGCGCGGCAGGGAGTGGATCTTCCCGTGGCGGCGGACGAGTCCATCCGCAAGGCGGAGGACCCTCTGCGCGTGGCACGGGAGGAAGCGGCTGACCTCGTCGTGGTCAAGGTGGCGCCCCTGGGCGGCGTGCGCCGGGCTCTGGAGATCGTCGCAGAGTGTGGGCTGCCGGCGGTGGTCTCCTCGGCTTTGGACACGTCGGTGGGCATGTCCGCCGGCGTGGCGCTGGCCGCCGCACTGCCGGAGCTTCCCTACGCCTGCGGGTTGGGAACGGTGGCGCTGCTCCAGGGCGACGTGAGCGACAACCCGCTGGTGCCTGTGCGCGGTGCTCTCGCGGTGCGGCCGGTGACCGTCGACGAGGAGCTGCTCGACCAATGGGCGGCTCCTCCCCAGCGCCAGGAGTGGTGGCGGCAGCGGCTCGCGGCCTGCCATGAGGTCTGGTCCGGCGAGCGGCCGCCCGGCTGAGCGACGGGCGCGCGAGAGTCCGGTCGTCCACAGCCGACCGACGGCGCGGCGTTGGATCCACAGGGCTCGCGGGAGGAGGTTGGGTCGTATCCCGAACGCGGGAAGGCTGGGCCCATGACGGGGGATCCAGGTCAGCTCAGACTGCTCGCGGCGCGGGTGCGGCACGAGGCCGAGCGCGTGCGGACGACTGCGCATGGCGTCGACCACGCCAGCGACGTGGCCTGGCAGTCCGCGGCGGCCCATGCCTTCCGCTCTCGGGTCGGTCGGCTGGTCATGGGTCTGCGGATGGTGGCCCAGGACCTCGACGACGGGGCCAGAGCGATCGAGGTCCATGCGGCCGCCGTTCAGAGCGCCCACGAGATGCTCGGCCGAGTCGTGCAGTCGGGCCAGCGCCTCACGCATGAGGCGATTCGGCAGGTCTCGGGTTCGGCGCTGTGAGCGGTCCGATCCAGGTCGAGGGCGGTATCGGCGGGACGGCGGTGGGCCTGGACTCGCTCGACCTGGCTGCCTTCCAGCTGGTCCGGGCCGGCCTCGACCTGTCCGAGGTCCTGGCGCGGATGCTCATGCTCGCTGCCGACGTGGAGCTGCTGACGAGCGTCGTGGTGAGCCCTGTGACAGGGGCCCAGGTGGAGGCCGCTCTGGCCTGGGCCGTGGGGCCCGGTGGTCTGGCCGGCCAGCTCGCTGCGATCTCCGAGCTCGCGGCGGCGACGTCCATGGCTACCGCGGCCTATCGCGAGGCGGAGCGGCAGGTCGCCCTGAGTCTCGATGCAGTCCACGACGCCGTCATGTTCGAGCTCGGGAGCAATGCGGCAGCGCTCGCCGTGGGGGCGTTCACCGCGCACGCGCTCGGCGCAGATCTGCGCGGCCTGGGGCTTCGCGCTGACCGTGCCGTGTATGACCATCCGGAGCTGGCCGACTTGGGCGGGGGCGCAGCCGGCTTGACCGCCGGCCTGCGGAGCAACCCGTTGACCGCCCCGTTGCTGGCGCCCGGCGACCTCAAGGCATCCTCACGCAGCGGCCCGGTCGAGGCGTATGACGGCTCGTTGCGGGTGTTGGGTGACGCGGCCGAGTCCTGGGGCCTACTGTCCGACGCCGGACACGCACGGGTGCTCCCGGAGCCGATGCGCCGGACCGGGGCCGGGGCCCCGACGTCGGTGGCCGACCTGGCCCGGGGCCAGCTCAACCTGAGCGACGCTGACGACTACCCCGGCCACGTGCGGGTCATCGAGGTGCCTCAGCCCGGCGGCGGCTCGACCTGGCTCGTGGAGATCAGCGGTACCCAGGTCTGGGACCCGCGGGCCGGCAACAACCCCCACGATGTCACGACCGACGTCCGGCTCATGGCTCGTGAGTCGACCGTCCTCGCCGCTGGTGTCGAGGAGGCACTGCGCCAGGCCCAAGCCGCGTCAGGCCACGATGCCAGTCGCGACCCGGTGCTGCTGAGCGGCCACAGTCTCGGTGGGATCGTCGCGGCGGGCCTTGCCTCGTCGCCCTCGTTCGCCGCCCGGCACCGGGTCACCCACGTGGTGACCATGGGGTCTCCGGTCGCCCGCATGCCGGTGCCGCGGGACGTGCAGGTGCTGTCTTTGGAGCACCACCAAGACCCTGTGCCGCGTCTGGAGGGCCGGATCAACCCCGACCGCCGCAGCTGGGTGACCGTGACCAGGGACCTTCAGGGCGACAGTGACGGTGTCGACACCGGGACCGGCGCGCACGCGACCGAGGAGTACGCCGAGACGGCCGCGGCGGTCGACTCGTCGAGCGACCCTTCGATCCGGGACTGGCGTCAGGGGAGCCGGCAGTTCTTCGAACCCCGGCCAGGCGCGTCGCCCGTGGTCCGGGACTACCGCATCGAGCGAATCGTGCCGCAGCGCTAGTGGCACAATCACGACCCGTGAACCCGTCCACCGCGCTCGCCACCGTGCTGGTCGACGAGCTGGTCCGTCAGGGGGTCCGCCACGCGGTGCTCTGTCCGGGCTCACGCTCGGCGCCACTGGCCTATGCCCTGCAGGAGGCCGACCGCGCCGGCAGGCTGACCCTGCACGTGCGGGTCGACGAACGGTCCGCGGGCTTTCTCGCCCTCGGCCTCGCCAAGCTGACCCGGGTTCCGGCGGTCGTCGTGACCACCTCGGGCACCGCTGTGGCCAACCTGCACCCCGCGGTGCTCGAGGCCCATCACGGCATCGTGCCCCTGATCGTGCTCAGCGCCGACCGGCCCCCCGAGCTGCGGGGCACCGGGGCCAACCAGACCACCGTTCAGCCGGGAATGTTCGGGGCCGCCGTGCGGTGGTCGCACGAGCTGGCGACCCCTGAGCGGCGGGCAGGCCAGCAGGCCCAGTGGCGCGCGGTGGTGGCCCGTGCCGTTGCAGCCGCTCGAGGCGCCTCCGGCGACTGCGGGCCGGTCCATCTCAACGTCCCTCTCCGTGAGCCGCTCGTCCCGACCGACGACGGTGACTGGCCCGAGTCTCTGGACGGGCGTCCCAACGGCGACCCCTGGACGCGGCTCACCATGATCCGCGGCGAGGGCGAGGGCGAGGGCGAGGGCGAGGGCGAGCGCGGCTCCGGCCCCGGTCTCGAACCCATCGCCCGGACGCTCGTCGTCATCGGGGACCTGCCGTCGCCGGACCTGTTCGGTCGCGCGGTCGACTGGGCGGTCGCCCACGGCTGGCCGGTCGTCGCGGAGCCCTTCGGCGGCCACCCGCGACCCGACGTCGTGCCGCACGGCCCGCTCCTGCTGACGGCGACCGACTGGCTCGAGTCCCATGCTCCCGACCGGGTGGTCACGGTAGGCAGGGTGACGCTCTCCCGGTCTACGGCGGCGGTGGTGCGGCGGGAGGGCATCCGGGTCGAGACCGTGACGGCGACCTCCAGCTGGAGCGACCCGTCAGGGCTCTCGGCGGCCGTCCACGCCATCAGCGTTCTGGACATGCGCCCAGGCCCCGGCGGGGCCCTCGACCAGCTCTGGCTGGGGGCCTGGCTCGAGGCGGGTCGAGCCCTCGCCAAGGCCCTGGCTGACGCCGCCGCGCCCTGGCCGAGCGGTCTGGCGGTGGCCCGCACTGTGCTGGGCTCGGTGCCGGCCGGGTCCGCTGTGTTCGTCGGCTCGTCCAACGCGGCCCGCGACCTCGACCTGGCGGCCGGCGGCCCTACCAGCGACTCAAGCGCCACCGACTCAAGCGCCACCGAGGCCACCGCCGCTACCGACATCGTGGTCGTCGCCAGCCGCGGGCTGGCCGGGATCGACGGCTGTGTCTCGACCGCGGCCGGCCTGGCGCTGGCTGGTGACCGACCGGCATACGCGCTGTTGGGCGACCTTACGTTCCTCCACGACGCCAACGGCCTGCTCATCGGGCCCTACGAGCCCCAGCCCGACCTCACCGTGGTCGTCACCAACGACGACGGCGGGGGGATCTTCACACTCCTGGAACCAGGCGAGCCGGAGCGGGCTTCCGACTTCGAGCGCGTGTTCGGGACGCCGACCGGCACCGACCTGGCAGCGTTGTGTGTCGCTCACCGGGTGACCCACCGGCTGGCTCGCACGAGTGACGAGCTGCGCGACGAGCTCTCCAGGAGGCCGTCCGGGCTGAGAGTGGTGGAGGTGCCCGTGCAGCGGTCCGACCACCGGGCCGTTCACGCTCGCCTGCGCGAGTCAGCGAGGGAGGCGCTCAAACGCCTCCAGTGAGCTGGGCATCTCCAGTGAGCACAGAGACCGCCAGCGAGCTCAGCCGCCTGCGGTGAGGGCGTCCCGCATCGGGACGAGCTTGGCGTCGGACTCGGCGACCTCCGAGTCCGGGTCGGACCCGGCCACGATCCCGCATCCGGCGAACAGCCGCATCGAGGACGGGTCCTGCTCCTCGAATGCGCCGCACCGTAGGGCGATGCCCCACTCGCCGTCGCCGGCCGCGTCCATCCAGCCGACGGGACCGGCATACCGTCCCCGGTCCATGCCCTCGAGCTCGGTGAGGAGCCGGTCGGCGACGGTCGTGGGCGTGCCGCACACGGCAGCACTGGGGTGCAGCGACGCGGCGAGTGCCAGGGACGTCGAGTGGTCCGCAAGCACCCCGGCGACGTCGGTCGCCAGATGCATGACGTTGGACAGGTGCAGCACGAAGGGCGCCTCGGGCACGTTCATCGACGAGCAGTGCGGCCGGAGCGCATCCGCGACGGAGCGCACGGCGTACTCATGCTCCTCGAGGTCCTTGCTCGACCGCGCCAGCGACGCGGCGAGCGCGAGGTCGTGTGCGTCGTCCCCGGTGCGGCGGATGGTGCCCGCCAGGACCCGCGAGGTGACCAGGCCCTTCTCGAGGCGCACGAGCATCTCCGGCGTGGCTCCCACCAGCCCGTCGACGGCGAAGACCCACGTCGTGTCGTACCGGTCAGCCAGCTTCGTGAGGAGCCAGCGGGGGTCGATGGGGGCGTCGGCGCTGACCCGCAGGTCACGGGCCAGCACCACCTTGTCGAGGTCACCGTCGGTGATCCGCTGCACGGCCTGGGCCACGGCGCCGGCCCATCGCGCGGGAGAGAGAGCGCCGTCGGCGAAGGCCACACCGACAGGCTCGCGAGGCTCAGACTGCCGCGGCAGGACGGGCGCCGGAAGCGCCGACTCGGTGCCGACCGTCGTGACCCAGTACCGGCCGTCGCGTGCCCCCACGACCACCTCGGGGACGACCAGCCGTGCCCCGGCGGCCGAGGACGCGGCATACGAGACGGAGCCGAAGGCGACCGGTCCGGTCCCCGGCAGGCGTACCTCGTCGCGCACCACTGCTCCGTCGACCACCTCCCGCCACCACCGCTGCGCCCGGGCGAACCGGTCCGGGCCATGGGCCGTGAGCTCCAGGGCGCGGCCCCAGCCGACCATGCCCTCGCCACGCCGCACCCAGCTGCACACCTGCGTGGGGTCGACGTGGTCGGGCAGCAGCGACAGCAAGGATCCCGGCTCGTCCACCGCCACCGTGCGGGCGACCACGGTGCGTGGGAGGCTCTCGGGCCTGGGCTGGCTGCTCATCTCGGGGCAAAGCCTACGGCGAGCCCTGCGCACGGCCATGGCAGGCGGTCCGCGGCCCGGGTGCGAGGATGGCGTCATGACCCGCGCAAGCCTGGCCAAGGACCCTCGCGACGTCGCCGCGATGTTCGACGACGTCGCCGGCAAGTACGACGTCACCAACGACGTCCTGTCCCTGGGCCAGGACCGGCTCTGGCGCCGCGCCGTGCTCAAGGCCGTCGGCGCCACGGCCGGCGAGCGGGTGCTCGACATCGCGGCGGGCACCGGCACGAGCAGTGAGCCGTTCGCCGACCAGGGCGTCCATGTGGTGCCGGCCGACTTCTCGTTGGGCATGCTGCGCGTGGGCAACCGGCGTCGCCCCGACCTGGGGTTCACGGCCGCGGACGCGATGCGGCTGCCGTTCGCGGACGCCAGCTTCGACGCGGTCACCATGTCGTTCGGGCTCCGCAACGTCGCCAGCGTCGACAGCGCGCTTCAGGAGTTCCTGCGGGTGACCAAGCCGGGTGGTCGCCTGGTGGTCTGTGAGTTCAGCCAGCCCGTCAACTCTGCCTTCCGCACGGTGTACTCGGAGTACCTCATGCGCTCGCTGCCGACGATCGCCCGCCGGGTCAGCAGCAACCCTGAGTCCTACGTCTATCTCGCCGAGTCGATCCAGGCGTGGCCGGCGCAGCGCGAGCTCGCGACGACGATCAGGGCTGCCGGGTGGTCCGACGTGGCCTGGCGCAACCTCACCGGCGGGATCGTGGCTATCCACCGCGCGACGAAGGCGTGACCCGGGCCCAGGTTAGGCCCGCCTCACTAGGACCTGTCGCGCGCACGGGAATAGACTTCCGCTCGAAGTTCGTGAAGTCGTTCACAAGCGTGTGAGGCAGGCGTGACAGAGACCATCACCGGGGCAGGTTCGGGTGCCCCGACGACGGAGACGGCGGACGTCATCGTCGTCGGAGCCGGTCCTGCCGGATCCGCGACCGCGGCCTATCTCGCGATGACCGGGCTCGACGTCCTGCTCCTGGAGAAGACGACGTTCCCGCGCGAGAAGGTCTGTGGCGACGGCCTGACCCCGCGTGCGGTCAAGGAGCTCATCACCCTCGGGATCCCCACGCCCGAGGAGGACGGCTGGATCAAGAACCACGGTCTGCGCATCATCGGCGGTGGCATGCGGCTCTCGCTGCCGTGGCCGGACCTTGCGAGCTTCCCGCCCTACGGCCTGGTCCGCACCCGGCAGGACTTCGACGACATCCTCGCCAAGCACGCGGTCAAGCACGGGGCGCGCCTGCGTGAGGGCACCAACGTCACCGGTCCGATCCTCGACGCCAAGGGCGCCATCGTGGGCGTGACGGCCAAGGCCGTGGACGACAAGGGGCGCAGCACCGGCCCCGAGCTGCGGTATGCCGCGCCGCTGGTCGTCGCTGCCGACGGCAACTCCTCGCGACTGTCCCTGGCCATGGGCCGGGAGAAGCGCGAGGACCGGCCGATGGGCGTGGCCGTGCGCACCTACTACACGAGCCCCCGACACGACGACGACTACCTCGAGTCCTGGCTCGAGCTGTGGTCCACCGACGACAGCGGCAAGAAGGTCCTGCTGCCCGGCTACGGCTGGATCTTCGGGGTCGGCGACGGCACGTCCAACGTGGGCCTCGGCATCCTCAACACCTCCAGCGCCTTCGGCAAGACCGACTACAAGGACGTCATGCGCCGTTGGGTCGCCACGATGCCCGAGGACTGGACCTACAGCGACGACACCATGGTCGGCCCGATCCGCGGCGCCGCGCTCCCGATGGGCTTCAACCGCCAGCCGCACTACGACAAGGGCCTGCTGCTCGTCGGTGACGCCGGTGGCATGGTCAACCCGTTCAACGGCGAGGGCATCGCCTACGCGATGGAGTCCGGGCGCCTCGCGGCCGAGGTCATCGCCCAGGCGTTCGCCCGCGGCACCGACGCCCAGCGTGAGCGCGTCCTGCAGTCCTACCCCAAGGTCATGGCTGACGCGCTGGGCGGCTACTACACGCTCGGCCGCTACTTCGCCAAGATGATCGGCAACCCCGAGGTGATGCGGTTGGCCACCAAGTACGGCCTGCCTCGCACGACCCTCATGAAGTTCCTGCTCAAGGTCATGGCCAACCTTGCCGAGCCGCACGGTGGCGATGCGAGCGACCGCCTGATCACGGCGCTGTCCAAGATGGCACCGGACGCATGAGCGCCGCCGTGACCGCGTCGAGGACCCGGCGTGCATTCCCTGGGGGCGCCCCTAGGATTGGGCCGCACTGCATGCGAGCGCTCCAGATGCTCGACCTGTCAGTCGGCAACGACAACGGAAGGGGAGTGGCACGGCGATGACGAACCCCTACGTCCCGTTGCTTTTCCTGCTGGCCATCGGTGGCGGGTTCGCGGTGTTCTCCGTGTTCGCCGCCGCGATCTCCGGCCCCAAGCGCTACAACCGCGCCAAGCTCGACGCCTACGAGTGCGGCATCGAGCCGACGCCGCAGGCAGCGGGTGGCGGGCGAGTGCCGGTCAAGTACTACCTGACCGCGATGCTCTTCATCATCTTCGACATCGAGTCGGTGTTCCTCTACCCCTTCGCTGTCGCCTTCGACCGGCTCGGGCTGTTCGCCCTGGTCGAGATGGTGCTGTTCATCCTGACCGTCTTCGTGGCCTACGCATACGTGTGGCGCCGCGGTGGGCTCGACTGGGACTGACGAGGACAACATGGGAATCGAAGAGAAGCTCCCCGCTGGCTTCCTGCTGACCACGGTCGAGCAGCTCGCGGGCTACATGCGCAAGAGCTCGGTCTGGCCGGCGACGTTCGGCCTGGCCTGCTGCGCCATCGAGATGATGGCGGTCGGCACGCCCGACTACGACATCGCCCGGTTCGGGATGGAGCGGTTCTCCGCCACTCCGCGCCAGGCGGACCTCATGATCGTCGCCGGACGGGTGAGCCAGAAGATGGCCCCGGTCGTTCGCCAGGTCTACGACCAGATGCCCGAGCCCAAGTGGGTCATCTCCATGGGCGTCTGCGCCAGCTCCGGCGGCATGTTCAACAACTACGCGATCGTCCAGGGCGTCGACCACATCGTCCCGGTGGACGTCTACCTGCCCGGCTGCCCGCCGCGGCCCGAGATGCTGCTCAACGCGATCCTGACGCTCCACGACCAGATCCAGAACAGCAAGCTCGGCGTCAACCGCGTCGCCGCGGCCCGCGCCGCTGAGGCGGCTGCACTGTCCGCGACGCCCACGCACCAGATGAAAGGCCTTCTCGCGTAATGGCTGAGAACGAGAAGCCCACCGGGCCTGACCAGCCGACTCCCGACGCCGCGGCGAACGAGAAGCCCACCGGGCCCGACCAGCCGGCTCCTGAGATCGCGGGCTCCACGATCGGTGACCAGCCCGGCGCGGTCGTCGACCGCGAGACGGGCGAGCGCCTGCCGGCCGCGCCCGGCACCGTTCCGGAGCCGGTCGTCATCGGCGAGCGCAAGGGCATGTTCGGTGCGCGGGACGGTGGCGACACCTCCGGATACGGCGGCCTGGTTCGTCCCGTGCTGTTCCCGGCTGCGGCGGTCCGCCCCTATGGCGGCTACTTCGACGAGATTGCCGACCTCCTCGAGCGGGGGCTCGTGGGTGGGCAGGCGTCCTACGCCGAGGCCGTCGAGCGCGTGGTCGTCGACCGCGGCGAGCTGACCCTGGTGATCCGTCGCGAGCACCTGCGGGCCGTGGCGCGCGCGCTGCGCGACCACCCCGGCCTGCGGTTCGAGATCTGCACCGGGGTGTCCGGGGTGCACTACCCGACCCAGGAGGGTCGCGAGCTGCACGCCGTCTACCACTTCCTGTCGATCACCCACGGCGGCCGCCGGGTGCGCGTCGAGGTGACCGCCCCCGACGACGACCCGCACATCCCGTCGATCGTCGAGATCTACCCCGCCAACGACTGGCACGAGCGCGAGACCTGGGACATGTTCGGCATCCAGTTCGACGGTCACCCCTCGCTGACCCGCATCCTCATGCCCGACGACTGGCCGGGCCACCCTCAGCGCAAGGACTACCCGCTCGGCGGCATCCCCGTCGAGTACAAGGGCGCCACCATCCCGCCGCCGGACCAGCGGAGGTCCTACATCTGATGAGCACCATCGACCCCCTCACCCAGGCTCCGGCCGACACCGACATCTACGCCACGTCCGGCGCCGATGCCGCTGCGGCCGAGGGTGCCCACGTCTTCAACGCCACGGGTGGTGACTGGGACCAGATCGTCGACGAGGCGGCTGCCCTCCATGAGGAGCGCATCGTCGTCAACATGGGTCCCCAGCACCCCTCGACCCACGGTGTGCTTCGCCTGATCCTCGAGCTGGACGGTGAGACGGTGACCGAGGCCCGCGCGGGCATCGGCTACCTGCACACCGGCATCGAGAAGAACATGGAGTTCCGCACCTGGACCCAGGGCGTGACCTTCTGCACCCGCATGGACTACCTCACGCCGATCTTCAACGAGACGGTGTTCTGCCTCTCGGTCGAGAAGCTGCTCGGCATCACCGACGAGATCCCCGAGCGCGCGAGCACCATCCGGGTCCTGCTCATGGAGCTCAACCGCATCACCTCCCACCTGGTGGCCCTGGCCACGGGTGGCATGGAGATGGGCGCGACGACGGTCATGACGGTCGGCTTCCGCGAGCGCGAGCGCATCCTGGCCATCTTCGAGATGATCACGGGCCTGCGCATGAACCACGCGTTCGTGCGTCCCGGTGGCGTGGCCCAGGACCTCCCGCCCGGCGCGATCGACAAGGTCCGCGACACGATTCCCTTGGTGCGCAAGGGACTCGGTGAGCTCGAGCTGCTCCTCAACGAGAACCCCGTCCTCAAGGGGCGCACCACGGACGTGGGCTACCTCGACCTGTCCGGCTGCATGGCGCTCGGCATCACCGGCCCGATCCTGCGGTCGACCGGCCTGCCGCACGACCTGCGCAAGCTCGACCCCTACTGCGGTTACGAGACCTACGACTTCGAGGTCATCACGCGCACCGAGGCCGACGCCTACGCGCGCCTGCGGATCCGTATCGACGAGATGTACCAGTCGCTGCGGATCGCCGAGCAGGCCATCGACCGCCTCGCCGCCAACCCCGGCCCGGTCATGGTCCAGGACAAGAAGATCGCGTGGCCGGCCCAGCTGGCCATCGGCAGCGACGGCATGGGCAACAGCCTCGACCACATCCGCGAGATCATGGGCACCTCGATGGAGTCGCTCATCCATCACTTCAAGCTGGTCACCGAGGGCTTCCGGGTCCCGCCGGGCCAGGCGTATGCCGCGGTGGAGTCACCCAAGGGTGAGCTCGGCTGCCACACGGTGTCCGACGGCGGGACGCGCCCCTACCGCGCGCACTTCCGCGACCCCTCCTTCAACAACCTGCAGGCCACGGCCGCGATGTGCGAGGGCAGCCAGATCGCCGACGTCATCGTTGCCGTTGCGTCGATCGACCCCGTGATGGGAGGCGTGGACCGCTGATGGAGCACTACGGAGTTCAGACGGCTGCGGGTCACCTGACGGTGCCCGCCGAGTCCAAGGAGCCGTATGCCGCGGAGGTCCTCGCGCAGCTGCACGAGGACGCGGCCCAGGTCGTCGCCCGCTACCCCCAGCCGCGCTCGGCTCTGCTGCCGCTGCTGCACCTGGTCCAGAGTGTCGACGGCTACGTCACGGGTCGCGGCATCGACTTCTGCGCCGATGTCCTCGACCTGAGCACCGCCGAGGTGTCCGGCGTGGCGACCTTCTACACCCAGTACAAGCGCCACCCCAACGGCGAGTTCACCGTCGGCGTCTGCACCAACACCCTCTGCGCGATCATGGGTGGTGACCAGATCTGGGACGAGGTGTCCGAGCACCTGGGCATCGGTCACGACGAGACGACTCCTGACGGCAAGATCACGCTCGAGCGCGTCGAGTGCAACGCGGCGTGCGACTACGCCCCCGTGGTCATGGCCAACTGGGAGTTCTTCGACAACCAGACGCCGGAGAGCACGATCGGCCTCGTCGAGGACCTGCGTGCCGGCAGGGACGTCGCCCCGACGCGCGGCGCCGCCAAGGTCTGCACGTTCAAGGAGGTCTCGCGGGTCCTCGCGGGCTTCGAGGACGGTCGCGCCGACGAGGGCGTGGGCGCCGGTCCGGCGTCGCTGCTCGGCCTGAAGATCGCCAACGAGCACGGCTGGGTCGCGCCGGGCGCAGACCGCAGCAATGGCTCGCACCCATCGGCCGCCGACGGCAAGGAGGGATCGAAGTGACCGACACCCTGACCCCGATCCTCACGAAGTTCTGGGACGACCCGCAGTCCTGGACCCTCGCGACGTACGAGCGCCACGACGGCTACAAGGCCCTCACGAAGGCGCTCGACATGGAGCCGCAGGCGATCATCGACGCCGTCAAGGACTCGAGCATCCGTGGCCGCGGCGGCGCCGGCTTCCCGACCGGCATGAAGTGGTCGTTCATGAGCCCGCCCGACGG
>DASYGI010000456.1:0-3774 GCA_035999925.1 Pedococcus sp.
CGAGGACATCGCGGCGCAGCGCCCGAGCCGGCGGCCAGTGGGCGTCCGGACCGAGCGCGTTGATGCTGCCCGAGCCGCCGGGGCTGGTAGTGCCCACCAGGTGTGGCGATCGAGTGCTCGCCAGCCACCCCTGCGCGACGACCGCCCACCGTGCCGCGCCCGGTTGCTGGGCCCACTCGTCATAGGCGGGGGTGGGAGCCCAGGACGGTTCCAAGGCGCCGTCGTCGGCGAGCAGGCCCGCGGCATACGCGATCTCGGTGACGAAGGCGGCGCGGTCGCGGTCCACGTCGAGAACCGAAGCGAGGCGGGTCAGGTCCCGGACGGCCAGCCCGCCAGCCCGCAGCACCCGAGGCGGCCGCAGTCCCCAGTGGGCGGCGAGCTCGTCGAGCAGCGCGAGCAGGTCGGTCACCTCCTGGCCGGCCGCGGAGTCGACCGACTCGGGGTCGCGCTCGGTACCGGTGAGGGTCGGAGGGCTCAATGCTGGGTGGGCGTGCACCCGGCCACCCCGCAGAACCAGCGCCACTTCGCGCGGGAGCTGCAGGTGGTCACCGGAGGCTGCGACCAGCTGGTGCTCCAAGAGCCAGCGGGCGCCTTGCGCGACCCGGTCGGGAGCCCCAGGCGGCAGCAGGGCGGTCGGCGGCCCCCAGGTCAAGCGGTCCAGGATCGCCCGCGCCGTGGCCGGAGCGGTCTCGACCAGCGTCGCCAGGTCCTGTTGCGGGGGGAGGCTCACCGGCAGGTCGGCGGCTGACGGTCCCAGGCCCGCGGGTTGCGGCAGCACCTCGCTGACCGTGCGCACCACGCGGAGTCCCTGGGGGCTGCGCCACAGCAGCGCAAGGGTCCACAGGTCCTCGAGCAAGGCGGCCACCTGGGTGGACGGAGCGTCGAGCAGGTCCGCGACGGCATCGACCACGATCGGCGAGGCGGTCACGAGCGCGGCCTCGAGAGTCTGCAGATGCGCCAGGTCGAGAGCGTCCACGGCGCGCTGCACGCTGGCTCTCGTGCTGGCGCGGGCGGCCAGCGAGGAGACATCGGCCGGAGCGGGGCGGGCAAGGTCCTGACGGCGCCGCAAGAGGTCGCGGAGCTGGTCGTCAGACCGGCCACGGATGTCATCGGCCATGGAACGCGTAGCGGGCGCGTCGGCCTGACGAGGGGTGGCGGTCACTGCACCACGGTAGTGCCTCGCTACCGGGAGACTTTCAGCCCAATTCCATCCTGCGCACAGGTTGCACACTCATAGTGGTGCCAGGGAAGGGAGGCGCCATGACGGAGCCCAGCACACCGCGCACCCCGCAGGGCCCGGAGAACTGGCCCGCGGGCACACCTCAGACAGCACCGACGCAGGAGATGCCGGCCAGCCGGCAGACCCCGGCAGCGGGCGCGCCCGGTGGACCGCCACCGCGCCGGCCGAACCTCTGGCGCCAGGCCACCTCCACCACTGGCGGTTTGATCGCGCTGATCGTGGCGGGCTGCCTAGCCCTGTTGCTCGTGCTCGGGGTCGTCGGAGCCGGGCTGTTCTTCGGGTTGCATGCCTGGGGCAACCACCGCGGTGCCCAGATCGTCCGGATGGCGGCACCGGGCGAGCCGTTCGCCCCCGGTCCGCGCCAGCAGCTGAAGCGTCAGCAGGGCGTGCCCGGCCCGGGTCTTCGCGGAAACGGGTTGGGCCAGGCGATCCCCGGGCTCGGTGCCCTCGGCTCGGTGCAGCACGGGGAGTTCACTGTGGCAGGTGCCAACGGCCAGGCGACCGTGATGACGCTGCAGCGGGGCACAGTGACCGCCGCCAGTGGCTCCTCGGTCACCGTGCGCAGCACCGACGGTTACACCGCGACGTATGCCGTGGACTCCAGCACCCGAGGCAATGCCACCAAGCTCGCCAACGGCGACACCGTGCTCGTGGTCGCGACGAAGTCGGGCTCCAAGGCAGTGCTGATCCGAGCCGCCCGCATCTCCTAGGGACCGCGCGACCTTCTTGAGCGCATCAGGGTAGGACAGTGACGCCTAGGGTTGGCTCGTGACGTCTCCGGTCAGCGGTGAGCAGTGGGTGATCCGCCATGGCACCCAGGCGGCGACCGTGGTCGAGCTGGGCGGCGGGTTGCGAACGTACGCCTGCGACGGGGTCGAGGTGCTCGCCGGCTATGGCCGGCAGGAGATGGCCAAGTCCGGTCGCGGCCAGCTGTTGATGCCCTGGCCGAACCGCATCCGGGACGGCCGTTACAGCTTCGGCGGGACCGCGTACCAGCTGCCGCTGACCGAGCCGGCCCTCCACAACGCCAGCCACGGCTTGGTCCGGTGGCTGCCCTGGCGACTGGTCGACCAAGGGGAGTCGGAGCTGACCGTGGGGGCGCGACTCTTCCCGCAGCCGGGCTGGGACGGGCTGCTCGATCTCCAGGTCACGTACGCCGTCGGCGACCTCGGGCTGAGCGTGACAACACGGGTCACCAACAACGGTGCGCGGCCCCTGCCGTTCGGGTTCGGCGCCCATCCCTACGTCGCGCTGGGTGACACGCCGCTGGCCGACGTGGTGCTCCGGCTGCCAGCGGGCGAGGAGGTCCTGGTCGATGAGCGTCTGTTGCCGACGTCGACCGCACCGGTGCGGCCCGAGGTCGACTTCAGACACGCGCGCCCGCTGGGTCGCACCAGCCTGGACACGGCATACACAAACGTCGACCGCGATCCGGACACCGGTCGCTGGGAGGTGATGGTGTCGGGCCTTCGGGAACGGCCAGCGGTAACGGTCTGGGGTGATGCGGCGTTCGAGTGGTTCCAGGTGTTCACCGCCAAGGGCGCCGACCAAGGCGTCGACGGGACCCGGGGGATCGCCGTGGAGCCGATGAGCTGTCCAGCCGACGCGTTCAACTCGGGCGAAGGTCTGGTGAGCCTGAGCCCCGGTCAGTCGTGGACGGGCACCTGGGGCATCAGCGTCGGGGCAGGCTGAGCCAGGCCGTTCACCTCCGGCGTGATCCGGACCTCGACGACCCGGGCCAGCACGGCCATCACAGCACAGCCCGCCACGAGCATCACGACGAAGGCGGTCGACCACCCGTGGCCGAGCATCACCCCGGCCACGACGGGGCCGAGGATGGTCCCACCCTGGAAGGCGCCCGCGTTGACCGCGTTGTAACGGCCGCGAAGGTGGTCCGGGGCCAGGTCGTTGGTGATGGCCGGCACGGTGGGCTGAAGCAGCGTCTCGCCGAGCGCGAACAAGGCGTGGAACATCAGCACCCCACCTGCCGCCGCGATGGTGCCCGGCGCCAGCCCGGTCAGTCCGAGCAGGATCCACGCCGTGGCCCACAAGGCGGCCATGACCACGAGGACCCGGGTCCGGCGCCGGCCCACGATGCGGCGAAGCACGAAGAACTGCAGCCCCACGATGACTGCCGTGTTCACCGCGAAGGCGAAGCCGACCACCGAGGTGGACACCTGGCTGACCTGACGGGCGAACGCCGGGAAGCCCGCCTCCATCTGGCCGTAGCCGACGAACGTGCCGAGGAACGTCAGCACGGTCATCCACACCACGGCGGGGTCGCGCAGGATGGCGAGGTAGGAGCCCCCGGCCGGGTCGGTGCCCTCGGGTCGCTCAGCCCGACCATGCACGTGACGCAGTGGCCCCAGCAGCAGGACGACCGGGACGAGCATGCTCGCAGCGTTCGCCAGGAAGACGACGGTGAAGGTCTGCGGCCGGTGCACGTCGGTATAGAGACCGCCGATGACACCGCCCAGTCCGATGCCCAGGTTGACCAGCGCGAAGTTGATGCCGAAGTACTGCTGGCGCGATGG